>JBIKKR010000050.1:0-18056 GCA_044360225.1 Bdellovibrionota bacterium | reverse complement strand
GTTAAGATCATTGTAAACAGCTAGTTCCACGCATTGGTGGACCCATCCAAGAGGAGAGGGCATCGCAATTTTCCCGCTATCTACTCGAAACTACCGGAAGTTTCGATCAGGATACAAATGCGCGGGCAACCGCTGCAAAACTCAATAAAAACAGCTCCACCCGCGCATTTGTGGCCCATTAAAATGGACGAGAATTGCGACGCCCATCCAAGAGGAGAGAACTACGATGTCCTGCTAGGTTCAAAGCGGTGTGGACAAATATCGGCCCCTGAGCTACTTATATGGCCGTCCAGCTGCACCAACACAGTGCTGCTAGGATGCTTTGGTGCCAACAAGCAGCGAAGCAATCGCAACTAAATCAACTAGTTGCACCCTCCGGAGAGGTGGCCGAGTGGCTGAAGGCGCCTGATTCGAAATCAGTTTCCTCTCATTTTCTTCTCTTCTCATCGTTTCTCAGCAAATCTCAAAACTCAATAAATCCTTGCATTTAACGCAGTTTCTAGTATCAACTGGTGTCACGACGTAGCTCCTTATGCACGTCCAAATGCACCCTAATTGCACCCTAGAGTTTTGCGCCATGCCAAGGAAACATCTGACCGACAAAGCGATAAAGAGCCTCAAGACCACTCTACCGCAAGAGGACTTTATTGATGATGGCTTCTCTCGTCGTGGCGTGACCTTCGGTGTCAGAGTTAACCGAACCGGCACCAAGGAGTTTTTCGTCCGGTACAGAGATTTAACCAGACGCTACCGAAGAATCTCAATCGGAGACGCTTCACTCATCCCTCTTTCCAAGGCCCACGAAAAAGTTTCTGAACTCGTTTTAAAAATAGCCCAGGGACTGGATCCAGCCTATGAGAGAGACGCATATAAAAGCGCTATCTCGTTTGCCGAACTGTGCGATAAATACCTCTCAACGCATGCCCAGCAGAAAAAGGATGGCGGCCAGGAAGACAAACGCATCATCGAGGCAGACCTGCTACCAACCTGGGGCAACCACAAAGCCTGCGACATTCAGCGACGAGATGTAATCGCCCTACTCGACACAATAGGCGTAGAGCGTTCTGCGCCGATTATGGCGAACCGAACGCGGGCGCTAATTTCCAGCATCTTTAGCTTCGCAGTCGAGCGAGAGTTGGTAGCTACATCGCCCTGCTATGGGCTTAAAAAGAAGTTCAGAGAAAAGTCGAAGGATCGTTTCCTATCTGACAGCGAAATAAGGGCAATGTGGATCCATTTTGAAAAAGAGTCACTTGAGACAAGGGCCGCCCTACTATTCATCCTTCTGACGGCTCAACGACCAGGCGAGGTAATGACGGCAAAGTGGTCGGATATTGGCAATGACGGTATCTGGAGATTATCCAGCGAGAAAACTAAGAATAGCAGACGGCAGATCGTTCCGCTCAGTGAAGGTGCACGCGCTATTTTACAAGACCTGAAGCGCGATGCGGAGCTGGGCGAGTATATCTTTAAGACAGCCCGCAGCCCGCACATTAAGCACCGCACCTTACAGAACGCCGCTACCAGGCTTGCGGCTAATGCTAAGATTGGCAACTTCACACCGCATGACCTGCGCCGAACAGCGGCAACACTCCTTAGAAAAACCGGTACACGCACCGAGACGCTTAAGAAGATACTTAATCACTCAGCCGGATCGGTTACTGATATTTATGACCACTACAACGAGGCAGCGGAGAAGAAGGTGGCGTTGGAGCAGTTGTGGGCGCATATCGAGAAGGTGACGGGCGAGCAGGTGGATATTAGGGCGGTGGCATGAGCATCAGAAGAGGCAGAAAAAAGCTGGCGGCGGCGAGATACGTCACTCCTCAGGAATATGCGAGTGAGCTGGTGAAGAATCGCAGGAAGAAGAATCGGGATAATCAACAACGCACCAAGGAGCGAAACGGAACCCTTAGGAGATACATGGAAGATGGAATAGGAAGTAGTGCCGCTCCAAGAATCAAGGAATCGCTCAATCAAATCCCTGAACTAAAGGACAAGCTCGCTGCTAAAAGGCAGATCGTTTACCTAATATGCGAGACTCGCGCTTTTATCTCCTCTCAGTTTCCTGATTTTTATCGCTCAGAAGAGAAGCATCTAGAAGACAAATTATCTTCGGCGGCCCAAGAATGTGATGCGGCGCTAGCCCTTTGCTGGGAGAGTCTTGTGCGCGTCGAAGCCCTTCTCCACCATGAAGCAGTACCTCTACGCGAGCGGTATGCTCAATACCTCCGATCCCAAGACCAAAAAATCAGGCTGCTCAATTCCGACTGCGTCGGCATAAAATCTAAAGTTGATCCTAGACAGCAGACGACAACTGAATTTTGTAGCCATATGTTAAATAATCTGATGTGCGCATTTCCCAAGCGCTATCGACGCCGGAAAGGGGGACAAATGCAGCCCTTAAAGCACGCGCTATCGACGCACTTAGCAGCTATATTTGAAAACCATGGCATTCCACTAAAACAGCCTACTCGTAGTCCGCGAAAAAAAACCATCGCCAGGAGGGTTTCCGATATAGTCGAGAAGGCCTTGAGATTCAAAACCTTTGACTTAGCCGAACTAGAAAGACGCTCAACTAAGTGAACTTTCAGCAGGTTTGAATAGGGGCTTTTTACACCATTCAAAACTTGCATAAGCACCTTGAACAACTGGTCTTTATGCTCCTGCATGATCAATCATGCTCATTATAGCGAACGCCAATTCAGGTCGTCGCAATGTGAAAAGGAGCGATGATGGAAGACAGATTCATCCCACGAAAGGAGGTTCTTCGAATCTCCAATCTTACAACAGCAACACTCTACCGAGAGATTAACCGCGGAACATTTCCGAAGCAGCTTGTCATTAGCAGAGGCCGTATCGGCTGGCGTGAAAGCGAGATAATGAAATGGCTTGAAACTCGACGAAGCCCCAACAGCAGCAGCGCGCATAAATAAAAAAAGCCGACGCGGACACGTCGGCTAATAAGGAATAGCTACCTTGTATTATACAACCAACCACAATCACATTCAACGCATCCTCACTATAGTTCGGGAAGGTCGCAATAGCCTTCAGAGCTTCGAGATAGATCGAAACAGCTATCGCGAGTTTAAAAAGAACTTCTTACGAAAAAAACATCGTGGAGGACGCTAGGATATGAGCGACCAACCCACTAAACCCGCAGCAACCGCCGACGCGGCATCCGAACCAGATAAGAAGCCAAGCGACCTGCTACAACGTGTAGACGATTTTCTGGCCGGACGAGACAGCATCAACTGCCTGATAGCCGACTCGCAGAACCGCTGGCACATTCCGCGCACAGCCGACTACTTGGAGATGGTTCTGCCGCCGATCGAATATCTAGTCGGTGACTGGTGCGCCGTCGGCGCCCCTATCTTGGTGTCAGGGCCAACTAAATGCGGCAAGACCTTCTTCATGTACTCCCTGGCTCACGCCGTGAGTATCGGCGCGCCCATTTTCGGCTGGGAGACGCCAAGTGGTGGGGCACCTGTCGCTATTGTAGACGGCGAGATGCGTCCACAATCTATCAAGCGCAGGCTTGAGTCGATCACCAAGCACATACCAGGCACCGGAGAGATGCAGATACTTACTCGTGAATTTTTCACCGACCGAGGTGAGAAATTCCCCGATCTATCAAATCCAAAAGACCTTAACATCTTACTCAATAGGATTAGCCCCAAGGATACGCCGGTGAAGGTGATTGTGTTCGATAATATCAACGCACTATTCAAAGGAGATGAGAACCAGGCAGGTTATTGGAATCAAATAGAAGACCTGATCATGGCCTGTAGAACCCGTAAGATTGCCGCTTGGCTTGTCCATCACACTCCAAAGAGCAATCCGAACCGCCCTTCCGGCTCTAGCAAAGCGGAGAGGATACCTGAAGTGACAATCATGCTTGAAAAGATCGGCAACTCAGCAGGTCACGCAGCGCATTTTAATGTTCGATTCCTACACTGCCGAGATTTGGCAGAAACAGCGACCGCCTTTAGCGCCAGGTTTGATAATGCCAGCGGATGGGAGGTAGGGGCTTATGTGCCGCAAGAGATCCCCATTACCGGCCAAGATGACTCACGACGTGAGGAGGTATGCTCCATGCTGGAAGCTGGGGAGCCATGGCAAAAGATCGTTGAGCAGACTGGCTTTGCCAGATCCAGCGTATTTCGGATTAAAAAGAAGCTTGGCAAGTAGTCTCAGAGTCTCAGAAGTCTCACACTCCAGCCGTGAGACTTTGAGACTGGTGGGACTATAAGTGCCAACTCTGAGCAAAAGCATAGACCCCAAGGACTGCCCGCATTCGAGCGTTACCTACTACCCACGCCGGGCAGCTGCCTCTAGAAGGCCAAACTGGCTAACTATGGGGAGCTTTATTTGATGCGTCGACACTTGGAACCGCACGCAGCACGTAGCCGCCTTACCAACGCTACTTGCCTGTTATAAGCTGTCCCTAGCGTATTATAGTTCGCATTGACGTTGTTGTAGGCCGCGTCGCATTGCTGTACTGCTATCGCAGTATCGTATCCTAACTTTATAAAACTCGCAGCTACATCGCCGTAGGCATTTACAAGGCCCTGAGCCGAAGTATTAGCTGGGGTCAGCCATGAGAAATTTGCCTCTTGTATGACATAACAAGTCGGTGGCACTTGATATAAGCTTCTCTCTGCATCTGTTACATAACACCCAAATGGCAACGGTTCAGCGACTGCGGTATTAAGTGCTATCACCGAGACAACGGATATACAGACACTTTTCAGAATTTTCATATATATTCTCCTGGCTGCTTTCAGGTTCTGCACGTGTCATTCAGCCTAGGTCAAACGTCCCACAAATTCAAGGCTGTTACCACGATCCATGTAATGTCACGGTTGCGGATCAATGAACCAGCGACTTACAACTATTCACTCAGCTATTATTGAATTGATTAACTATCAAAGATTCAAGGACTTATTATGAGCCACGGCGGCAAAAGACCAGGAGCAGGACGACCAAAGGGAGCCGTAGCGAAACTGACTGCCACCGCGGTAGCGCGTGCTAAATCGACAGGCGAACTTCCACACGAGTTTCTTCTGCGCGTGGTACGGGGGGAAAGTATCGACAACCAGGTACCGACGCTTGAGCAGAGGATTGCCGCTGCTGTATCAGCTGCCCCGTATTTCGCTCCTAAACTGGCCGCGATTGAGCAGCGAGTTGAAACTAACGTCAGGGCCGTAGTCTCCAGCAAGCCCTTGACCAAAGAGGAGTTTATGGAAAAATTCGGAATCGAGTACGCGAAACCAATTCAGTTACCAGCTTCCTCGATCGAAGCGGCCTATGATATTCGACCGCCAGGACCACACCGTTGGCGTAGCTAACTCGACCGCGACTTGTCCGCGACCAACTTCATTTCTTGACACACTTCCCATAGTACTGAGAAGCGATAAACCTATTCACAAAATAGGGATGGCGACTATGCACCGACACACCATCTTTAGCTATTACCGTTACATTTAGATTGCCTGATGTAGTCTCCTCGATGAAAGTTAGAACATCAGCATTAGGCCGGTAAATTACCTCTCCCGCGCCATTATTCCCGACCAAGTACGCCTTTCGAGTGTCTGAATCAAGAATAATCGAAAACTTGAAAGGCTCTTTCTCCTTATGACTACCCTCTTGGTCACTAAAGATTGGATATTCACAGCTGAATGTCTGTGTCTCTGCCGCACTTAAACTAGTCGTAGTCGCAAAAAAGCTGATTATGAGCAAAATGATAAATTGCATGCGGTCTAGCTCCCCACAGTTTGTACTCGCACCTACAGGTCGGGCTAGGCTGAAAATCATTACATAACACCATGCCTGAGAAGTGGCATTGGTAATTTCCAAGCAAGTCCCGCCTTGTGCCGCCGTGCCATGAGCAACAACCCTGCTGATCAACAATTGGCGCCATCCCCAAGCTGTTTTGTTGTTGGAAGGCGTTGAAGGCCGGTGCGTTATAAGTAGGCTGTTGATTCATTGCATTCGCCGAGCTTGCTAAAGCAGCTCCAATAGCTCCCCACATGGCGGCTCTTTCTCTGGCTTCTGCCAGATCTTGGGCAATTTTCAAATCGGCCGGCGGCGGTTTATATCCCAGCCTCACCAACGCATTATTTGACTCCAGTATCCCCCAGCGAGCACCCATCGTGTACTGCTGCACGGCAAGGTCCGTACTCTTGGCATAGCCACACCAGCCGTTTTCATAGCACAGGCCCAGATTATGCATTGAATTAGGTTCGGTGTTCGCTGCCCCCGCGCTAATCCGGCAAAACTCACAGTGGTCACCGTTTTGTAGGGCTCTGATTGCGCGGGCACTCGGGGCGCAGCCGCCTACTAAAAACACCAGTGCTATCAAGAGATGATGCATCTATCGTCCGCAAGTATTACCAAAGCATTCGAGTGTCCGTCGGCATAACCGGCGCCTAGAGCCGCGGTATTCTAACGGCAGGCCGAACACTAACTAGCAAAACATCATAACTGAAGTCCCGCGGGGCAGGTCTTTTCAAACCGGCAGCAATCCTTTTGATAAAGCATCTGCATAACCATCTGCGCTGCCTGAAGGTGTGCCAACTTATCAAATCCCTCCGATGACAATGCCGCTTTAATCTCTGTATCAAAGTCGAGGTAGGTAATTTGGCAGAGCAGCTCTTGGTTCTTGCTCCTGTCCCAATACATCCCCCAGAATATCAACAAGGCGACCCCTAAAAGTACAATTTTAAGGATGGTTTTAGCTCTTTTCATATCTCCCTATTCCTGCCTCTGCATGGGAGAGAACGATCTGTCTCTTTGATTAGCTATCCATACCTTCCCGGTTTTAGTGTCGAGAAGGTAAATAAAATTGATATACGTGTCGTCCCTCTCAAACGCCGCACCATTAATTAGTTGGTACCTATTTTTATCAAAACAGGTATCACAGCCCGTCAAAAAACAAATCAAAACAAGTATCACACCCCTCCGAAGCCGCCGCACCTTTGCATTCTTGAACGGCCAAAAGTAGCGCCCGTGTTCGTTATGCGTGCCGAATCCGAGCACCTCTCCTTGGCAGAAATTTACGAATAGCGGCACCACTCCTACCTCACTTCAAGCGGCGCCGGATAAGTAACGGTTAAATTGGAGACCTGTATCGCAAGATATAAGGTTTCGGTACTCGTCGTGTCTATGCAATTTCCTTCCGTGTTATAGTAGGACCTTCGGGTGGCTGTAACAGACCCACTAGAATAGTCCGGCCGAAATAAAAGTCTCTGACCTCCAGCCGCAATTACACGTCCTGCAGCGAGGAGAGTAGCGGCTGTAGGCGGAACATCATAGGGAAATAGGTAGGCCTGCCCCGTGCAGCCGGCAGACGCGAACGCAATATCAGCAGTGGCTACGAATTCATCTGCAGATGCGCATACCGGATACGAAAGATCACCGATCGTTAGCAAAACTGAAACCCGCTCAATCGGTTTTCTCTGATTGTCCGAGAAGAACTGCTGACAGCCAAGGTTTGCCACAGACCCCACGAGAGAATTACTTGAATCATACAAGGAAGTGACCACACCTGCAGGACCCTGCGGACCAGTACTTCCAGTATCCCCCTTTGCACCTGCAGGGCCCTGAGGCCCAATATCCCCTTTAGCGCCCACTGGTCCTTGTATACCCTGAGGACCTTGAGCCCCAGCAGCGCCGTGTACGCCAGATTCTCCTTTTGGACCCGTAAAGAAATTCGTATCCGCTATCGCCGTGTAACCAGCAGGACAAATTGATGCAATAGCACTGACGGTGGTCGCTCTGAGAGACTTTCTGTTGACAGATGTCTTTATACATAGCTTTTCAGCGTTCGCTGGCGTCGAGTAAGATGCAACTATTGCGCAAGCTACCAAGGCCGTTAACACTCTAGTTCTCATAAGCAGTGCTCCGTATGGTTTAAGGACGACTTGTTACTATTATGGGACGATAGTCATACAGAAGCTCATAATCAACTCCTCTCAGCCCGTAGCTCTTGTTCCGATCCAAACAACACAAAAAACCTCAGCACAGCCTCAGGCATCGGCAATAGACAAACTGGGGCCTTTGAGGTACTTATATACCGCTCCAAACGCACCCTAATTGCACCCTAATTCGGTAAATTCAGCGGCAAGCGATAGCGGGGCAAGAAAAATACAGTAGCTATATCAATTAGTTACACCCTCCGGAGAGGTGGCCGAGTGGCTGAAGGCGCCTGATTCGAAATCAGGTATACCGGAAACGGTATCGGGGGTTCGAATCCCTTCCTCTCCGCCAACCTGTTTCATTCGGCTCCTGAGAGAAGGGATTCGAACCTGTGAGCCCGAAGGGGCGAACGGGCAATAACGAGAATCCCTTCATCTCCGCCAACCTGTTTCATTCGGCTCCTGAGAGAAGGGATTCGAACCTGTGAGCCCCAAGGGGCGAACGGGCAATAACGAGAATCCCTTCCTCTCCGCCAACCTGTTTCATTCTAAATTCGTTACCATTCAGCCGGATAAATTTGTTTTACGTTAGCCCCTTATTAAGGGCGGATTTGCGGAGCGAATCCGGGGTAAGGAAAAACTAACTATTCACCCAGATAACGCCTCCCCGATTAGCGGATGACAAGAAAGAAAGCCCAGCAATTATGCCACTTTTGAGCAAGTATTCCGGCCAACGACTTTATGCTGCAGTGAATAGTTACCTAAATTAAGCAGTTTAGGAGGACTCAAATGGTACAGATACTCAAAAGCACAAAGGATTTTGATATTTGCGGCAGTTTAAACCTGGCACCGTCAGGGTGAGCACCGCAAATTAAAAAGCCGAAGTGATTTTGAGTAGCTGCGCCATTTTTAGACCCGCAACTGCCAGATCTAGGTTCAAAGGCCCCCCTAAATCCTCACCAACACATCAACGCTCGCGTTTGCAAGTTTGTTCCGCCCACCGAGCGCCTCTAGCTCTGCGAGAAAGATATACCCTCGTACGTCAGCTCCAACCTGCTCAACGAGCGTGCCAACTGCCTGTGCTGTGCCACCTGTTGCTAACACATCATCAACGATGATCACCGAGTTCGCCTTCGACAAGGCACCCCTCTGTAGCTGGAGCACATCTGCGCCGTACTCCAACCCATACTGAACAGACTCTACCCCTCCCGGCAATTTCCCCGGCTTACGCACCATGACAAAAGGAAGATTGAGCTCAACCGCTATCGGGGCCGCGAAGATAAATCCTCTCGACTCGACCCCTACGATGGCATCAACTGGACGCGACGATATACGCTTGGCCATCTCAGACACGACGAAGCGAAACGCAGTCGGTGAGGCGATCAGCGGTGAGATATCCCTAAAGATAATTCCAGGCTTTGGAAAATCTGGAACGATTCTCAAGAAAGACGCGATATCGATTGCCGGTGTTTGGTTCATCTGGCGTTACAGCAGTCGGCATCAGGCTGCGCACTGACTACCTGCTCCATAACTGGGTGTGCGCCCTGCGCCGCTGTAACGCGCGAGAGGCTGTTCGATGTACGATGCTGTGGCCGACGGAACATATTGTACTTAACGATGGCATACATCGCTCGGACTCCGTCCTTCCAGCCTATCTTTTTACCCTCTTCGTAGGTACGTCCGTAGTATGAGATACCAACCTCGTAGATCCGGCAGCCGAGCGCCGCAACTTTCGCGGTGATCTCAGGCTCAAAACCAAAGCGCGACTCTTCAATCTCGATCGATTGGATAATTTCACGCCGGAACATCTTGTAGCATGTCTCCATGTCGGTCAGGTTTAAGTTTGAAAACATATTCGATGCAAGTGTGAGAATGTAGTTACCAACACGGTGCCAAAAGTATACGACGCGATGCGGGCGATCGCTGATGAATCGCGAGCCAAAGACCACATCAGCCTTGCCCAACTGAATTGGCTCTAAGAGACGTCCGTACTCCTGCGGATCGTATTCGAGATCCGCATCCTGTACCACAACCACATCGCCCGTCACATGCTTGAATCCAGTTCGGAGCGCAGCACCCTTTCCCTGATTAACATCGTGGTAAATTATTGTATCGACCTGAGATGCGATCTGCTCACGTAGCACATCGCGCGTACCATCAACTGAACAGTCATCGACGATGACGATCTCTTTGTTAGGAACCGGAGAGCTCTTCACCGCGGTAACTATATCCTGAATGGTGTTTCGTTCGTTATAACAGGGAATGACGATCGAGAGCTTCATGCGGTGATACCTCTAAAGAACGGCGAAGCAGGAACTAACGCAGCCGGAAGACACTTCCAACAACATACTCAGGCTACGCTGCAGCAACCCGAGTCGCTAGGTATAGCAACTTAAGCGTTGAATTCAAAGAGCGATACGCCCAAGCACTGGCCGCCGGTGCGGTCCACAAGAGCCCCTGATCGATCATCGTTGCAGCTCCTCTACTACCCCGGCGAGCTGGGCTCATACTGGGTGCTCTTTTTGCCGCTAACTACCCGTTTTTTATTGATGTTCTTGTGCGATATACCCTTGAACTCCCCCCCTCTCTGTCCTATCCTTCGGGGATGGAAAATCAAGGCAACTCAAACCCAGTTTCTAGCTCTGTTAACCCGATTACCATCGAGTCAGAGATGCGACAATCGTACCTCGATTATGCGATGAGCGTAATCGTCGGTCGCGCGCTCCCCGATGTGCGTGATGGGCTTAAGCCAGTGCAACGCCGCGTGCTCTACGCGATGCTCAGAGAGGGTTTAGTGTCCAACCGTAAGCACAGCAAGTGCGCGGGAGTTGTGGGAGAAGTGCTCAAGCGCTACCACCCACACGGCGATATGCCGGTGTATGAAGCGCTGGTGAGGCTCGCTCAACCGTGGAACCTGCGCTACCCTCTCATAGATGGTCAAGGAAACTTCGGTTCGATCGACGGCGATCCTCCAGCCGCATACCGTTACACCGAATGCCGCATGACCGAGCTCGCAGAGAAGCTCCTTGAGGATATCGATAAAGAGACGGTCGACTTCACCCCCAACTTCGACGACTCTACCCTAGAGCCGGTCATGCTCCCGTCGGTTATACCAAACCTCTTGGTGAACGGAGCAAACGGAATCGCCGTTGGTATGGCTACGCACATTCCGCCCCACAACTTGGGCGAAGTTATCAGCGGCGCGTTGGCGCTCATCGAGAACCCAAACATCTCGCTCAATGAGCTCTTACAACTTATCCCTGGGCCCGATTTCCCAACCGGCGGTATCATTTACGGGCGTGTTCCTATTATTAGCGCCTACTCCAATGGCCGCGGTATCATTCAAGTGCGTGCGAAGACCCATTTTGAGAAGCTCAAAACCAAGAGCCGCGAAGCTGATATCATCGTCGTTACCGAGATCCCGTACCAGCTCAACAAGGCGCGCCTGATTGAGAAGATAGCTGAACTCGTCAACGACAAGCAGATTGAGGGTATCTCGAAGCTGCGCGATGAGAGTGACCGCTCTGGTATGCGCATCGTTATAGAGCTCAAGCGTGATGCGACTCCGGATGTAGTGCTCAATCAGCTCTACAAACTGACTCCGATGCAATCAAGCTTTGGTATCGTCAACCTGGCGATCGTTGATGGTAAACCCGTCGTGTGCTCGCTCATCGACCTGCTCTCACACTTCCTGAGCCACCGCCGCGACGTGGTTACGCGCCGCACCGAGTTTGAGCTTAAGAAAGCCAAAGAGCGAATGCACCTATTGGAAGGGTTTAGAATAGCTCTCCTCAATCTCGATGAGGTCATTAAGCTTA
The DNA here is from genome assembly GCA_044360225.1 of Bdellovibrionota bacterium. GTDB lineage: Bacteria > Bdellovibrionota_C > UBA2361 > UBA2361 > OMII01 > OMII01. Next base: position 6,319 of record JBIKKR010000050.1, on the reverse strand, counting down.
TCCGTGCTGCGAGCACTCCCAAGGATGCTAAGGATGAGTTGATCACCCGCTTTAGCCTCTCAACTATTCAAGCTCAGGCGATCCTCGACCTGCGACTCCAAAAGCTGACCGGCATGGAGCGCCTCGCCATAGAGCAGGAATACGAAGAGCTTGCTAAGCGCATTAATGAACTCTTGGGCATCCTCGCTGATGCCAAAAAAGTTGATGCGATCATCTCAGCCGAGCTCACCGAGGTCCGCGAAAAGTATGCCGATCCACGCCGCACAGAGATCATTGACGACGGCGCCGAGATCGACATGCGGGACCTGATTGAGGACGAGGAGATGGTGGTCACGGTAAGCCACAACGGCTACATCAAGCGCACCTCAGTCTCGGAGTATCGCGAGCAACGCCGCGGCGGCAAGGGAATTATCGGAGCTGCCTCGGATGATGGCGACTTTGTAGAGAATCTCTTTGTGTGCTCAACGCTCGCAGACCTGCTGGTATTTACGAGCCTTGGGCGACTGTACTGGCTCAAAGTGTACGAGATACCGGAGTCTGGTCGTACATCCCGAGGACGCGCTCTGGTGAACCTGCTCGAAATGAAGGAGGAGGAAAAACTCTGTGCAATTCTTCCGATCCGCGAGTGGACCGAAGGTAGTCACGTGGTGATTGCAACCAAGGGCGGCGTGATCAAGAAGACTGCGCTTGAAGAGTTCTCACGGTCTCGTCGTAGCGGCATTATGGCGTGCACACTCGACGAGGGTGATACCGTCATAAGCGCCGCAATCACCCGTGAAGGAGATGAGATCATCCTCGCAACGCAAGGGGGTATGGCGATCCGCTTCCAAGAGGATCAGGTACGTCCGATGGGCCGTGCTGCACGCGGAGTAACCGGCATTCGCTTTGAAGGCGAAGACAAAGTTGTCGGCCTCGCCGTAATCCCTCGCGCAACTACTGATGCGTCGCAGAGTCAAGAGGAGCTTACCCTCCTGACCGTATGCCAGAACGGATTCGGCAAGCGCACGCTCGTATCTGAGTATCGTGCTCAGAATCGTGGCGGTAAGGGACTGATCGATATCCAAACTGAGGGACGTAACGGGCCGGTTATTGAAGCTCTGGCCGTCACAAGCGAGAGCGGACTGATGCTCATTACCTCGGGCGGAAAGATCATTCGCACGAGCGCTCGACACGTTTCTGTCATCGGACGAAACACTCGCGGTGTAAAACTGATCGATCTTGAGCCAGAGGAGAAAGTGGTTGCGGTATCACCTGCGCCGATGGACTCAAACGGCAACGGGGCTGTAGCCGAAGAGACTCCTCCAGCTGACGAGACAAACGGCACCCAAACACCTGAGCAGTAATCGTATGACCGCTGTTACTGGAAAACCAACTGAGATCGCAGTAGTTGGTCTCGGTGCGTGGGGTTCAGCGCTGGCGCTCTATTGCGCTCGATTAGGGCATGTGGTTACCGGATGGCACCGCGATGACGCTCACGTAGCTGAGATGCGCGCGCGTAGAGAGATCGCCGTTACGAAAGATTGTCGCGCCGCCCTCCCAGACACCCTGCGAGTAACAAGCGACCTCTCGGAGTGTCGCTCACAGCAGCTAACAATTGTGGCGCTGCCTGCTTCTGCATGGTCCGAGGTGCTGCCGGTACTCAAGCCGCAGGGCATCGTGGTAAGCGCAACGAAAGGGATTGAAAAGAGCACTCAAAAAACCCCTCTAACGTGGGCTCACCGCGCACTCGGCGTGCCGAGCGACACCTTGTGTGTTATCTCTGGGCCTAGCTTCGCACGTGATCTCGCCACGCAAACACCACTGAGCCTTGTGGCAGCTTCGAGCAATCTCGCTACGGCTACCACCGTTGCGACTACCCTGACCAGCAAGACCGTTCGACTGTATCTGTCAACCGATCCGCTTGGGGTCGAGCTCGGTGGGATTTTGAAGAACATTATCGCCATTGCTGTGGGGATCTCAGACTCTCTCGGGTACGGCCCATCAACACGCGCTGCGCTGATCACGCGTGGACTAGCCGAGATGACCCGACTTGCCATCTCACTTGGCGCTCAGCAACAGACGTTGTCAGGACTGTCTGGACTTGGCGATCTAGTGATGACATCAACTGACGATCAGAGCCGCAATCGCATCGTCGGGCTGCGCCTCGGCAAAGGTGAGAAGCTCGCGGATATCCTCGCTACCTTAGGCTCTACCGCTGAAGGGGTTTTAAGTGCGCCGCTCGTTGCAGAAATTGCACAATCAGCCAACATCGATGCGCCGATAACAAGCCTGGTGGTTAAAGTGCTGCGGGGCGAGATAGCTCCCCAAGACCTTGCCACCACCCTTATGTCACGGCCATTGAAGGGGGAGTTCTAAGAATCATAGCTGAGCACCAACCTTCCAGTCTGCATCACCGTCTGAAACGTGATCTTCACAATAGGCACAAGCAGCTCTAGTCGCCTAGCTCGCTGCTCTGGCTTTTCTCGCAGCTTTTTTTGGTGATTCTAAGTTGGCGGAGCGGACGATTCGCGCTCCTTGGAGAATTGCACACCCCTTCCGGAGCGCGGACTTTATAGTCCGCTGCTCCTGCCGCTATAGGCACAGGCAGCTCTAGTCGCCTAGCTCGCTGCTCTGGCTTTTCTCGCAGCTTTTTTGGGTGATTCTAACTTGGCGGAGCGGAAGCTCCGCGCTCCGTCCGTTGCTGGTCCAGCGACACAACCAGCTGACACATTTTTGTCACTCTGCACGCAATTTTTTCACACTACACCTCGTGAGAGTGCTTCCCCAATCCTCGTAACCTGCTGCTCTCTCGTCTAATCCGAAATCATCTGCGTTATTCAGCGCTTGGTACGTAAATTGCAGGCACGGTGTTGGGGAATATCGGCGGCTGCCTTCTAAAGCTTTCCGTGAGCAACGCGAACGTTGCTAGAAAGCACAAGACGCTCGATATCAGGGTTTAAATTAGGTTTTTTGGGGACGTAACAATGGCCAGAGAATGGGGCACCGAGGAGGGATTCTCTATTGTTGAGCTACTCGTTGTGGGGGCGATCTTCGGCATCCTCGCACTGATAGCCGTACCGCAATACTCAATGTATCGCGAGCGTTCATACAAGACGGCTGCCGCAAACGACCTGAGAAACGTGGCCCTTGCTCAAGAGACGTTCTTTGCTCAAAACGCCAAGTACTTAGCGATATCAAACTGCTCGCAGGTTGATGCTCTCTCGCAGTGTTCCATCGATGGGCTTCCTGGGATCTCGCGCCTCTCAAAAGGCGTCAATATGAAGATCGAGACATCTGATGCTGGATTCAAAGCCGAGGCCCGCCACGCTAACAGCAACCAAGTCTGTCGCTGGGATAGCACTCAAGGGGGAATGCTCGGCTGCAGTAAAGACGGCCAGAAGCAATAAACCCATTGTACCAACCCCCTGCATCGCCATAGAATTATCGGCGTATTACCAGAGGGGCTTCCCAATGAACAAGACACTTCTCGCAGCTTTTGCTGCACTAGCGATCACGCACTCCACTGGCTGCTCGTTAATCTTCGACCCTGGGGCCTCAAAGAAATCAGCGGAATCTAAGGCGGGGACGATCGCCTCAGCACCCGTAATTGAGAAGAAGGAAGCTGGGATCGAGGTAACCTGGGAAGTGCCAAGTGACCCTGTCGATGGTTTTGTAATCCGCTACGGGGAAGACCGAACCAACCTCTCGAAAGAAGCGACGATATTCCGCTCTGATCTCCGCGAAGAACGAGATTCACAGTACGGCCCGGTGTACCGTTACATACTGCGAGATATCCCAGAGTCCGGGCGTGTGTATGTATCCGTTGCAGCATTTAAGGGAGATGTAATCTCTGACTTTAGTGATGCGATAGCTGAGGGGCGTTAACCATCTTTATCCCCTCACCAGCCGCTTCACTTTCGGCGTCCAATACGCTGCCTCATATACCGCCGTCTCAATCCCCGGCAGTGCCCAGTTGTCTTGTTCAACGAAAAACACTCGATCCCGAAATGGGGCCTGCACGCGCTCAGCATAGCCATCTGCAACAAAACCTCTGGATGCAACGGGAAGCGGGTGCCCCCAACGCGTCAGTCTCACGTCTCGCAGTGCCTGATCCTTCAAACCAAAAAGCGGCGCTATCTCGTTAGCTATCTGCGCCTCAAATCGTCCTCGCCACGTTTCATACGCCTCCTGCGCCAAGAGCTCGGCACGACCTCCCTTGTACGGCAGCGCTTGATAGAGCGTCAGCACTGAGCTTCCGTTTATCCCTGCTGCGTAATTGGCGCAGATAACATCTGTGGCCCCCCTGCGCTGGCTCTCGCCTCTCGGATCTTGACCTGTTACACCGAGATCTCCCAGAAGGTACAGGTCGTACAACCGTTCAGCGATATCTCCATCGAGGAGTATGTTAGCCACTACGTAGGAGCGATACTCAAGCTGCTTAATCGCCTCAAGCCGCTTGGCCTCCATATCGTTGATAATTCGAGCAGCAACAAACTTGGGGCATGCTACCACCACTGCCTCTGCCTCGACTGAGTGAAGCGCTCCATCCGGTGTCACATAGCACACTGTGGTGTGGTTATCATTGACCGTCACATCGATCACGATTGATTGCACGCGTAGCGAATCGGCAGGTAGCGTTGTGTGTAATCGATTCGTCAATCTCTCCGCTATCGCCGCATTCCCTCCTGCGAAAACTCCGATCGGTCCAAACTCTGCTGCCAGAAAATTGAGCCCTGCCGATGCACTGACCTCCGAGGCTGAAGCCGCAAAAGACGACCAGCAATACTGTTCCAGGGCAGCCGCTACTGGCACTGTAAGCGGCCCGACCACTCGCGTTAGGTGCTCACGGATTGATTTCATGTCGAGAGCACGAAACGTAGCCTTCGACGACTCTGCGCGATTGCAGGCATCGGGAAACGGCATAGATTCTTCATCGTATACCGCTCGCAGGTATCGAGATAACGTCTTTAGTTGCGCGGCTTCAGAGGCATTCCGCGAGACTGCACCGCTCCAAAAACCTCTACGTACCGCACCATCTATCGCGACGGCATCGCTCTCCTCTGCCACGCTATACGACCGATCCAGAGATAGTGCCTGTAAGAGCTGTGACATCGGATCCCCATCTTCTGGAACACAGAAGTATGCTGCTCCAATCGAGTAATCGATCCCGCGCCACGATTGTCCCTGTGAGTTTCCTCCAAGCCGTGGCCCTTGCTCCAGCACTAGTGGGCCCAGATCTCTCAGGAGGAATGCCGATGTTAATCCGGATATTCCGCCACCGATGACAACAACCTTTCGTCGTGACATCGACGCTGGTATACCCCCTCGATCAGCGAGATAGGCAGCCTTATTCCAGAGTATTGAATGCGCCTTGGTCGGGTTATCACCGAAAAACGAACGATCGGTCTCTCCATCAGGCAGTGTGCGATCAATAGGTGAAATGTCATCCATAGAATCGCTGGCCCCAACACCACCGACTATGCGAGCAAGAGGTCCACATCCAGCTCCCACGAATGGAGCGACATACAGTGAGCATGAGAGCTTTGAGAGTAACTTCAGAAGCTCACGACGAGATATTTCGGATTTCATGGGTAACGATTGACTGAATCAACTGGCTGCATACAGCGATGTGCCGTACCTCCCTATCGGTACAATCCTTTCATGGCCATGTCAATCGTCAGGGCATCGCAATTCTCCTGCTATCTACTCGAAACTGCTGGAAGTTTCGATCGGGATACACATGCGCGGGCCAGCGCGGTAAAACTCCATAAAAACAGCTATTTCCGCGCATTTGTGGCCCTTTAAAATGTACGAGAATTGCGATGCCCTGGTCAATCGTTATGTTTTCCGACTCGATTTCGCCTATTCAACCCGCGTATGTCTAACTATCTCACCCCGAATCATGTACAGGACATCCTCGGCGATATTTGCGGTGTGATCGGCAATCCGCTCAAGATTTCGTGAGACTGACAGAAGCATAATCAATCGGTCCGCCTCTTCGGGGTGCTCCTTAATACCCTTAGTCACCTGCTGGAATACGCTGCGGTTAATGTTATCAATCTCCTGATCCGCCGCGCATACCCACTTTGCAGTATCTTCATCGAGTCGTATCAATGCTTCGAGGCTCTTCCGTAGCATCTCGCACACCCGATTCTCTCCACCTTGAAAGTCGACATGTACTGCTGACGGCGTTTGAATCTCGGCTAGCTTGCGGGCACGACTAGCCATATTTACCGCGAGGTCTCCAATTCGCTCTAGATCGCTGTTAATCTTGAGGACTGCTACTATAAATCTCAAGTCGGTGGCCACAGGCTGATGCAACGCCAGGATCTTAAGGCAC
>JBIKKR010000185.1:0-5280 GCA_044360225.1 Bdellovibrionota bacterium | reverse complement strand
ACGTGAAAGAACGCCGCTTCTAGCGCCAACTGCAGCGGCACTGACACCGCCACAACACGAGCTGCGTGCGGGGGCTCGGCGGTAAAGGCATACAGCCTACGATGAGTGATGTTCTCTGGAAAGAAGAGGTCCTGTAGAGCTCGAATTCCGAGGGTATCAAAAGCACCCCACGATCCACGTGAGGTGTACCCTTCACACTCACGCACCAGAAACACTAACACTGGCGGGAGCGATGCAAACTCTTCTCTGGTCAACGACACTCTCTGTATCCTTGTAAACGATTACTCGGGTCGCATCAGCGGGAACAAGACAACATCACGCAGATTATCCTGCCCCGTCAGTAGCGCCAGAACACGATCGACTCCCATACCCCAGCCGCTGATCGGCGGCATGCCGTGTTCCATCGCTGTCAGGTAGCCCTCATCCATATCCATGGCCTCCTCATCGCCAGCGCTACGTTGCTCGGCTTGCTGGAGGAACCTCTCACGTTGGTCGATCGGATCAACAAGCTCTGAGTATGCTTTTACGATCTCCCAGCCGTTCACCACGAGCTGAAACTGATCGACCATCTGCGCATTCTCGTCATTTACACGCGCAAGCGGCTGCAGAATCTTCGGATAGTTAAAGAGAATCGTTGGTTGAATCAGCTTGGGTCTGCTGACTTTCTTGTAGAGATTATCGATCAGCGAGGTAAGGCCCATCTCCTTGATCCCCTCGAACTCAATACCTCGCGCAGTAATATCCTTGCGCAGCGCCTCAGCCGAAGAGTAGCCCATTACATCGATTCCAGTATCGGACTTAATCAGCTCAATGTAATTAACCCGGGGCCAGGGCGTGCTCCAATCAACTTCACGCTCAAGCCCATCACGATCCTTGAGAGCCAACTTCTTTGGAATCTTTAAGCGCTCAAAGAGGTACTCGAACATGCGCTCTGTGAAGACAATATTGTCATTGAAGCTCCAATACGCAGCGTAATGTTCAAGGTGCGTGTGCTCGGGAAGGTGCGAAGGGTCGTGGCCTTCGTTACGAAATGCCTTACCCAGCTCAAACACTCGCTCAAAACCACCCACCACAAGCTCTTTCAGTGGAAGCTCGTGCGAAATACGCAAGACCAGGTCGATATCGAGCGCGTTGTTGTGCGTGTAGTATGGCCGTGCGGCAGCACCAGTTGCATTGTGCATGAGGGTTGAGGTCTCCACCTCGTGGAAGCCCTCCTGCCAGTAGAATTCACGCATCGCCCTGATAAAATTAGAGCGGAAGGCAAACCGCACTCGCGTATCCTGGTTAGCCATCAGATCCAAGTAACGCTTGCGGTGCAACACCTCACGATCCTTGAGACCATGAAACTTACCTGGTGGCGGTAGCAACGCTTTGCCGAGAAATGTCCAGGTGTTCACCAGCACCGATTTCTCACCTGTTTTGGTGGTAAATATAGTGCCGTTTACACCTATGAAGTCTCCAAGGTCATGGTTTTTAGTAATCAACTTGTAGAGCTCGTCTCCAAGGGTATCCTTCTTGAAAATTACCTGCATACGACCAGTGAAATCCTGAATGTGGGCGAAGGTAATGCTACCCATCTGCCGAAACAGCATAATGCGACCCGCTGTCGCAACTGGCTCATTCTCGCTCAGCGTGAGCGCCTTCTCGACCTCAAGCACCTTTTCAAAGCGCTCTGGATACGGATGAATCCCTGCCTTCTTAAAATTCTCTAGCTTTGCAAGCCTGTTGGCGCGTTCAGCGACGTGATCGATCTGCTCCTCGTGCTCAAGTGGTTGCCCCGACTTTTGTGTTGACATAAAGACCTCTGACTGTAGAACCCTGACGTTTTAACGCATTTACGGCGATTGAGCTAGCGCCCCGCACGAGCCTCTTTAGCGAGTGAGGCGTTTCATGGGCTTCCCCCATCCCGCCACAACAAACCTCGTTCTATGCACCAAGGGTCGGCGACCAAATTTCCTGCATATCTCCCCCTTGTACCTTCCCAATCGCCGCAACTCCTCGGCGGTCAGCAAACGCAGGAAACAACGCTCCTTTTCGTCAGTGGTAGCATCGAATACTATAGTGATTTGCAAAAGCTGGTATTTCTCTACGGACTTTTCGAAAACGCGATAGTACCGTTAGAGCACTCTATACAGTACGAGATTGTCACATTCAGCAGGTTTCATGGAATCAAAAGAATTTTTACACACATTGCTCCTCACCCCCTCCCCAACTGGTGCTGAGCAACGCATCCAGAGAGTTGTTCGAGAACGGATGAAGCAGTACGCAGATTCAATTGAAACGGACCTGCACGGAAACGTGATAGTTGCTATCAACCCGACCGCAGAGCGTCGCATAATGCTTGCCGGTCACTGCGACCAGATCGCTTTAATGGTGCGCTTTATATCCACTGAAGGCTATCTCTATGTATCAGCCCTCGGAGGTATCGATGTCGGCGCGCTCCATGCATCAAAAGTCACAGTGCACTCCGAAGATGGTCCGATCCCAGGAGTGATAGGTCGCAAACCGATCCACGTTCAATCGGCCGAAGAACGTGACAAAACAAAGAATGATATCGAGAAGATCTGGATCGATATTGGAGCTCGTAGCAAGCGTGAAGCCGAGAAACGGGTAAAACTTGGAGATACCGTAACGTTTGAGCTGGGAATACTCGAACTAGGCAACAACCTCATAGCAAGCCCAGGGCTAGACGATAAAGTTGGGCTCTTTGTTGCGCTTGAGACCCTGAGGACCTGTGCATCAAAGAACCGGGCGCTCAAAAACAGCTCAGTCGGGCTTTTTTCTGTAAGCACAGTTCAGGAGGAGATCGGACTGCGAGGTGCAACAACTTCTGCGTACGGAGTCGATCCTGTCGTCGGCATCGCGATTGATGTTACCAACGCAACTGACAACCCAGGAAACGAGAACACCAAAGCGACTCCCTGCATTCTCGGGGCTGGTCCGACTATCTCAAGCGGTCCGAATATCAACCCGGTTGTTGAAAAGATGCTGAAAGCCGCCGCTAAAAAGACACGGTCGCCATTTCAGATAGCGCCTTCAACCCGCCCTTTAGGTAATGACGCCAACTCAATTCAAACATCCCGGGCCGGCGTAGCGGCAGCCGCCATCGGCATTCCGAATCGTTACATGCATACCCCTGTTGAGGTTTGTAGCTACAAGGACCTTGAATGGGCGATTAAGATCCTTTCGCAATTTGTCCTGTCTATTACCCCGAAAACTGATTTCAGGCCGCTGTAGGGATCTCGGTCAAAACCGCGCACCTTTTTAGTAAAGGAGTGTCCGATTAACCCTGTGCAAACTGAGCATTTCGCTGGGTAATTTCGGTAACTTGCTATAGATCTTCCCCGTTGGATGGTGTTGTTCTATAGTATAGGACGTTCCTCAGTGAGAAGTGTCGTAGACTACCGGGATGACTTACATGCAGGATCAAGCACAGAGGGTCCGTAGTTAGTTCGCCGATTGGGATGCAACAGTCAAGAAAGGGGTTTCATGAATAAGGTCGTTTCGTTAGTACTTGTGGCTGGCGTGATTGGAGCAGGCTGGTGGTTCTACACCTCCAAAACTCAATCAACGAGCTACGAAACCACAACAGTAACTTCTCAGTCAGATGGAGGCGTTGCTTCGAAGACCGATGGCGCTCAACCAGCGAGTCCACAGGATGTACTCGTCAACTCAGGCAATCAGAGCGCTCCTGGCGCTGAAGAACTCGACCAAATTAAACCGGCAACAGAGGCATTCTCCTCTGCTGAAGAAGCGCTCGCTGCGGCGATGAAGGGCGCCAAGGATTTCGATGATTCAGTCCTCGAGCAGTTCACGGAGCCAAGCGCTGACTGCTCCTGGTGTCCTGCTTTTTACGCCTCTGTTCAGGCTCTCGTACTCAATCCCAGCACTCCCCAGGACCAAAAAAGCTACATGGCCGAACTACTCGCCATCAGCGGCCGTCCCGACAATGTTCAGACTCTCGTCGATGGGATTAAAAACGCTCCCAACTCTACCGAAGCCGATCTCTTTGCTGAAGCACTTGAGCTTACGTTGGGCAAAGATGAAGTTGTAAAAGTTCTCGGAGACCAGCTTTCCACAACGAACGACACGCTCCGCGAGGCCTCAGTTGCTGCCATCACCAACCAGGGGACGCGCTATGCCGCAGAGCTCTTACAAAAACACGTACAGGAGCGGAATGACCCCGATGCGTACTACTCAGTCGGCATCGGACCCGGAGAATTTATCCCTGATGAGGAGGCTCTGCCGTACGTACAAGAGCTCGTACAGAAGCGAGACCAGTTTTCGGCAGCGTGGGCTAAATCGCTGATTAACGCCGGGCTCCCCGGATTGCAGAACCTGTTTGACCAGCTGGAGAACTCGACGAACTACGACGCAGACCGAGCGCTGATCAAGGATTCACTGGCGCATGTAAACTTTGAGGATGGGATCAAGGAGATGACGGATAACGTCATAGCCAGCAATCGCAGCCCAGTTGCCGTGGAGTTCGCCAAACAGATCCAGGGAGAAATCAGCCAGCAGGAAACTGAGGATGCCGAGGGTACCACTGAGCCCTAAAGCTACTGCATCGCTTTATGAGCAGAGCTATCGTCAACCAGCGCAGCAGCAGCAGCTCTCAAGATAAGATCCCTCTTGCTGCTCAGCTGGTACATGCACAGTCGCCATCATCGACGAAGATCCTCACGGGTGCGTGCGTTGCTGTTGCCTTTCTCTTGCCGATTAAACTCTCTATAACCTATATCGTCCTGACCCCCTCAATCATCTACTGGTGTTACATCAATCGACTAGCAATCAGGTCCATGACGATCCCTGCCGGAGCACGGGAGATCGCAGCGCCACTTTGCGCATTTCTGGCAGTAGCGCTCCTCTCAGGGGCAACAGGTGTTTCACCTCTACACAGCTTGCCAGCGCTGGCGTCCCTGTTATTTTTTGTGCTTACTGTCCCAGTGTTCGCCGAGTATGGACACGCGCCCACTGTTTGCCTGGCCCTGGTGGCCGGTCAAACTCTTGCTGCCTTTCATTCCTTTATTGATGCCGCAGTTCCGAACACTATTCCGGGGCTCTTCCTCGGCAAGGTAACCGAATCGGGGCAACTAGCGATTACAATTCCAGTCACCCTGGGATTACTTCTTCTCGGCATGCAGAGGGACTCGTGCTCGTACACGCGTTCTGATTCCAGCAACTGCTGGCAACTACCTCTCTGTGCAGTCCTCATTACAGCCACCATCACGATACTAGGCTTTCAGAGTGAATTACCTCTTCCCACACCACTGCTTGCGG
>JBIKKR010000068.1:0-15774 GCA_044360225.1 Bdellovibrionota bacterium | reverse complement strand
ACTTCCTCCGACATTCATCCCTATCAGATCGATACAGATGTGCTCTATCACGCAACCTGACGCTCAGCTTCCTGGAGCGACACGGAGAGCACCTTAGAGGCTCCTGGTGTCGGCATAGTTACTCCTACAAGGGTATGAGCTGCTGCCATCGAGGCCTTATTATGAGTAATCATCAGGAACTGCGTACGAGCACTCATCTCTTGAATAAACGCCACAAAACGCTGCACGTTAGCTTCATCTAAAGGAGCATCCACCTCGTCCAGAACGCAGATAGGACTTGGTCGCACCATAAACATACTGAACACCAGCGCAATCGCACACAACGCCTTCTCACCTCCAGAGAGCAGATCAATGCTCTTAGGCTTCTTGCCTGGGGGGCGTACGAGCACTTCAACTCCCGATTCCAGCGGATTACTCGGGTCTACCATTCGCAGCTCCGCAGAACCCCCGCCAAAGAGTTTAGGAGCAAACACCGCAAAGTTGCTGCGTATAGCCTCAAATGTGGTGACGAAGCGTCGGGTGCACGCCTCAGAGAGCTCTTGCAAGGTAGTCTGTAGGGTCTCGCTAGCTCGGACAAGATCCTCTCGCTGAGTTTCAATCTCTTGGAGCCTCTTGCTTTCGGTCTCGTGCTGCTCGATCACTGATGGGTCAACCTCACCTTCGCGGTCGAGACGATGCCTAATCGCCGAAACTCGCTGCTCCAGTTGGTTGCGTAGCTCTTGAGCCAAGAGCTCTGCCTGCTGCGCTATCTCAAGCAACGATGCCAGCCCCTCAGCTCCGTACCGCTCCCGCGCTGAGGCCTCAGTACTCTGGATCTCACCCTTGATACGCTCTACTGCCATTCGCTCGCGGATCACCGTGTTGCGAACCTCATCATGCTGACGACGCCTGGCATCGATACCACGTAGTAACTGGGTGAACTCATCGCGCAGACCGCGACGTTTATCCTCGAGCAGCTTAAGCGCTGTCGATACCTCTTGCAACTCGCCTTCTAGCTCCGAATGGTCCTCCTCTCTGAGCCTGGCTATCTCCGCCAAGACAGCATGCGCCGACTCCTCAAGTGAGGCAACTTGGCTCTGAGCCTCCTGACGCTGTGGCTCAATCCGCTCGATATCGTTCTCTAGCTGATTGAACATCTTGGTTTCGCTCTGAATGCGTCCTCGCACCTCTGCCTGTTGGTTCGACAGTTCACGTAACCGTTTCTGCGCATCGTGTATTAATCGAGTCAATTCCGAATGCCTGCGCTCCTTTTCAGCTATGGAAAGCAACACAGCATCACGCTCCTGAGCTACCGCATCGTAGCGTGCCTGACTCTCTGTAATTGTTCGCGCGGCCTCATCGACCTTACTCTTAATCTGAATCACTCCACCATCATGCCGGAGACTGTAGAAGCTCCACTTCGATAGGAGATCGCCACTCTCCGTCACAACAACAGCATCGTCATCTAACGCGCCCGAGGCAACTCCCGCCTCAATAAAACGCAAAGCGCCATCGAGATCCGCCGTAACCCACACCTTTGACAGAAGTCTCGCTACGATCCCCTGGCACCACGGCAACGTCTCAACGTGTGAGAGCAGTGGAGTACCTCCATTCACTTTGGCCATCGGGGCCGTGGTGCCTTCGGCCGAAATCGATGCGAAGAGGCCGATGCCTAGACCGCGTTTGTTCGATGGATCAGCTTTCAGGACAAGCTCTTGAAACGAACGCGCAACCTTTGAAACTTCATCTACCACGAGGAACGTTGCCCGCTCAGCGAGTACTGATTGTAGTGCCTTTGAGTAGCGATCGCCCACTTTAATTCCGTCTACAAGCAGCTTGTAGTCGCCCCGAATCTCTTGCGGAATCTGACTATCGCTGCCGATCGCGCGCTTGAGCTGGGACATCGGCGAAGCTGCTGTCATCTGAGATTGCAAGGCATCGCGGCGACTCTGCGCTGACACGAGAGCATCACGAACCTCACGAACCGAGCGATCAAGCTGTCTCTGCGTTTCTCGTAACAAAGCCAGCTCTGCAGATATCGCCCTCTGTTCCTCCTCGCCAGACAGATCCAGGGACGCCAGGCCTTCTTCCAACTCAATCCCCCGTTCCTCTAGACGCTGGAGCGATTCTTGTGACTCTTGGAGTCTCTGAGACAACATGGCGCGACGGTCTTCAAGCCGTGTTACCTCTGTATTCCGCGCCTGCACCAATGACTGCAACTCGCGAAGCCGCGACTCCTTGTGCGCTACCTCTCGATTTCGTCGATTGAGCCCGTCTTTGATCGAGTCCGACCGCTGACGAAGTTGCTCTATCTCAACATCAAATTGCATCGAGCGATCACGTGCTTGATGCTCCTCCTCCTCGACTGCCCGAAGCGCCTCCGCTGCCGCTGCCTCCTCGCGAGCGAAGCCCTCTGCCCGCTCTGAAACATCGCGAACTCGCGCTTGGAGCCGCGCAAAGGTATCTGCAAAGAGATCGCGCTCTGCGACTACAAGCTCCTCTTTAAGCTCTGCTCTCGTTGCCGCTCGCGCCGCTTGGCGCTTAAGGTGCGCAACCTGTCGCGTAACCTCTTTAATCACATCTTCCAGCCGTACTACCTGCGCTTTCGTATCCTCAAGCCTCTTTGCTACCGCGTTGATGTGCTCCTTAAATCCAGCGATGTGCGCAGCTTCCTCAATGACCTGTCTACGATCATCAGGTTTGGCAGTGATGATTCGGCCTATCTCGCCCTGTGCGATAATCGTATACCCCCTCGATGCCAATCCCAGCACCCGGAACAGCTCCTTAATGTCCTTCAACCGCGCTGGCACCTTGTTAATAAAGAACTCAGATTCGCCACTGCGATACAGGCGCCGCGTGACCTGAACCTCACTCACCGAACGCAGCCATGAATACTTCGAGAGTGAAGCTCGGATATCTGAGATTACATCGTGACCTGCAGCCTCTGTCGTCTCACCAGACGCGTTAGCAGCCTGCACAGCCTCTTCGGCCTGTCCCTCACCCGGCGTCGCCTCGGAAACGACCTGCGCAGCTTCTACGGAATCATCGTTAACTGCTTGCGTGGGCAGCGCTACGAGCATGCTCTCTGCTGACTCATAGTACGAGAGCAACTCTTCCAGAAGATTCTCCTTATCAGCCCGAATAACGATCGATACCTCCGCCAATCCCAATGGCCGCAGAGACTCGGTGCCGTTAAAAATGACATCCTCAAGAACTCCTCCACGAAGCTGAGAGGCCCGCGTTTCGCCCAAGACCCAGCGAAGCGCATCGATGATATTCGACTTACCACAACCATTGGGTCCAACCACTCCGGTAATACCTGACTCCAAGGGGAGCACGAGCCGCTCCATGAATGACTTGAATCCGAATACCTCTAATCGTTCAACTCTCATGTCTCAAACTGTCTATTTGGATGTACAACACGTTGATGGGCTTGGGGTCTGGTGGAGTACCCACCCCAGAGATTAGGTTTAACATTCTTAAAACAAGAAAGCACCTAAGTATTCACCAAATTTTTCGCTCTGGTCGCTGACTATGTCAAATCTGCTCTTTTCATCCAGGCTTTTGATTCGATTCCTGACCCTGAATTGGCTCCGCTGAGCTCGGTTCTTGAGAAGACTGCGCCGTCTGCGGCTCCGTTACCTCGTGTACTGTGGCCGATGGCGCCGAATCCCCCAACACAGACTGTCCGAGATCTTTGAGGCAATCCGCTAGGCTGCCCTTCTGTGGCGCCAATATCGAAAGCGAGTAATCGAATGCTGATATGTACGAGAACGCCAACGATACCAACAGGATGTTAAGTCCAACAAACTGGTAGGTCACCTTAAATCCGAAGAGATTGAATGAATAGTCATGCAGCAAGAGCGCCAATATGGCCACCATCTGTAAAAAGCTCTTTACTTTACCGCCTGATTTCGCCGCGACGATAGTGCCATCCTTCGCCGCATAGGCCCGCAATCCGGTGACCCAGAACTCACGCGCGAGAATCAGTACCACCATCCACCCTGGCACAAACGAGATGCACTGGTCGTCCCTCACCGCTACAAGCATCACCAGCGCGGACATCACCAATATCTTATCTGCAAGCGGATCAAAGAGTTTGCCGAAATCCGTAATCGCCGCGTAGCGTCGCGCAAGTATCCCATCCGCATAGTCAGTCACGGCAGCGAGGACAAAGATAACGGCAGCAATGTTGAGCGATGTGCGCGAGGGCTCAATCAGAAATACTACAAAGACCGGTATCAGAGCCAGTCGAATAAACGTGAGCCAGTTCGGGAGCTTTTTGTACCAATCAGCCATTAGACTGCAGAGTATACTGCTTTTTAAGGCTAAGTACACGCCTTACATACTCGCGAGTCTCAGAGTACGGAGGCACGCCGTTATACTTATTTACCGGGACCTCGCCAGCATTGTAAGCAGCTATTGCATGCGCCTCGTTGCGGAATCGCTTTAACAACTGCGCCAGGTACTTGGTGCCACCTCGAATGTTTGACTCAGGAGAGAATGAATTCTTCACACCCAACATCCTCGCTGTAGCCGGCATCAGCTGCATGAGGCCACGCGCTCCCTTCGGAGATACCGCATACGGATTGAATGCGGATTCCGCGTGAATAACCGCCCTCACAAGAGCTGGATCAACCTCGTGGTCACTCGATGCTCGATCGATCTCATCGGCGTATAGATCTGGGAAGAGATTCCTGATTGGCTCACGAGGCACACCCTGTGTGACTCGCGAGAATATACGCAGCGAGGCTCGGTCCCCGCTTAACAATCTCTCCCCTGAGTGTGCTGTGACCGGAGGTGTCGCCCTAAAGAACTTCCCCCCAGAACCCGTTGAAGTAAAGACCTGCGCTTCCTGCCCTGCTGATGGTGGCTTATTGGTAAAGCGTAGCGCACCATCAGCTTCACGGATGATATAGATCTTGGCCTCCCCCGCGAATCCCGACTTCGGGGAGAAGAACAGGGCGGCGCCCAGCATGCCAACCAGCAGACTTCCACTGCGGACGATTTTCATGATTCGTAACCACACAGCATAATCCGTTTCTTTCACGTAAGCCCCTATGAAGGGGCGGATTTGCTCCGCAAATCCGGGGTTAAAAAACTAACTATTCACCAAAATAGCGCATCCCCGATTAGGGGATGACAAGAAAGAAAGTCCGGCAAAAATGCCCGTCTTCATCGCACACTTCCGCTACCTTGTTTTTTTCTGGTGAATAGTTACCATGATTGAATCCTAGCCTTCGACCAGCTGCCCACCCCTGCGTACACAGTGAAACCACGAGATGGACAAGAGTTTTGATGCAATCAAGCGGGACAAGGCCTCGTTCTGGGCCACCCGATCGGCCCGACCGCAATCGCTAACAAGTTGAAATCAGGTAATTAATCATTCCCACAGAGGCATATCGGTGTTTTATTTTAGGCGAGTTGCTGGCCTTCTAATTCATCCAGGGCATCGCAATTCTTCCGCTATCTACTCAGAACAGCTGGAAGTTCTGATTAGGATACAAATGCGCGGGCTAGCGCTGCAAAACTCAGTAGAAACAGCTATTCCCGCGCATGTGTGGCCCTTTAAAATGGACGAGAATTGCGACGCCCTGTAATTTATCGGATCCTCTCAACGATTCGTGGAATCGTACCCTTGGTGCTAGAAAGAGATAGTAGGATTTCAAACCGCGCAGAGACGCAAAGGCTGAAGTCATTATCGGCATGTCCGTTGTTTTCAGACCCGCAACTCTTTTTAGTTTGATAGTGTTATCATTTACCAGGTGGTTAATGTTCGTGACTACCGCGATCTCTATCTGCTGTTTCGCATTTGGCGCCTGTACTGGCAGCTTTCTTGGCCTATGCGTGTATCGTTTGCCCAGGGGGCAGTCCGGAGTGTGCCCGGAGACCTCTCTGCTCGATGACTCTCCGATTTCTCTCAGCAAGCCAGCTCGATCCTTCTGCCCAGTCTGCAAAAACACCCTACACTTTTCGCATATTATTCCGATCATATCATGGTTCATCCTTCGAGGTCGGTGCGCCTACTGCAGAGCAAAAATACCGGCGCGCGACACGATGATTGAGCTTCTGTCGGGCTCATTTGCGACTCTTTCCTACCTCCATTTTGGCCTAACTCCGACCGCATTCATGATCTTCGCGACAGTGAGCGTGAGTATTCTGATTACCTTCATCGGTATTGATCACAGAACGACCCCTTATGTTCGTGGCTACCCCGGTGTGCTCTTAGGAGTGTTACTAGGGTTAACAAACTCTCTTGCGCTCCCCAAAGGCATCACTCTACTCGACCCGCCTTTTGTTCAATCATACGTTGAATCGCTCTTGGGGATTATTGCCGGAGCAGTGCCACTTCTTGTTGTACGGCGGTTATCCCTGGCCATCCGAAAGTCCGAGGGTGTGGAGCTCGGAGATCTCAAACTCATTATGTCGATCGGCGCACTGTTTGGGTACGAATGTGCGATCGTCTCTGTGGTTTTTGGGGGCCTCCTTCAATCAGTCATGGGGCTCATCCCGACCAACGTACAACCAGGGGACGCTGGCTCCCACATTCCATACGGACCTTGTCTTAGTGTTGCCGCGCTGGGGTGCATTTTTTTAATTTCTTGACGCTCTTGAGCACAAACAGCCCCCTCTGCAGGGGTAAAAACCGCGGAATCCCAATTGAACCTTCTCGATTCGACTCGCGAAAACATTTGCGCTCTCCCAGTTATTCTCACTCATTTTGTTCAAAAATGAATGAAGCTGGGGTAAGTTCTACCGCGAAAACGCCATGCCCCAAATAATAATCGTAGGAATCATCAACTGTACCCCCGACAGCTTCTCCGATGGGGTGCGCGACATCGACGAAGCTGCTCCTCTCTACAAAGCGCGCGCCACTACTTCTAGTATCGATAAGGGCAAGGCGCTCCTGGATGCTGGGGCTCAGATGCTCGATGTGGGTGGCGACTCTACTCGACCGGGCTCTCAGTGCACCGATGATGAGCGAGAATGGAATCGAATCGAACCTGTTTTATCGTACTTCTGTCACCGCGTCCCCGTTTCGGTTGATACTCATAAAGCAGAGATCGCTCGTCGCGCTCTCGATCTTGGAGCATCAATGATCAACGACATCACAGGCGGCATCAACGCGCAGGTAGTGGAAACTGTTGCCAATAGCCCTGCCCTGTACACATATATGTTCAACGCCTACGGCACTGCACATGAGTTTCAGCAGCCTCTCATTGCTGTTACTCCTGAAACTGTAATCAGCACAATCTCAACCTGGGCCGCTGAATGCGCACTCAGGCTTGCTGCTCAGGGAATTAGCATTGAACGGCAGGTAGTGGATCCAGGCCTCGGTGGGTTTGTGTCTCCCGATCCAACAGTATCGCACCGTATCACTGACGATTTTTGGAAGATCCGTACTCCGGCCACGAGAAGGATGCTTGGATGCTCACGCAAGGGATTTCTAAGACAACCTCACGAGAGGTGTCCTGCCGATCGAGACGAAGTATCTGCCACGTTAGGCGCCACCGTTGCCGCCTCCGCTCCTCAAGGCTCAACCCTCTACCTACGGGTACACAATGTATCTGCCCAGAGGAGCGCTCTGCTTAATTTTCCAGTGCCACCCGGCGCAAGATAAGGCGTTGGTAACCGCGCTCCTCAAGCGATGACTCTAATGCCTGCACACTCTGCCCAAGAACCGGATGAACAAACTCCGGAGCGATATCAAGAAGTGGACACAAGACAAAATCCCTTTTGTGTAACTCCGGATGCGGTAGAGATAATCCCTCTTCATCAACCACCTCATCACCGACAAACAATACATCAAGGTCTATGGGACGAGGGGCCCATCGCTTGACTTCACTTCGATCACGCTTAAATACCAATTCGGTCTCAAGGAGTACCGTTAGCACCTCGCGCGCGCTCAATTCAGTTTGGAACGCAAGAACTGCGTTACAATAATTGTTTTGAGATTCCGACCCATCGAGCGTAAGCGCCCCTGATTCGTACATCGCCGACTCCTTCCAGATCGGGCCGAGCTTTGTCTCAAGAACTGCCTTTGCGCGCTTATACGTATCGAGCGGATCCCCAACGTTAGCTCCAAACCCAACGTATACAATTCTCTTGTTTCCTTTCATGCGTCAGAGTTTTCCCTTCAAGATGTTTTCCCACAGCAGAGGTGGATATGCAACGATTCGGCCTTCAATAATGAGGTTCGAGGGCTTCTTTGGCCTTAACGAACTCGCGATGTCTACTCTCCGAATATCAGTTCTACCCTCCACAAACCGCGCAAGGAATTAGCCAGGTAGGTATCCTTGGCCTGGCGCAACTCATCGACTGTTATAATGCGCTCAATAACATCGCCCTGCGCGAGCAAATGACGGCGCAAACAGCCTGGCAACAACCCGCTCGACAGTGGCGGAGTGCACAGGATCCCACCAAGAGCAACGACCACGTTTGCTATCCTCGATTCGGTTATTTCACCCCGTTCGTTCCACAGCAGCACATCATCCACTCCTGGCACAGATGGTGCTGCCGCATCGTATATTGAGCGATCGGTAATCTTGTGGAGCAACCGAGGATCGCGTGAATAGATAGGTGCGCGAGCCAACGTCACTCGATACGGCTGCGGTAGCAGAGCACACTCTGTGACCTCCACCGCTAGATCTCCCAGCGAATTGAGCACCAGCCGAACTCGCAACCGACTGCTGTCGCGGATCTTCCCATCAATCGCGAGAGCAAGCCGTGCCCGAACATGCGCCTCGTCACAGGGATAACCCAGCACCTCTGCACTGCCCAGTAGGCGCTCAACGTGATAATCGAGCAACCAGTAGCCCCTGTCTCTTTCCCACAGCAGAGTCTCAAAAATGCCGGGCGTTCCCCCGCAAGGTCGCACTACAGAGGACTGTACTACGCCGGCTTTTAACAAACATTCATCATACTCGCGTTCGCACGTTGAATCCCAAACCACACCGCTACCTACGCCGTATTCGGCCGTCTCTGTCTCCCGGTCCACTACCGCGGTGCGAATCGCCACATTAAACCACAACCTCTCACGGGGAGAGATTACACCCAGTGAACCGGTGTACAAACCTCGTGGTGAATTCTCACTCTCGCTGATAATCTTCATCGTGCGCTGCTTAGGAGCGCCTGTGATGGATGCCGAGGGGAAAAGTGCTGAGAGGATCTCAGTGAGCGAGGCATCTGTTACCGCACGCACATCGCTTACCATCTGAAAGACCCCAGGGAATCTCTCTACCTCAAAGAGCGAGGAGACCTTAACCGTACCATCGCACGCTATGCGACTCAGATCGTTACGTACCATGTCGACAATCATCACATTCTCAGCGCGGTCCTTGGCTGATGTCGCCAGCACATCTCTCTGAATGTCGTCCTGCGCAGAGCTACGACCACGCCTCGCTGTACCCTTCATCGGGCGGCAGGTGATATCTCGCCCATGACACGCAAAAAACAGCTCAGGGGAAGCGCTACATATTGCAAAACGACCTCCGTCGATAAAAAAGCTATAACGACCAGCTTGCTGGGACACCATAGAGTAGAAAAGCGAGTACGCATCATGTGGCCCTTGAGACTGCAAACGAAACGAGAGATTAACCTGGTACGTGTCACCCCGCTGTATCTGGCTGTGCACGGCTGCAAAGGCATCACCGTACACATCCTTCGACATCAACGGCTGCCAAAAGTTAGAACGACCCACCTGCGGGGTATGCAGGATAGGTGTCGGTAGCTGTTCACGAAAAGCTGGCTCATCATACTCGCCAAACCAGAGCAGCGGCAGCTGGGAGGGTGGCCCGACCTCCAACGCGGAGTCAAACGCCGGAGCAGCTTCGTATGCAAGCCACCCGATTAACCAGGTGCCTGCGGATTGTGCAGCGACGTGCGCCTCCTGCAGCGTAGGAATCACATCAGCCAGTTTGTGTGTGCTATGAACCCGCTTCGGGGCACCAAAGCTGAGCCAGCCGTTTTGCTCTGTATCGAAAACAAGTGCTTTAGGTTCGCTCATAGGCTACAACCGGTTGTTTGTTGGGTTTATAACCCCGTCGGGTGTGGCAAACAACTGTTTGCAGCTGCAAACGCTCGATATCTTTTGAATGGAACCATATGCAACGCTGTCCGCATCGCCGGAAATATTGCTATAAGACCCGTATGATGCACCGATTCTGCTCCATAATCTTGGCTTGTCTTGCGCTGGCAGCGTGCGCCGTAAAAGAGCGAACAGAGCCCGTAGTCAACACGTTCTTAGATGGCGCTCCACCAGAATCGACTATCGCTGATATCCCATTCCGTCACGCCTGGATCGCTCCTCAAGAGACACCAATCCCGTACACGAGCATCTATGTGAAGCCGGTGAGAACAGACCTCTTTCCAAAAGATATGTGGCTACGAAGTCGTGGGCTCGCTGTTTCATCAGAAGAGGAATTTACGCGGGATGCCGAGGTTATCGCCCGATACTTCCGCATTCGACTCCTCAGTGAGTTAAAGGCGACTAGCTCGCAACGTTTCGCGGTTGTTGAGACTCCCAACGACCAGTCACTAATCCTCGAAATCGCTTTGACTGAATTGGTTCTGTCCGAACCACTTATACGAGTTGCAGCCCTCGCTGTTCCCTTTCCCGGAGTGGATCTGGCCCTCTCAACGATTACTGACCCTCACGTTTCATTCGCGGCGCGATTTACCTCTCCCGATGGCAAGCACCTTATCGCTACGGCCGCAGATCGCCGTTTTCCTCCCGTGCGGCTGATCGATCTGAACAAACTGCGAGCTCGTAGCTCGGCGCGAGAAATTATCGCCCACTGGGCGCGCCAACTAGCTCAATCGATACAATTGAATGAATTCAAAAAAGTAGAGGGCAATACCTGGTTTGCAATCCTACCCTGGTAGGCGCGAGTGCTCTACGCCTCGTAAAAATCGAGATCTGTGTCGAACGACTCGCGAACCTGAGAGAGCCCCCAAAAAGCAGTGGCGAACACTACAGCTGCTACCACCCAGACCGTCTCCTGAATCGAGAGGAATCTGCGCATTTCAACGAAGGCGATAGTCATGGGAATCGCCGTGGCTCGCACAAGGTTAGGCACCATCGTCGTCACGGTCGCGCGAATATTGGTACCAAACTGCTCTGCGGCTGTGGTGATAAGACAGGCCCAATATCCTGAGGTGAGCCCGAGTAGTCCTATCAAAACAAGGAACGCCAGCGAACTCGTAAACACCCCACTCAGAATTGTTACCGCTACTATACAGTTTAATACAATCAGCAAGATTAACGGCGCTTTACGCTGTCGCATCAATTGACTGAGCAGCCCAGCGAGTACATCCCCAAGGGTGAGCCCCACTGACACGCACAGCATTACATCTGCAACGGCTATCGGCTCGACTATACCGATTGCCGGCGCTAGCTCCGGAGAGAACACCGCAAAGATTGAGAAAGTCAGGTAGATCGGCATCCCAGAAGCGATGCAGCTAACAAACCTAACCGCAGTGTCTCGCTTGCGCAGAAGCTGCAGAATTGCGCCTCGTTTAATCCCTGCCGCGTGCTTCATTCGCTCAAAGAGCCCCGAGTCGTGGGTTAACACACGCAACAAAAGCAACGTTAGCCCCATGCACCCACCGACAAAAAATGCTTCCCGCCACGCAAGATACTTGCCCATAAGCGCTGCGAGGATCGCTCCCGCAACTCCTAGACCAGTGACAAATGTCGTGCCTATTCCCCGCTTATCTTTCGGTAGGATCTCACAGACCAACGTGATACCAGCTCCGATCTCACCGGCTAATCCAACACCCGTGATAAAGCGCAAAAAAGCATACTGCGGCACGGAGGTGACAAAGGCATTGAGGATATTTCCCACTGAGTACAAAAAAATCGAGCCGAACATAACGCTCGCTCGGCCACGTGTATCACCCATGACACCCCACACAATGCTGCCGAGGAGGAGCCCTACCTGCTGTAGGTTAAGCAAGAGAGCACCCGTATCAGTGATCGCTGCAGCTGAGAGCCCCAGGTCGCGCAGACTCGCCACTCGAAGGTTAGAGAAGAGCCACAGATCAACCACATCAACGAAGTATCCAAGTGCTGCTACTAAAACCGTCACCAGGGTCCAGGTGTCTACAGAGGTAGCGGAGATTGGGGTTGAAGCAGATGGATTCATACTCGTGCTCTTGGAAAATTCGGGGCGCAAACCGTACACAGTAAATGAGAAATGCTAGCTTTGTCGAGTAGATAGCGGGATAATTGCGGTGCCCTGTCAGCCATTTCATCCGACCCTCACTGCTCCCTACTTCTCAACACTTTACCTGACTGGCACTTTTGGTGTACCCTCCCTTAGCTAATTTGTTTCGCCTTTTACAGGAGTTATTGTGGCAGTAGTTCTTCGTCTAGCTCGACTTGGTAAGCACAAGTCACCCGCATACCGTGTTGTCGCCACCGACAAGCAAAATAAGAGAGATGGTAAGTTTCTTGAGGTATTAGGCACCTATAACCCGCTTACATCACCAGCAACTGTTATCTTGAAGGAAGACAGAGTAAAGAAGTGGCTGAGTGCAGGAGCGCTCCCAACCGCTGTTGTTCGCTCTCTGATCAAGCGTTCGTTCCCCGGTGTCGTTGAGGCTCGTGAGGAGCATAAGAAGAAGAAGGTTCAGGAGGCTCGTCGTAAGCGCAAAGAGCGCGCTGCTAAGAGTGGGGCCAAGGCACCTGCCAAGAAGGCTAAGTCCTCTAAGTAGTACGTAGGGCCATAGCGTAGTGGCCAACGTACAATGAAGCGGCCGGTTCCACAAAGGGAAGCGGCCGCTTTTTTATTGCGAGCGTACCGCCATGTGGAAGATTGAGATCCTAACCATATTTCCAGCCATCTTTGACAGCTTTCTCAAGACCAGTCTCGTAAACAAAGCTATCACCCGTGGATTACTCTCAGTTGCCACTACCGATATACGGGATTTCTCTGCCCCTCCGCACCACAAGGTAGACGACTCACCGTACGGTGGCGGCGCCGGAATGGTAATGATGGCAGAACCGCTCGTAAAGGCAATTGAATCGGCCAAGGGTCGCTTACCGGAGGCAAGGGTCATCCTCTTGAGCCCTAGTGGCCCACGCTTTACGCAGAGCAAGGCTGCGCAGCTCTCTAAGCACGACTCACTTATCTTCGTCTGCGGGCGGTATGAAGGGATCGATCAGCGCGCGATCGACCTCGCCGTGGATGAGGAGCTCTCTGTGGGTGATTTCGTTGTTATGGGTGGCGAGGTGCCAACGATGCTCGTTATCCCCTCACCTAGGCGAGGGCAATCTTGTCGAGGCACCGCAGTATACCCGCCCAGAGGAGTACCGTGGATTACGGGTTCCCGACGTGCTCCTCTCTGGCAACCACAAAGCGATAGCGGAGTGGCGAATACGCGAATCGAGGAACAAAACGTCAAAAGTACAAGAGCGGTATTCGACCACCTAGATCTACACGAGGATAGTAACGCATATGACTCACCCCGAATCGCCAACACGCACCTTTAGCCTTAACGTAGCATTGCTGCACGATGGAATGGTGGACAAAACGGGGAAGACAGTCACCACATCTGTAACGTTAATCGATGTCCACGATATATCACGCAGCAGTAAGACCTACGGCGCAGACTCCTTCTTTGTTGTTCACTCCTCCCAGACGATGCGGTCGCTCGTCCGCACCGTAAAGCAACACTGGGATGGCGATTTCGGCTCACGATACAACCCCAACAGACAGGATGCCCTCGGAGTTCTCGCAATTGCCAGCGATCTCGATGAAGCGCTTATGCAAATTGAGCGGCATACAGGGAAGCTCCCCAAGATAATCGCTACCTCAGCGCGTGATGGTGATGACCGAATAAGCTACACCGAGATGCGAAATCTTATAGAGGGCTCGGATGAATCGTATCTCCTCACTTTTGGCACCGGGTGGGGCATGGGACCCGAGCTCATGAGTCGCGCCGACTATATTCTCAAACCGATTTACGGGCCCACACCATACAATCACCTATCAGTCCGCGCTGCCTGCGCAATTATTCTCGACAGGCTGCGGGGGAAGTAAAGCCACCCAACACAGACAAGAGCACAGTGAGGGCTCTGCCGCGGTGCGAAAGGTAGCCTCCCTTGCTAACGAGATGTGAGAGCGTCGCCGACTCCCCGCACGGAATAAATATGTCGCTGTAGGGCAACGGCCCCTTACACTGCGTAACCGTTCTATCGACCGTACCATCAAAGATCAATCGGCCACCAAGCTGTTTTGTCACCGAAACAACCCTCCCTGCGGGCTCTGCGTATACTACACAACACACAAATGTAGCCTCAGCTGAGCGGACCTGGCCCAGGAGCTCTCTCACTCTATCGACACCAAAACGTGCAGTGAAGATCCCGGGCAAGCCACCCAGATTGCGCACCTCTAAGCCTGTATCGTCAGCGATGGCAGGAACACCACTCCACTCTGCGTATGTTCTAGCCTTAAGAACAGCATTCCCGTGGTAGGCCCCCTCCCCCTCAACTACATGAGGCAGTGCAAGAGATCTCTCGTTAGCAACTCGATCAATGCCGAAAAGGGTAACGTCAAAGCACTGAGCTACCCTCTGTGCCTCGCGCAATTTGCCGGCGTTTGTTGTTGCAAAGAGCATGTCGTGAGGGAGCATATCCATACATAAATCCCGCGAGCAATTTGTTTCACACATCACTCTCGCACGGTTTATCATAGATTCATACTTACCCGATAGCGCACCTGATGCTACCCTACAGAGATATGGATACGGTTTTAGAGATTATCTCCAACGGTTTTAACCTTCCCCTTATCTTGGCAGCGGTACTTGGTGCCCTTATAGGTGTAGAACGTGAACTTGCAGGGAAGGACCCCAGCATTAGGACCTTTGCGCTCATTAGCATGGGAAGCTGTATGTTCTCACTCCTCTCGTGGGAGACCCTCTCGGTTTTTCATGTAGGCGACCCATCTCGAATAGCCGCTCAAATTATTCCGGGAATCGGCTTTCTGGGAGCAGGTACGATATTCCGCTCAAAACAGGGAGTTTCAGGTTTTACCACTGCGGCACTGATGTGGGTGACTGCGGGAATCGGCATGGCTGTCGGGCTTAAACGGGTTGACCTTGCTGTATCGGCGACGATTATTGCGCTCTTTATCACCCTATCTCTCAGGATTGTGCACCGCTACGTTCGCAGCGCTCGAGGACCTAAACAGATACCTGAGTTAGAAGATCAGTAGCTCTCTACAACAACCAGCCGAGGTCGCGTAGCGCCGGTGTAATGACGAGATCGTAAGCACTCGAAACTATGTCACTCTTGGGGGCGACGAGACCACGCACCTCCTCAAGCAGCACCCTCTGCGCTCGCTGACCGATCCTCTGCCAACGGTCCATTACGTGTGAAACGTGCGGAGCATTCTCGATCAAAGTATTCGAAAGGGTCGTTGCAATACGCTCTAGGCCGAAGTTCTCGCGTACATACGCAACACCTGCCGCACCATACTCTCTCCGACTCTCAGCTGTGCTCTTCAGAAGCGCACTCACAATCCCCCGAAGCTCAGCTGACTCGTGCACACCTGGAGTAATCTGAAAAACTACGTCATTCGGAAAATCCTCGCCCTGAGCAGAGCGCGCGGCAATGACGGGACACCCAGCTGCTAGTGATCTTTGGATGAATGGTGCGAGATGTCCGAAGGGGCTGGTGTGTAGGTGTAACGCGACATCGCTTTGTGCGACCACTTGGGACCACGCCTCGATCGACCGCGGAGCGATTATCGACACGCGAAACTCAGGGATACCGAACTCATTAAGCAACGC
>JBIKKR010000251.1:0-2717 GCA_044360225.1 Bdellovibrionota bacterium | reverse complement strand
CGCCCGGGCGCCCTCTCTCTCGGCGTCATCGACGAGCCATGTAAGATGCCACTCACCCGGAAGACCTCGTAAGATCGGAAGAACCTTGTGTGAACGCCCCTCTATCCCTGGAACTGATACCGACGCTATCTGCAAGGTATCATCATGAGAGGTCGCCTTCACACCAGTCTCAGCTACAGGCACGGGAAGCACTGTCGCATAGTGAGTTCCATCGATCGCCTCAAGCCGATTACTGACCATCCGTTTGAACTCATTCCTGGCCCAGGCGGAACTAAAAAGCACTACTGGGCAGAGAGACGTTTCGCGAAATGCCCTTGGCCACAACTGATGCGGAGCCTTGGAGCGATCCGAGAACTCGAGGGACGAATCCATGAACTGTCTGATGGTTCGTTCCCACGGAGAGGTGTGGCATGCCTCCGGCCCCAGATCGTTACAGAAGAGATCGTGTACCCAGACCACTCCTGGCATCAGCCCGATATGCCCGCGGATAAATCGGCATGCTCGCGAATCTTCAAGTTGATACAGGAATAGATCGAAGGGTGCAGCTATGTGACGCTTATACGCATTCAAATAGTGGAATAACGGAGCACCAAAGAAACTGGTTGACGAGACGAGGTTAGACTCATCTGAAAAAACCTCAATTGAGTGATACTTCGCAAGCTCCGGCACTAAGAGGCGCGAACAATACGTGGAGAGGCTCTCAGGGCGACCAAGCGAGATATCCGAGAACCAAGCGATGCGCAATCGCGACTCAATCATTTAACCACCCACACTCGCACTCTTGTGCTGGCCCTCCAGAGGCGACAACAGGCGCTCTATGACTCGATCCCAGCCACTCTCCATAATACCAGCCTGCTCTATGAATGCGCGCGCACGAGCACCAACAGCTGTGGCCAGCCCCGCATCGTTCCGCACGCGGTTGCACACCTGTGCGACAGCTTCGGGGGTTGGCTGCACTATAAACCCATTCTCACCATCCTTCACGAACTCGAGTGTACCACCGCTATCGCACGCCGTGATCAAAGGCTTTCCGCTCGCCATCGCCTCAAGTGTCACATACCCATAGTCCTCGTTGTAGGGAGCGTAAAACACCGCGAGTGCGCGCGCATACAGAGTGAGCAACTCATCGTTAGCTACACGACCGAGAAACTCAACTCGTGAGCCAAGGTCATGCTTACGAACCTCATTCGAGAAAAACTCCATAGCATCTGGCTCATCAGGAACTCCCACTACCTTGAGACGGAGGCCTGAGGTGTGCGCCAGCGCATTTATCATCATGTCGAGCCGTTTGATGCGACAGATCCGTCCAACAGAGAGGATATACGGCTCTGACCTCTCGCTACGGTACGCATTGCCTAGAGGGAGCGGCGGATACAAAACCTCCGAGTCAAGACCATTGAAAGCTTTCAGGCGATCGGCAACGTTCTTGGAGATCGACGAGCGATAGGCACACTCGCCAAGCACCTTCTCATCTCCATCAGTCAATATCTTACGCAGCGCCTCATCGCGTGGGTCATCGCCGATGTCCGAGTACTGAGTGCCGTAGAGCTCATAGATCGAACGTTGCTGGTGAACCAGCCAAACACTCTTACGTGGATGTCTGGCGTAGTAGCTTGGAAACTTCGTTGCTATTACTAAGTCGATCTCTTTACCGCAAAAATTCTCCAGGTCCAGAGCACGCCACATCGCCGCCTGCGTGACGAGATTTTGCTTAGGAAGCGGATTGTATGGCAATGCGATAACGTCAGCTTCATGACCACGCCGCTCAAGCTCTTTGACCAAGTTGGCCACCAGAACATCCTGTCCGCCGTGACTAAACGGAACCTTCACACCGAGAACAAGTATTCGCGCCATACGTTCGCCTCTAGGCCTCCAAGACTATACAATAATCCTGATGCCCGTAGAGCAAGCGATTGAGCTGCGAGATATTCTCGTTGATACGATTAATCGCATCACCTACCGCTGGCGTGTGCGATGAATCGACCGGTATCTCTTTGAGAAGATGATTAGGCGAAACCGGCGAGAGCATCCTGGTTTCGATAATCTTAAGACCAGCAAGCGTAGCCATGTACCCTAGCGTATCAGGGTGCATCGGCCAGACATGAGTTGGATCGCGGAAGTAGTTTGATGAAAGCGCTAGTAGCGACTGCGGATTAATCGTTTCAAACGCAATCCTACCCCCTGGGCGCACCTTCTGCTTTACAAGCTCACACAACTCTTTGAGTTGATCCCGGGTGAGATGCTCGACTACCTGAATCGCAACAACACCACCGAGCGAAGCATCTGGGAGTGTTCGTAAGTGCGCGATACCATCACCATACAAGGTCTTGCAGCCATTTGAGTTGGCAACATTTACCATTACGGTATCGAGATCAACACCGTAGCTCTCTATACCTGCAGCTTTGAAGAGTCGCAGCAACTCGCCGCGCCCTGAGCCGATGTCGAGCACGATGCCACGAGCATCCTTAAATATCGCTGGGTAAATGCGAGTACGATGACCGATCTCATCCTCACTGCCTCTGTAGCGATTCTCTAGCAAGAGGTACGAGCGACTTGGTGTGGCCGGCTTTGAAGCCTCTAATGCCGGAGCAACAGGCGCCAGAGGCGGATTCGGATTGGAGAGATTGTGAGCGTTGTTAATAATGCCTTCAAGCCCGCGCACCATCGAATCTATCTGCGCTAAACGTTGATCAAAACCAGTCGAGAGATCTACCAGC
>JBIKKR010000184.1:0-5398 GCA_044360225.1 Bdellovibrionota bacterium | reverse complement strand
GCTTTGGCCGTAATCCCAACCCGGACGAGCCAATTGCGGCGTCGCCGATCTGGCGATTTCAAGAAAGAACAATGCTTAGGAAGATCGCCATTATCCAGCCCTCGCCCCCTACTCATCGCCTGATCAACAGCATCAGAGTAAGCACCGAACATTCCTTAACGGGCCTCTATTCATCTCGTAGCCGCCGCAACGAGCTGCAAATACGCGATTCTCACAAATAATTCATCCGCGTCTTCATGATCGCCATACATGGTGCCATAGCAACCAAGAACGCCTTTGTTGAGCGTAGCTCTGCCGGCACGAGCGAGAATATCTCAACTCCAACCTTTTCATCCTCCCAGTCTTTCCCCAAGTGCTTCAGGTCGAAAAACTCACAATAGCGCGAGAAAGGCGCAAGCGAAGGCGCATTAATTCCAGCACGCCTGTAGCGATCCTCATGCTGCGCAACTGGCATACTTCCGATGCTGTGCAGACCAGCGATTTCTGTGGTGAAATTAAGACTGCACTTGCTCAAATTCTTCATCACTCTACCAAGTTGTTTGCAGCGGCCCTGCGTCGTAGCAACCTTAAAAGCATCTAAAGAATCGCTGGGGCGTGATGAATATCTATCGAAGAAACCCCAAACTCCTGTCGCCATTTCAACAGCAAAGAATCGTTTCCCATCTAACTCATTGAGCACGGCTTGAGCACTCTCCTGAGACGCACCTGTGATGACGAAATCGGGGGCTAACGCCCCGATCTCTGAAGCTGGTTTCTCTTCGGGCGAAGATAACTTATCGCTGACTATCTTCGGTACAGGGTTCCGACTTATCAACTGCAAGAAAGCCAGAACGTCAGAGCTCGTTAATCCAAGAGCCACGTGGGGCCTGGTTTTAGCGGCAAAGACGGAAAAGGTATTGGTTCTCACATACGACAGGATCGTCGCCAAGCAAAACTTTATCGCCGGATGCAGGTCCGGCGGGCACAGCACCTCACCATTTGGTAGAACTTCAACCTTACTGGAGTATCGATTCCAGGGCTGCTCCATGAGCTGCGGCTCATCAGCAGCCTGCTCATCAACATCAGGCATAATTGCCCGCTTCAGCGCCGCACGATTAACCCGAAATGCCGTAACTTCGCTCTTAACCCCCTTTTTATCTACCTTAAAAGCGAGATCAACTATTCCACAGAACCAACCAAATATGCACTCATGCAACCACCAAGGATTGGGATCATAGTAATTACGGTACTCCACCTCGTAACGATCTTGCTTTATCCCCAAAACGGACTGGACATCGCATATGTTGATCCACATTCGATCCGGAGCCGCTGCAAAGAGCCGAATCAACGAGGTGCTATCAGAAAATGCCGCGAGTCGTCTCACTACCGACCGCGCATGGCGGAGGAGATCCTGTGGCACACAACTCTTGGCATCATCGATCCCAGCAAGGCCCTCATAGAGCTCAAATACATCAGAGATAACTAATTCAAGCAGTTCACGGGAAATCCTAGATGCGACCGTTGGCCACTGAGTAGTCCCCAATTTGCCTAAGCATGCTGCTGTAAGTCTCCTCTCTTGCGTCACCTGCAACTCTCCGCGGGTAGCCGCACCATACACCGCGGCAACCAGCTCATCGCGTTCGCTGTCCCCGAGCGCGAGCATCACACTCTGTGCAGCATGCATCTGCTCCTTACCCGCGCCTGCGGAATCCGCCTGCAGAGAGTCTAACACTGCCTGAAGCACCGCTGGGGCGCAGATTAAGTTAAACCTTGCTCTGGTTGTATCCACGAACAAAGAAATTACCCCGCTGGCGCTCGCCACAGGGAAGAGCTCTTTATACCTCTGCACAATGGCGTGCAGAGGCTGCTGACCCATTCCCCAGAACAATCGCCCTTTACCCTTGGGGTCGGACTTCAGTCCGAAATGCACGGCAACTTTATGAAGCTCAGCAGGTGGAGGGACCGGCGCCCTTAAAGCTCGCTGAAGTGGGGAGCTTTCATCAAGCAACATACGATTTGTTTCAAAGCTTATCGCTCTATAAACTCTCGTTCTGGCCTTAATCTTTTGCTCAGCATACATTTGCTGCACGTAGGCCACTACAAAGCCAACTACAAAATTAAGTTTTGTTGAGTAGTACGATAAGATCTCGATAAACGATGGCGAGGGACATATCAACGTCACATCTTCCCCTGCCTCCACGATCATTCCCGTTTGCTCTTTGATTAAATCTCGAGAACCGGTGATACGAAAGATCAGCCCACCCGTTTCTAAGGGCGCAAGATAAGCTCCAAAGACCTGTCGTGCCTCTGACTCAGTGTAGATCCATCGTGATTCGAAATCGCGCGCTAGCTTTCTGAGAACCGAATCGTTTAGAGCATCACTGTTCTTAATGAGCGCGTTACGTCGCAAATCGAGAATCTGCGTATGCTTACCAAATTGATTGAAGAAAGGGCCACACACCCGTACGCGCTTCGCCCAACTCTCGAATTCTTGCAGGTCATCAGAATTCATAGCAGACTCATCCGCACCATCATCATCGTTATCATAATCATCATCATAACTACTAAGATGCTGCTCGATAAAAGTCTTCACCCGAGCGGATAAGCCTTTATTTCCTGCCGTCTTTGCGTCACTCTTCGTTTTTTCCGAGATCTGTTGCTCTAATTGCCTTTTTAGCTCGGCCAGTGATAGAGATTTTGTTTTTGCGCTGTTACTCATTAGTGAACTACATCTGGAGTTAAATCAGTTAAGACCGAAGTTTCGATGCCACCTGCGTCTGCCAAGGACGAACCTTGCGACTCATCGTGTACCATCAATTCTGCCGCAGCACTCTGCGGCTCGCACACGTGAGTCCACGGGATTCGCTCATATTCATACCCCTGCTCCAGCAGGAACTTCTGTCGATTATCCGCAAACGGCTCCTCTGCGCTGTTTTCCGTAACAACGCTAAAGAAGAGCGCCTGATTATCTCCTGCCTTGGGCCTCAGGGCCCGCCCCAAGCGCTGCGCCTCTTCTTGTCGAGATCCGAATTGACCTGAAACCTGGATGATCATCGAAGCGTCGGGCAGGTCGATCGATGTGTTAGCGATCTTTGACACGACAACTCCGCGAATCTCTCCGGATCGAAACCGTCCAAAGATCTCATCGCGCTTTTTCTGAGTTGATGCTCCATCGAGCACAGGCCACCCGAGCTCGTTGGCGATCGAGTTGATGTGTTCTACAAAGGTTCCGATAATGAGCACCCGCTCATTACTATGCTTTGCTAATAATCGAGAAATAACGGCAACTTTTCCGGGGTTCTCCGCTGCCATCCTAAATCTGTGACGCTTCTCTGCGGCGTCGTGCATAGCCTGAGCCGTAGGTGAGAAAGGCACGCGAATCTCATAGCACTTCGCCTTGGCGATCCACCCCTGTTGCTCAAGGATACGCCAAGGAACCTCGTATCTTTTAGGCCCAATAAGACTAAACACCTGCGGCTCTTTGTTGTCTTCTCTGACAAGAGTTGCCGTAAGTCCGAGCCTTCGCTTGGCCTGTAACTGACTTGTCATGCGAAACAACTCGGCAGGCAACATGTGCACCTCGTCATAAATCACCAACCCCCAGTTCTGGCTATTCGCTAGGTTGAGATGTTCGTATTGCTGAGTGCTGGCGCTCTTCTTACTCAAGATCTGATAAGTTGCAATCGTAATCGGCAAGAGCTGCTTACTCTGGCCGTGATACTCTCCTATCATGGCAGACGGAATACCCATTTTATCGATCAATTCGGCCTTCCACTGCTTAGCGGCAACAATATTTGCCGTTAAAATTAAAGTCTTCATCTGCAGGGCCGCTAAGATCTCTCCCCCGACTAGGGTCTTGCCTGCTCCGCACGGAAGCACTATCACACCACTTCCACCGGATGCTGAATCGCTTCCAAGGAATGACTGGACGGCCTCTGCTTGATAATCTCGCAGCGAAAACCTCCTATTTTTATCGCGATCCCACGGCGAGTCAAAGAGCTGATCTCCATCACAATAACCAGCAAGATCAACAACAGGCATCCCTCGATCTATCAACGCCAACTTTAGCGGCCCGCGCTCGATCTCATCGATCACAAACGAATCCGAGCCTACAGGCTTTGAAAAGAAAGCAGCCAGCTCTGGGTGAGCCAAAAGACTTGCGCGAACAGTTGTCGAATGTACATCAAGTACGTATTCCTGTTCCACTTTTCGTAATATCAGCGCACCCCAGCGACCCATAGTTTCGGTTATAAACGCTCTGACCGCCTCGGGAATCGCATACTGCGACAGTGCGGCGAGCCGCGCAAGCAGATCATCCGAACGCACCCCCAACGCCGATGCATTCCAGAGCGATATCGGCGTTAATGAGTATACCTGAACGTGTCCTGGACTTTTGTCCAACTGGGCACACATTAGCATCAGGTCACGTGCCTCTGCATAGCGTTCAGAGTCGCGCATAACGAAGACTGAGAGATCTGGATTTACGATAAGTGGAGTATTCATAACGATGCAGAAACCAACTACGCTAAATTTGGCTAAACCGAAGCGCACAGGATAATACCCTGCTTCTGGTTGGAAATAAAAGGCTTTGTACACGACACAGGAAATCGCTGCTCTGGTTCATTTTTTAGGGCGACACATACGCAGAACCACTCGTGGGCATTGGGTTTATCGACGCCTGCCGACACATTTGCGCACATCGTTCCAGGGAGTCGCAATTCTCCCGATATCTGCTTGGAACTGCTTTAGTTTTTGGGCTCTTCTCGCTTTTGAGTGGGTCAAATTTCGGCAAAAACGAGCTGGAACACCGATTTTATGGAGCTTTTACGCCATCTTGAAGTCATCAAGTTCGTGTACATAATTCTAAGCATGATAACACGAGCAATACGGAAGCAGCTGAACGATAAATATCACTATTCTGGGTTTTACCCGAATCGCTATCTTGAAGTAGCTAAGTGGGACTCTGATGCCCGCATCATTCGCCTGACCCGGCGCTCAAAAAAACTATATGCGGAGCCTGCGGGAAAGTTCATCGGGGCTGGTATGATAGAAAGACACATAGAGCCCGGGATTTGCCGTGTGCAACCATTAGGGTCTTTCTTGAGTTCGAGGTTCGTCGCGTACAATGTAAAGCTTGTCGCATGGTGAAGCAGGAGCGTATCGAGTTCCTTGCAGATAACTATCGGTATACAAAACGATTCATGCGTCACATTGGTCGTCAGTGTCGCAAGGAGACGATTCAGGATGTTGCTAAGGAACATAATCTTCACTGGGAAACGGTTAAGGAACTCGAGAAGCAATACATGCGAGAAGGAATAGTTGCTATGTAGCCTCATAAAGGAATCCCTCTCGACTCGTAAGTAATCGAAGTGATTAGAGTCAAACATTACTTTGAGAGGAGAGGGATATGAAAACGACC
>JBIKKR010000045.1:0-18720 GCA_044360225.1 Bdellovibrionota bacterium | reverse complement strand
AGCTAGTTCCCGGCATTTATAGCCCTACGGCGAGGCGACCCAATGATCTGCCTACCAATAATAAGGCGATGATCGTATCATCATCGAGTTGCCATTCAGGTGGATGTGCAACCAAACGATAATTTAAAAACGTCATTCGTGAAACGCTCGGGCTCTACTCTGCTATTCTGGATCTGTGTAGCACTTGCCGCGCTACTCTTAGCCCCCTATGCCGGGATCCACATTATCACAACTCCACCGCTCCCGACTGAGTCCGTGGATACAACTTCAGCCACGATCGCGCACGAAGCTGACACTCAAGACGAAATGGAGCCACCGGAAGAACCGCTCACACCATCTAACCCATCTGAAAGCCTTCAAGAGATTGAGGGCCTACTTGCAGAATAGACGGCAAACGCTTGAGGGAAGTAATCATGGTTACGTTGAATAAGATCTACACACGCACAGGAGATAGCGGTTCTACTGGACTCGTAGGTGGAGCTCGGGTCGACAAAGACGCCGGGAAGGTTGCAGCATACGGCGACATTGATGAGCTCAATTCGCACCTTGGAGTCTGCAAGGAGCTTGCCTCAGGTCCAGCAGCAGCCCTTACCACTGACATGCTTGTCACAATTCAGAACGAATTGTTTGATATCGGCGCAGAACTTGCTACTCCGGCTGATTCTCACTGGGACGGGATGCTTAAAGCCGGGCCACAGCACGTTGAGCAGCTTGAGAAATGGATCGATACGCTCAACGACCCGCTTCCTACACTGCGTTCATTCATTCTGCCGGGTGGCACTCTCCTGTCGGCACAGCTCCACGTCGCTCGCACGGTGTGTCGTCGTGCCGAGAGACATATCTGCAGACTACACAGAAACGAGCCAGTATCTCCCCACATCCTGCAATACGTAAATCGACTAAGCGATCTGCTATTTGTAATGGCGCGCGCCGTAGTCCACGCAGAAGGAAAGCCAGAGTATCTGTGGATCCCTGGCGCCTCGCGGCCGGCAAAAGCTTAGATTGTGCATCGCCTGATTAACTAAAAAATCTCCTGCAACAGCCACCCTACTCCCCGGAACGGAAAGGCGATCGCGTCTACGATTACCTGTAGCGGCCCGTCGCTATTTTTATCTGTGGGTGTCTGTTCAAGTTCACCATTGAATGGCTGCGAATCTTTACCGCTGTGCGATTCATCAAAAGCCTCCGGCTTGGGCCTTGCGCGCGCATACTGCTCCTCCCACGGAACGATCTCTGGAGGCGAATGCACATGTTGCGGGGGATCGGCAACAATAGGTGGCTGCGTGGTGCACGCCGTTATACCGACTACACAAAGGCACACAAACACCAACGCTGCTACCGGAGATCGCTGACATCGGTGAGAAGGCCTAGTGCTCTTATGCGCGAAACGCTCACAATTTTCCATAGTGCTCACTCACTGAGCCAGGAGAATACCATGCTTTTCCTTAAGTTCCGATAAGATTTGAGTCATGGCTCCATCAACCTCATCACCCTTCAAGGTACGCTCCCTGCTCTGAAACACCATACGATAGGTAACCCGCCGAAAAGACTCGTCAGATTTGGTAAAGTCATCCGAGATGTGCACATCCCTCAAATGCTCAGTTTGAGCCTCTCTAATGAGCCTAGCAATACGGCCAGCTTGCTCCCGCGGCTCTACCATAAGCGTTACATCACGCCAGATTGCTGGAAAGTCACTGAGCTCGTGCTGCTCGTTCTTGCTCATACATTTGCGCACCAACCGCAGATCGAGCTCCGCATACATCGCCGGAACGCGGAGTTCACACGCTTCGCGAATAATTGGATGGATCACTCCAAACGCTCCAACGACATTCCGACCCATCTTAATCGAAGCCTGCATCCCCGGGTGCAAAAATGGATCATCGCCCTTGCCAACCGAGAACACTGCACCAAGACTCTTGATAACCTGACCTATCGTGCCTTTAAACAACCGTGCATGCTCCTCAAGTGACTCACCCTTGCGCCACTCTGAATCCGACCAACGTCCCGCTGAAGCGAGTGTCAGGACATCATGCTCATAGTTGTACTCAAGGATCTCGCGCTGCCGTGGCTCATCCGACACAGCAGCGTCTGGCACCGCGAATACTCTCGTGTAATCGTAGATCTTCGGCGCAACCACCCCCCGCTTAAGGTTGGCTCCTAGAATACGCGCGAGGGACACTATATTCGAATACTTCATGTGTGAATTACTCGCCTCAAGAGAGTTCTTCACAGCTACGTGCTTGAGCGCCACACCCTTTGACAAACTCTCAAGCAGGGCAACTTCCGTAGCCGAATAAAATCCCCGCGTCATCACCTCCACAAAACCCGATCCACGCAGCGCTGGGCGCACAGTTAACTGAATAGTCTCAAGCGGATTATGATCCGGTACTTCATACTGGAGCGCTGGCAGCTCCTGTCTCACCCGATTCAATCCCACTGATCGGGCGATGTCCTCAAGAACATCATCTATCCCTGCCACATCGTACAATCGCCACGACGGTACAAGCAGCGTGAGCTCTCGATCCTTGCCAACTGAGGCCACCTCAACACCGTATCCAAGATTCTTAAATCGAGTGACCACCTCAAGTTCCTCAAGGCGTGGCAAGTGAAGCTGCTGCTTCAAGTAACTGAGCGCCACCCGCACCTTACGCTTTTCTGGCGGAGTCGCCTCTACGTACGTGTAGCCGATTACATGCGCGCCGCTCGAATCCTTTACGGCTCCGGCTGAGCCCGCTGCAAGGTACACTAGGCGCTTAAGCGCTGGCACGATCCCCTCTGGATCCACACCACGCTCGAAGGCGTACGAGGCATCGGTCGATAGTCCCATAGCGCGCGCAGTCTTACGAACAGAAACAGGATCAAACACCGCTGCTTCGATGCACACCTTCGTGGTTTCCGAGGTGACCATGCTATTTGCACAACCGATCACACCAGCCACTGCTAGTATCTTTTTTCTATCTCGAATAAGGATCGAACCCTCAGGAACTTGGTACGTCTTTCCATCAAGAGCCTCAACAGTCTCAACCTTTGTGGCGCAATCAATAAGTATCTCACCATCGATCGTGCCGGCATCAAAGGCGTGCATCGGCTGCCCAAACTCCATCTGCACATAATTGAGAAGGTCAATTATCGCGTGCTTCTTACCAGGCTCCTCGGTGTACACAGCCACATCGTTTCGAAGCGGCATCGGGGTCGGCAAGCTCATCTCAAGCAGGGCATACCGCGAGCACTTTTCAGTGATTCGTCGTACAAGTACCGATGATTTTCGATCACTCAAGTTACCAGCAACCGGCGGCACGCTGATCTGCGCTAACGTGCGCGCAGAGAGCTCACGCGCCACTCCGATGGCATAGAGATGATCGCCTCGGTTAGCCAGGGTCTCAATCGTGAAGACAACCCCCACATCACTGTTCGCCTCAATACCTTTTACCTCAAGACCGATATCATCCAGGGTGTGGCGTAGAGGTGAAGTTCCTGCCGATTCAATCGGACACTCAGGAAGCTCCAGCAACTTCTCTATCATTCGAACATGAAACTTCATACAACCTCCCGGAGCACTCGCACATCGTTATCGTACACGGCACGAAGATGCGGCAAATTAAAGAGCTGCGCAGCCAGTCGCGACGTTCCTAGCCCAAATGCAAACCCCGAAACCTCATTCGGATCAAATCCAAATTCCGCAAGAACATTACGATGGATCATTCCAGCACCCGCCACGGTAACCCATCCCGCACCACCACACGCTGGACAACCACCTCCTTTGCAGATAGCGCAATCTATCCGCGGGCCAATACTAGGCTCTGTATATGGGTAAAACTTCGGAACAAACTGCACCTTCCTACGCTTTCCGTAGAGCTCTTTAAGGATATGCGTGATGAGCGCATGTAAGTTGGAGAGCGTGAGCCCCTGCTCTACCCACACTAATTCATACTGGTGGAATACCGCTTGGTGCGAAGCATCTTCATTCTCGTTACGGTAGACCTTGCCAAACGAGGAGATCT
The DNA here is from genome assembly GCA_044360225.1 of Bdellovibrionota bacterium. GTDB lineage: Bacteria > Bdellovibrionota_C > UBA2361 > UBA2361 > OMII01 > OMII01. Next base: position 14,719 of record JBIKKR010000045.1, on the reverse strand, counting down.
TAAGAGGCAGCTTCTTCCCCTCGAACAAAGCCCTATTCTGCAGCATACGCGCCTGCACAGCAGTGGTGTGCGTGCGGAGCACGTGGCCCGTCTCAGTGTAAAAGGTATCTTGCATATCACGCGCTGGGTGATGTGCCGGAATATTCAGGGCGTCAAAACAGTAGTACTCAGTCTCAATCTCTGGTCCCATCACGCTTTCGAACCCAAACGGCCGCAGGATCTCCGTGATACGCTCTTCCACAATCGTAATAGGATGGACGCTGCCAAGACCGCTACCCATCTCAGGTAGTGAGAGGTCGAGATACTCCTCCTCTAACTGCTTGCGCAGTGCTCCTTGCTTGAAGTACTGCGCCTTGGCCTCAACCTCTGATTCAACTTTGTTTTTGAGCTCATTGAGCAACGCTGCCACCGCTGGCTTCTGCTCGGCCGGAACATCTCGTAGCCCTTTGAAAAGCTCCTTGATGATTCCTTCCTTGGCCAACCAGTCGCGCTTGATCAACTCGATGTCAGAAGGTTGGGCCACCTTCTGCAGCTGCTCCTGAAAGTTTGCAGCCAGCTTCTTCATGTTATCCGCAGAGAGTTCAGTACTCATCACGTGCATCTCGGAGGTAGTCAGTAAATACGAGAGCGTCACTACTGCCCTCCCAAGCGGGTGGCTTGCAGCGATGTGGGCCTCATACCCCGGATAATGTAGGCTAAAGCTCTCGTACGGTAAAGCTCCAGCTGTTGCCCAGGGCGTCGCAGTTATCCCGCCATCTACTCAAAACTGCTCGAAGTTGCGATGCCCTGCCTGTTGCCACAGACGTGCCAAACAGGCACACTGTCCTCCTGCCCATGGTAAAGCCTCCCTCCCCCAGACTCGCTGTGTTCCTGATCGTCCTTCTGGACGTTATGGGTTTTGGACTGATTATTCCGTCGCAGCCGTTTCTGGCTAAAAACTTCGGGGCGAGTGCCGCCACTGTGACGCTCCTGGGAGCGGTCTACAGCCTCATGCAGTTCATGGTAGCACCAGTCTGGGGCAACCTCTCAGACCGCCTAGGCCGGCGACCAGTACTGCTGTCAACAATCGCCATGACCCTTACCGGACACGCTATGTTCGCCGCTTCTACATCGCTTGGGATGCTCTTTTTCGCTCGAGCGCTTGCTGGCACCGGTGCGGGGAACATCGCCACCGCCCAGGCCGTTCTCGCTGATACTAACGAGGCCTCAGAGCGTAGTCGCGCAATGGCTCTCATCGGAGCGGCCTTTGGCGTAGGCTTCATCTTCGGCCCAGCGCTCGGCGGCATCCTCTTCCATTTCGATCACCGAGCACCCGCAGCGTTTGGTGCCATCTTGGCGCTTGTAAACTTTATCTTTGTTGCACTATGCCTCCCCGAGACACACACACAAAAGAATACGAGTCACGCTCACCTCCGACCTCGCTTGCGCGACCTAGCAGAGCTTGGCCCGCAACTTCGTTACCTGGTTACAACAACGCTCCTGTTCATTACCGCCTTTGCTCTGATGGAACAGAGCGTTGGATTGTTTATCGCACAACACTGGGTCAACCCCGAGTCGGCACAACCACTTGAGGAAGCAACCAGCCTCAACAGCCTCTTTCTCGTCGTAGTCGGTATTGCTGCTACAGTTGTTCAGGGATTCTTTGTGCGCAAATGGCTACGCACCCATAGTGAAGTCTCGATGTTCCGAACCGGACTGATTGTGATCACCTGCAGCCTTATCGCCATACCGGTATTGGGCACAGTCGGAAGCTTTTCACTCTTCCTTATCTCTGGAGTTACCCTAGCTCTTGGGAGTGGAATGTTTAATCCATCGATGGCTGGTTTGGTGTCGCTAGCTTCGCCCGAGTCAAAGCAGGGGTTTGGACTCGCGATTAATCAATCTGCCGCAGCGCTCGGCCGTATAATTGGGCCAACATCAGCAGGCGTGCTGTTTTCGCTGCACCCCAATGCTCCGTTCTTGGTTGGGGCGGGCCTGGCTATGGTGGCGCTGCTGCTCTCTGGGCGTGTGGCGAACCCGCGGCGACCAGCCTGACAGCATCGCTCAAAACAGGCTGTTTTATCGCTTACGATGAGCTATATTTGGGCTCGTTATGAGCGATAAAGAGAAGCTATGTGCCTCTGGCAATTACGTAACAGTCGCTTAATTTCTCACCAGATAAAACGATGCCTAGTGTCGCCAAACTCAACAAAGACGTCCAGTGTGCCTTAGCCAGCATCGCCACAATCCTGGCACTTGCTTTTCCGATCGTTGTTGTAGGTGCGCCACAACCCTCTCAATTTGAAAAACCCACAGTACTATCAGCCTCAAAGATCGTACCTCCGCACCTCCTTAAAGGCCCATACCACAAAGTATCTGAGCGCGTGACCAGTGACGGGTATTTCAACAACTACAGGATAGAATCCAACTTTGGAGTGATGGTAGTCGAGGGGCGGCAGCTCCTTGAGATTCGCGTCGGTGAAATGAACGCTCTTGCAGAGCTAGACAAGCTATCAAGCTCTACTGTTTTTACTGATGCAGCATACAAGGCTGGCAAAGGCATTATCACCGCGCCAGTCAGAATCGTCGAAAAGACCGCCAAGACCCTCTCCGATCCAGAGAAGCTAGGCGATACGCTAGCCGCCGTACCTGAGGGAGCTGAGAAACTCTTTTCATGGGCGTATCGCAAAGGAAAAGGGGCCGTACAAGCCGTGAGCGATGCTGTCTCCTCCGATAGGAGCGACAAAAAGCCTGCAAAATCCGGAACTCCCAATGAATCATCGGGTGTCTCAACATCAGAAGCGATCGATCAGGGCACCAAGCTGGGCCTCAAGTACATAGGCTACACCAAGCGTGAGCGCGAATGGTTTCGCAAACTACACGTTAATCCGTACACATCGAATGAAACCCTCAAGAGCGAGATCGTGCGAGTTGCAAGTATCGAAACAGCAGTCGGCACAGCATTTAGATTTGTGCCGGGCCTAGGACTCTTAGGTGAGCTTGCAACCTTTAACACATGGTACGAGCGCGCCGAAAAGCTAGCGCTTTATGAGGACCCCGACTCAATAGGCAAAAAGAACCAACAAGAGCTTGCTGCACTCGGAGTACCTGAGGAGATCTCGAAACAGTTTCTGGCGAACCAGGCGTACACTCCGTGGTCACGTCGCTTTATCTCTGCATCGCTCACCTCGATTGGTCCGAAAGTGCCTGGACACGCAGAGTTTATCAAAGCGGCGTGTGCTGCAACTAATGAGCCCTCAACGCTGTATTTTGTCGCCGTAGCAGAGTCACTGGAAAAGCTCCACAAGGTTACTCCTATTAAGAAAACTATCGCCTCGCTCTATCTTCCAGCGGCCATAACCAAAACCAACCAACTCTATATTCCACTGCCTGTTGACTATCTCTTCTGGACCGAGGAAGTCGCCGGAATATTCAAAGATTTTAGAGTGCGCACTCAGAAGGAGGCTAGGATTGCCTCGGCGAGGATGAACATCGCGGGGCAAGCTTCGCCGCTAGCGCGAAAGCAGCTTGAAAACTTAGCGATCGTAGTAATCGAGCGAAATGGCGGGTGACCCGTCACGTCAAGCCTGGCTGAGGGGATTTATGCTGCCTGCAAAACCGTCTGTACTGGCTCTGCTCTCTTCCCAACGATCATTGCTTGGGTATACATGTCACGAATACCGAAATAGTAGTCGGACATTACAAACCCATTAGATTCGAGCAACCGTTTTACATGCTCGCGAGAGCGCACCCTCGTTATCTCAGCTGGATGGAACTTGGCATCCTTTCTTCCAAAAATTCGAAGCACGCTGCCTAGGCACTTAAAAAACATAACACTAACGCCAAATTCTGGAGGCCAGAACAGGACAATTTTACCTTGTGGCTTAATTATTCGAGAAAACTCAGCCAGGATCCGCGATATCTCCTCTTCGGTAAAATGCTCCATCACGCCAAGATTATACACGCCGTCAACACTTTCATTCGGGAGCGGTATATCGAAGACACTCCCATGAACCACACGGCAGTCACCATTTACTCGACGATACCAGTTCAAGGCATTTACGGAGATATCCAGAGGCAGAATATCCGCATAACTGCGAAGCTGGGAGTCAACTTGCCCCCCGCCACATCCTGCATGAAGTAATTTGGAGCCTTCTGAAAAGTTAGCCTTTATAAAACGATTAAGAGACGGCCTTATCAAAACCTTGCGATATACATCTGCGACTAGATCGTAAATAAAGCTCCAGCCACTCTTCTTAACCTCCCAATACTGATCCCAGCCCTGAGGATCGTGATGCTGCGCATCGATCTCATCGTCATTCAGCGGTTTGCTAATTCTAAATTTTGACGGACTAACCGTATTCTGAAAGAAGGTCTTTACAAGAAGACTCACACTCTTTCCGACTTCCCTCAAGCTCATCTTCGAGCTTCCGTATGTTCTCGCTGGAAGCGTTATTGGAATCTCGGCAATCCGATAGTGATTCTTAAAAAGGACGAAAAGGCTTTCAAAGAAAAAAGAATAGCCTTTTGACTCCACAAGCTGGAAAGCAGATTGAGGAATCCTGTCTATTCGATATAGCCTAAGAGCGCCGGTTGCATCATAAGGCATTCCCAATAAAGATACCGTCAAAAAATGGCCTGTTTTAGTGAGAAATCTCCTAAAAAAATTCCAACCAGGCAAACTTTTTTCAGACATGTAGCGCGAACCGACTACGACGTCTACCTCATCCTTCAACATCCAAAGACTCAAGAGATCTTGCGGGCGATGCGTAAAATCGGCATCCATGGACATAACAACCTGGTAACCGTTCTCGTAGGCATACCTTATTCCGAACTGATGGGCGCTACCTATACCCTGTTTTCCAGAGCGGTGTATGACGTTAAGGGATTTATTTCCTAAGGCTAGTCGGTCAAGGATCTCTCCCGTACCATCAGGAGAACCATCGTCAATAAACAGTAGATCAACCGGTAGATTGAGGTCCAAAAGCTCCTGGCATAATCGAGCGACATTATCCTTTTCATTGTACGTGGGGATAAAAAGCAGCGACCTCATAGACCCTCAACAATCACTTACGTTACACCGACTCTATCACCTCTACAGTCGGAAGTGGAAAGATCATCTTTGTACCTGCTCTGATGGTTTCGGCTTCCCGCTGCAAAAACTCCTCTTTAAAGTGCCAAGGTAAAACCAGATAAAAATGAGGCTTCATGGCTCGAGATTCCGCCTCACTGATGATTGGAATGTCGGTACCCAACGTGCGCGCGCCATACTTATCTGGATTACGCTCTGCAGCGTAATCGATAATCCGGCTATCAATTCCACACCACTGCAAAATCGTATTTCCCTTAGTTGATGCGCCATACAGATGTATCCGTTTGCCATCACGCTTAAGCTTACGAAGGAGCACGGTCAGTTCATCTCTGTGAATATTAATCTTATCCTGAAAATTGCGGTACGGTTTGTCAGTGTCCAACTCCAGGTCGAACTCTTCTTGACGAAGAGACCTAATTCTCTCAATGAATTCAGGATTTTTAAAGCGGAAATTCTCCAGATGAGTCGCATAACATCTAATACTACCGCCGTTGATATTATTGAGCTCGACATCGACTATCTTCATTGAAGCCGCTGACAAAATATACTCTATCGCCGCTAAGCTGTAGTACTCCAAATGCTCATGACAAATTGTGTCGTAGGCATTCATCTTAAGCATCGAAGGCATATAGGACATCTCAAAGATCCATATACCATCATGAGCTAACGCCTTCTTGATCTCGGACACAAACCTTACTGGATCCTCAAGATCGTAGAACATGGCTATTGATGTCACGATATCGAACTTACGTCCGTTCACCAGAGAATCCAACTCTTTTGAGGGGAACAGATCCTGGACAACCGTGAAATCGGTGTTCTCACGAGCTACATCGGATGGATCAATACCGAATCGCTCATAGCTATCTGGATAGTAACTGAGTAGTGTTCCATCGTTACACCCTATGTCTAGCACTATCGGACTCGATGATGCGCACATACTCCTAGCGCGCTCTGCGATTCCTTTAAGGTGGTTTCTCATTGTGTTGTTTGTGCCGGAGCGATACCAATATGCGGAATACAGAATCTCAGGAGGAACTGTATGCTCCATTTGGAGCAATCCACACGCCCTCTCATCTTGCATTGGGTCGCAACGCACGAGCGATGTGGGAAGTCGCCTTAGGGGCGGAACCTCTTTCTCGGATTTCACAAATGACCCCTGAAGATACTGTTCTCCGAGATCAATTACCTTCTTCAAGGCAGCAGAACCACAAACACGACACGTCTTTCTACGTTTCAGATGCATAATTTCCAAGCCCGACTCAGACCCCGACCCACTATCGAAGAAAGGGTACCATATTAAAAGTGAAGTAAACAAGCAGAGCAGGAGGCTAGTTATATCAGCCGAGTAACCGTACGTACGACCTATTTTGAGCTACCCAGCTGAAACTGCTTGTGTAGGGATAAAAAGGCGGAACCTGGCCTACGCGACCTTTGCCTCCTATCCTGAGACTGGTCACTTACTCAAGCAAGGCAACATTTTCAATCCCCACCGAACACCCGACGAACTTGTAGGGAAGATCAATCCGCAGAGCAGTCAGATCTCCGCTCCACGCCTGTGATAAAGCTGGCCTCACAACGTGAGCGGCCTCTCCAGTTCGCAGCGGAAACTGCAAACTTTTGTCCTCACTAAAAGCCGCGTTGTCAACAGACCAGAAAACCTGCCCCATCCCTCTCCGCTCGATAGCATCGGGACAACTCGTCGTCATATGGAAAGACACTACCTGACTTCTTTGTAAAGCAACGTTGTTAAAGCGATATACAAGGTACGGATCGTCACCCACCACATAATTAAGCTCTCGCTTATTAATATCATGACTGCTCTCAAAAGTTGCCGCGTGTCTAATGTCGAAAAAAGATATGTAGGTAGCGCTTGACTCGGTGGGAAATTGAGAACTTCGTGGAGCGCACACGAAGGCCAAAATCAAAGGGGCACCCACACAAAAGATTCTTCGCACTCTCTTAGCACTTACACGATCACCGACACCTACTACCGCCAGCACTAAAAGATAGGGATACAAAGGAAGAAACATTCTAGGAATCGGAAACGTGACGGCGTGTAATGCCGTGAAATACACCAGTATCGATCCCACGTATATCCTGAGAACAGGAGTTACGCACCGCTGGCAAAGCGCTATAAGCGCTGCTAAAACAACTAATACCTGAACTACCGGCCAAGCCAGAGCGCTCAATTTTTGCGATAAGCCTGATGCGTACTTAATCTTGGCAACGAGCCCGCCGTGTGGCCAAAAATATCCATAGTACGAGCCAAAGAGATAACGGCCTACCTTACGAAGAGTAAGCAACGCAACCTCACCCGGCCTGGCACGGAACCGTTGCCAGGCAACCTCTGTGAGCGCCGCGTCCCCCTCTGTATCCAGATGTGTATTTGGGGCAGTTATACGATACGTATCAAAATCAACCCCGTAATATACCGGCTCATCGCCGTCTCGTCGCAGATCATTCCCTAAATAAAGCACCGCCCCTAGACCGTTTGCGATTCCAGCCTTACCGAAATGACTCCAGTTCCAGAGCACCATGGGCGCACAGACCACAAGCGCTACAACGCTGTGTAGAATGAATCCCCGCCTCCACGGCACCTTGGAGAAGATCATTACTGCGAGAGCGACAAGGAACAGCGGATAAAGCTGCGTAGTTGGCCTCGTAAGGGTTGCTAAGCCCAAGAGAATCCCTGATAGAACGAATCCTATGTTTGAAAAATCACCTAAGAGAACAACTCCGAAACTAAACATCAAAAGAGATACGTAAAGTGGCTCGGTGAGCACGGTTGGTATGAACGAGTAGGTCGGCGGATACACAAGCAGCCCCAAACAAACAAGCGCTGCTTTGCGCCATCCTGTAACGTGAAACACGCCTCCCGCAAGGACGCCGCTGGCAAGCGAAAAGAGGAGCACATTAGCGAACTTAACTAGCGGCACCTGACTACCCCACGCCGCAATCCAGAGAGGATTTAGCGGCCCATTCCAGAGAGCTCGCGGGGAGTAAAAGAAACCCGATCCAAGCTCCATTAACATATGAGCCGCGGGCAGATAGTAATTATTTTCATCAGGATAATTAGCTTGAAGCGCCAAGGGGCCCGAAAATAAATACAACACTACACTGCGGACTAGCGCAGTAAGCAACGTAGTTACACCGATCACAAGATAGATTTTCGATGATCTAGGGCTCATCAACAACGCACACACGTCTCAGCTTCTGCCAGCAGACTCCTTACATAATCGCCAATGTGACGCCTAGCATTATTAATAATTTGCACTGGATTTAATTGCGGTGATTCACACAAATCAGGCTGAAGATACGACACGAGCGCATTGCTAGACACAGCGCACCCCGACGTAACAAGAGCAGAGTAGATCGAAGAGTAGCCCTGAACCTCCTGCTCTAGAGAGCAGATCTCAGCTGCCGAGGTACGTGTAAAAAGCTCCTCATGTCGATCCCAGTCATTCACGATCTCTGCCAAAGTTCGCCCTAAATCATCGATCGAATTATTAAAGACATACCCAACTCCCCAACCGATAACTCGCTCGGGCAGGGCACCATAAGGAGAGACGATCACTGGGATACCGCTCCAAACCAACTCATCAAGAGTTAGCGAATACGTCTCATGGCACTGCGGAGCCAATAGCGCCACATGCGCCCCTATCTCAGAGATCTTCTCGGCCACATTCAGCGGCGTAAATTCACCTCTATTCGACAACCCAGGAACACCCTCCGCCTCGCGACCTAGAAAATACCAATCAACTGCTACCTGGAACGTAGCACCAGCTACACTCTTAATCTCAGTAACGGCTTGTGATATGAGACCTGAGCCCTTATGCGGTGTAAAACTTCCTACACATACAACCTTTAATGGCCTATCATCTCCTGGCTTTGTCGGCGCTAACACTAGATTGCGGCGGACGGAGGTGTCTATCCCGTGATTGTGAACCTCGATCTGTGAAAAGTCGCCCAGCAATTCAGAAATTAAGCGCCTTGAGGACTGAGAGAAAACGATGATACGGCTGGCCATCGCCAACACTTTTTTAGCAACCGCCCTCCTCGCAGCACCCGATCCTTCAGGTTCGCCACATGAACCACCACACGAGGTGCCATCACACGCTTTACTATCAGGTCTGAACAACCAGAGACGACTACAGATTAAATGATAATCGTGGATCGAAACGATATAGTTGCCGTGATCCACAAGGGCATCTGCAAGAGCCTGAACGTCGAAGCCCTTCGAGTGATGGAGGTGAATTACGTCGAAGAACTCTCGTCGCAGTATAGCTGGGAGTAGCGCGTGAGGAATTACTAATGTTCTATCTCCCAAATCGGTATGCGCCGTTAGATATAAGCAGCCGTCTCCCGGGGTTAGCGAATGGTGCGCCGAATCCTTATCGTGCTTAATGATGCTTTGAATATGGCTCTCGGTGCCACCCAGTCCATGACGTCTAGCGACAAATGGGCCATTATGAGCGATGTGCAGCACAACGCGCTTGCGAGAATCTATCCAGCGAGGGACGAGCGCATTCCAGATCCTGTCGTGCACGCGCGCGAGGGGATTAGCTGCACAGAAACGCCCGACACTCGGTCCGTAATCAGGATACCGACGCCGAAGGATCTCACTGTTCACCTCAGACAAGGATTCCCTCATCTCTTTAAATGACATGTTTCCACGGTGATATATATACGTCGCATCATCAACGATGCTAGCAAACCCTGCCTGCGTAGCCCGCATAGAGAGATCGTTCTCCTCTCCATATCCCTGCTTGAACACAGGGTCAAAAACCCCCACCTGATCAAGCATCTTGCGTCGGATATAAACACAGAAGCCCACACATGTCGGGAGCTCCACATACTCTCTCTCGGAGAGCCGCTCAACTAAATCGGCAAACTCGGTCAAAGAAAAACCCCTTGGAATTGGATTGTTCTCTAAGAAAAGTGGGCTGGAACAGATCGTTCCGTTGTTAGTGAGTGGGGTGACGGTGCCGATATTCGGGCGCGAATATGCAGCCCTTCTCATCTTGTCAATCCATCCAGGGGTGACGATGGTGTCGCTATTAAGCAGAATAACATCATCATTTGCTGCTTCAATGAGCATGCCCCTATTACATGTGCCAACGAACCCAAGATTGACGTCGTTTCGCAAAACCTTCACCTGAGGGTGCCGCTTAATCGACGTCGGCAGAACATCCCGCAATTCTCCTGCCGGGCTAGCATCATCTATCACACACACCTTAATCCCTTTCGGAATAGTAGAGATGACGCTCTGAATACAATCAAGCGTCACATCAAACGCGTTGTACACGGGGATAACTACCGTAATCGCTCTCATGAGTTAGGCATCTCCTGCACCCCTTGATAGCGTGGCAATCCAGCCGGAAGGAAGGGATCTTTAAATTGTTGAATACCGTAGTGCGCCATCAACATACCTACCCTATCCCGAGACACTTCTGGGATAGCACAACCTGTAGTTTGTATGGCTTGAACCGAGGGATCGATTACACATCGTAGACCACGCCTCCTAGCCTCAAGGGCTACAGCCAAAGCTAGCTCACTAGTCGAGGTGATCGCTTGCGGGAGTGTTCGCAATAAGCCAGCTCTAAGAAAAAAACACTGCGGATAAACGAATGACACATTAAACGGCACAACCAAACGCGCTCTGTAACCGACATCTGACGATTGAGCACCTTTAAAATGAGGCTTAATTTCGCCCTGGCTATAGTATGCTCCGGCGGCCATAAGTTCCCCATCGCTATCAACTATACGTGGAGCAACGATCCCTATAGCCGGATCACAGAAATAATCGAGGAGAGTTTGGCTACCCTCCTCTTTAAAAGATGCACCTTCTACAACACACACTACGGCAGAATCAGCCAGTTCCAACTTATCGATCTCTCCGCAAATAGTTACAACATCACCTTCCGCAACTTTAACAACCTCTCCTTTTAAACCCTGCGATACATCCCCCACAGCAATGATGGCAGACAGGTCAGTAGCTGCGTTCCTTCTAGTTACATAGAGCCCCCTACTGCGCGAATCATCAACAGAGGCTGACGTGAACCCTCGTCTAACGAGAGCATCGAGGATAGCCCGCTTAGCAGCCGCAAACGCATACGGTTTACAGTCAAGATTGGCTGCCACAGAATCTTGGTGTACTCGCCAATGGTACAAAACATCGGGGACATGCAACACTCTGTTAGAACGCTCTGTCATCCGCAACATCAGATCGTAATCCTGACTCCCCTCAAGCCCCTCCCTGAATCCACCAACTTCACGAACCAGCGCTACGCGAAAGGCACTAATGTGGCCAGTATACATAAAGGAGAGGAAATACTCGGGCGACCAGGCGGGTTTGCACGTAGGCTCAAATCTCACCCCAGTAAGGGATACCTTATCTTCATCTGAATACAGAACATCTACATCAGGCGTCTTATTGATGGCTTCCGATAATCTATACAGCGCGTGCGGCGCTAAAAGATCGTCATGATCAAGGAGCACCACGAACTCCCCTGTTGCCAAGTCAAGCGCCGCATTTGAAGCCCGCGATATGTGTCCATTCTCGCTCAAAAAAACAAACTTAATCCGTGGATCACTAGCAGCATACGTAGTGAGCAATGATCGAATCGCTGGATCATCGGAAGCATCATCAGCGATACACAGCTCCCAAAACGGATACGCCTGACTTCGTACCGATTCGATCGCTTCCTTCAGCCACATTGGCTTAGTTTTGTACGTTGGCATGATTACTGAGAAAACTGGGCCTCTCTTTGAAAAGCTCTGCTCGCGCATCTCCGTGAGCTCTCTCGCTGATGGGCCTACCTTAGCAACACGCAACTCATACTCAGTCCCAAGATCAAACAGACGCCATATATGCGCGCTAAACCGTGAGCGCAGGAGGCTCTCCGAGCTCACTACTGCTGCTTTAATCCGCGACTTGATTCGCCTCGCGAGGTATCTGGACACTGCCTTTAGAAGTCGCTTGCCCACCCTAAGGGGCCGAGTCAGGCGCCAAGAACTGGAGCGGACAAGTACATTAAGGGCCTCTTCGGCCTGACATCTACCAGATTCTGAGCTACTCAGTTTGAGCTTATGAGACTCTAGATCCTTTTTATACAGATCAAGCTGCAGCTCAGATTCACTTAGGGTAGCACTCAAAGAGCTAATCTCTTTAGCCTGCAAAGAGGCATCTTCTCTTAAACTACGGAAAATACCTTCTACTGCTGCAGCCCCGTCCAATTCCACACCCGCTGTGAAATCAGCTCCATCTGGGCAATCAACCACGATGGTTACTGCGGGATCCTCAGAATGAGGAATCAATACACTCATTCCTGATGCATACAATTCGTTTAGGTTTAAAAACCCTGATCTCTGTGCAAGCGGCCCTTGCGCACTTCGCCACTCAAAGAGTGTACTATCTTGGCTCTTTACTAAGATATGGCTAAGGGCGAACGGCAAAAGTGCGTCAACTGGGTCAACTCGAATAACTTTAACTCCTGGAGGCACGTGACATTGAATGACCTGCTGTCCAAGTAACTGACTAAGGGGTATCACTATTGATTCCGATTCAGCGAATCCTCTGCCGGTATCGAAATAGACCTGCGCAGTTAATCCAGTTAGGCGATGGATCCGACAAGGCTCCGCGTTGTCGCGCGAAGCCGCTATGCCACTCTTAGAGCACCTAACCAAAAACTGATACGTGTCACCATCTGGTACCGATGATAAAACGCCGCGAGTCGCCGCACCCAAATTTCTCGCTTTCAAGCGAAACTCCGAGAATTCGGGATTAATCGCGGTGCGGCTCCACTCCGTCCCTACCAATCCCACCTGAGTTATGAGCTCAACAAGCGATTCACGAGTAAAGAAATGAAGATGTGTTTCATCGAGCAGGCCATCCCTACGGTAATCGAACCTGCCTTCCAGCAATTCAGCGATTACTCCTACATAACCGATATTCGGCACAGAGATTAGAACTTCGCCCTCAGGTTTAAGAAAGTTAAGGGCTCGCCGCAAAACCGTTAGTGGATCGCTTAGGTGTTCAAGAACATCGGCAAAGGTAATATAGTCGAAGCGCTCTCCTTCAATTGCCCGCTCCCAGTCGACAGAGCTTAAGTCCCCGACTACCATTTTTCTGCAGTATTGCGCAGCTTCCTTGGCGGCAGTCGGATCAATCTCGATGCATACTATGTCGCAATGCTTCTCGCTCTGAAGCAGTTTCGTCATCATGCCGGTGGCCGGCCCCATTTCTAGGACTGATGAGCTGGGCTTAATCCAGCGAAGTAATTGAGCTACAGAAGACTCTCCGCAGGTGTCGATTTCTCGTCTATATTTAAGAGCACCATCCATTACTAATCATTCTTTGAGAGATGCGGCTACACGTTTCAACTCTGGAATTACAGAGGCAATATCATGAGTCGACAACAAATCCGCGTGTTGTAAAATCTTCCCAATAGGCCAATCCCACCATGCGATCTGTACGAGATCCGATATAACCGAAAGATCGAAGCGGTAACGGACAACCCTTCCCGGATTGCCAACCACAATACTATATGGAGGAACATCCCTGCTCACAACAGCATTAGCTCCTATCACTGCCCCGTGTCCTATCTCAACGCCGCTCAGTATTGTGCTCTGAAAACCCAGCCACACATCATTCCCTATCCGTGTTGTACCCTTTGACGCAGGATGTCCTACTATTCGCTTTTCTGGAATGTCAAAAACTTCAGCAAATGGGTACGTAGAGATCCAATCCGTACGATGTTCACCGCCACCAAAAATCACGACACGTTCCGCAATAGAACAAAAACTGCCGATTTCAATGCGCTCCTCGGCAGTCCAAACCATGCAGAGCGGATTCCCATACGTATATCGACCAACAGACACTTGCGCAGTCGCTACATTCGACATTTTGATTCGCGGCTCTATCGACAGATTTTCAATAATCGGCATATGAGCTTAACTCCTTGGGTTAGAAACCTGCCAGGAATGCTTCGGTATAACAATTCCCTCGGCCAAATATGGGCCAAACACTTTAAATTTCCCGCAGCAATCCCAAAAATCCCACTTCACCATGCCTGTTGCGTCGAACAACCCAACCTTACAAAAATAAACTCCAGCTACCAGAGTAACGGAGGGTATGGAGAGGATCACCGAATGGACTCCTAGCTCGGATGGAACTCTAAAGTTATCTAAACCCGTATTCAGACCCGACACATATAACTGGTCATTCCTAAAAATGGCTACGCCAACGACTAACTCTGATGTTCTTTGAGCAACTTCATAAGTGACTACTATCCTGACTTCCCCACCGATACACACAACCTCAATTGGGCGGTCACTCTGATCTTTAAGCTCTACAGACCGAATTGAACCATGGCTTTGCATACTCGGCTGCGCAGAGTTCGTTACTACTTCTGCATCCTCTTTCCTCACACCCCAACTCTCCTCGTGAGACTCGGTTGAGCTCAAAGATTTTGCTCGCATGAAACTATCATAATCATCTGCAACTGCGGTTGCTTCGCCAACAGATACCAAGTTGCCAGAATCAAGCCAAAAAGCTCTGTCGCAGATCTTTCGTACTGCTCCGGTATCATGAGTCACAAAAAGTATGCTCATTCCGCGAGAACGCAGATGCTTGATTCTCTCCATGCA
>JBIKKR010000044.1:0-18911 GCA_044360225.1 Bdellovibrionota bacterium | reverse complement strand
CATATTCCTGATTATTATCAGGAGTTTAGCCGATTACAAGCGTTTTCAACTGCCGAATTTAGGTTTAAATCTAGTATGTACCAGGGATGGTGTACCAGGGATGGTACCAGGGATGGGGGGGCTCGGATTCGTGCGATTTTCCTCACTGAAAGTGGTGCCAGTTATGTGGGATTTACCCCCAGATAACTGGGTTCAACTATGTGGGATCCGCACCCCCTAAACTGGGCTCAGTTATGTGGGACGTAACAAGCGTGTAATCGTAGACACTCCTGGGCTATTTCTCGCCTCTCTCCGAACTTAGATGCATCAGACATCTCCAAAAGCGTCACTGCCCTAACGGACTGGCCTACGGCGATCAGACATCCGATAAACCAGCCTCCACCGGGTACGCCTCCACCTGGTACATAGTAGATCGAACCCCCGTATATTCAGTTTCATTGCATCGGAAATTACTTGAGCTTTGAGAATAACTTTGCTCGGCAAGAA
This sequence comes from Bdellovibrionota bacterium, assembly GCA_044360225.1. Taxonomy (GTDB): domain Bacteria; phylum Bdellovibrionota_C; class UBA2361; order UBA2361; family OMII01; genus OMII01. Next base: position 18,425 of record JBIKKR010000044.1, on the reverse strand, counting down.
AAACCTATTTGAGGTGGATTGCTAGCTGGATTGGGGCATTGAATTTTAGTACGAACCAGCGAATGAGGCTATGGTTTAGCTAGTGGGACCAACCGTGACTTAAGAATCTTGCGATCTCGTGTTAGCAAAGGAATCTTATGTACGATACTTGTCGCGGCGATGAGTTCATCAGCAGGGTCGCTACTAAAGTCAAGTTTAGTGCTCGTGAGTGATATAGCTAGGGTAATCGGAAGGATTTGCATTTGTCCGATCAATCTAGAGAATTCAACGGATTCAAGATCCAGCGTGAGTCGCTCTAAAGAGACAAGTTCCGCTATTTCCCACAGAACAATCGGAGATATTGCCCATTCATGCTGACGCAGCAATTTACGCTCACTCTTACTCAGATCATCGCAGAGCGCATGAATCAGAATGTGAGTGTCAAGATTCAACATTCCAACGAACTCCCGTTGAAAAAACATCTCCCTTAATTTTAATCTTGCCCTTCATCGATCCTATTAAATGAGCTGACTGTTCTTGAATCGGAATTAATTTAGCAACGGGTTTACCATGTTTGGTAATCACTATCCCTTCGGGCTCTAGGGAGTCTAGGATAGAGAGCGACTGCTCTTTGAATTTACTCGCATTTATCTTTTTCATGCCTATAGTATACAACTGGTCAATATTTTTGTCCAGACTAAAATAGTAGTCGCTTGGCATCGCGCGGCTGATGTACTAGAAGACTTTTTCGCGGAAGTCGCGAATTTTCTGAAGATTTTCCGGACTACCAGTCACACCTGGCAAGCCCAACACGTGCCAAACTGCGCTGATTGGTGGGGTTAACGGAGCTCGAAGATACGCAACACTTACTTGCCAGTAAATTACCGTGCTATCAAATGAGCCGCGAGCTCGGTAGAATACGCGTATCTGGGACACACATAGATCCCTCGCACCCAGGATCGTACGCAGCTTGAGAACGCTGCGTATCCGATCGCCCGTTACTCGTGTGATTACTGCGGCGCTTACTGTGGCGAAAAAACATTGCGCCTCATACTAACTCCCTGGACAATTCCAAGACCAAATAGCAGTGATAGTAACGACGAACCGCCATAGCTTACCAACGGAAGCGGAATCCCAACCACCGGCATCAACCCTATCACCATACCGATATTTATCACCAGATGGGCGAAGATCTGAGTGGTAATTCCGATAACCAACAGGCACGAAAAGAGATCTCGGCTGCGGTAGGCAACTCTCAACATCGATGCTATCAGGCAGAAAAAAAGTCCTATCACAAAGGTGCATCCAACAAACCCCCACTCCTCCGCAAGTACCGAGAAGACAAAGTCAGTGGTGTGCTCGGGCAAGAACTCCAGTTGCGTTTGCGTTCCCTGCTGAAAGCCTTTGCCAAACAACTCTCCAGAGCCCACAGCTATCTTTGATTGCGTGATGTGGTAACCGCTCCCTTGAGGGTCGGACTCCGGATTGAGCAACACCATGATACGCCGTTGCTGATACTGATGCAGCGAGTGCCATGCAGGATACGCGAGAACGGAAAAAGCAAGAATGACTGCGACTATCACCTTTGGACGCACGCCCACAAAGAGTATCTGCCCAGTGCCGACGATCCCCAGTGAAAGCGCAGTCCCCAAATCGGGCTGCTGCATAATCAACACCATGGGGAGCACGATCCACAACGCAGGAACAACAATCTCTGTTATTCCGTACTGCGAGCCGTTCTTAGGCGGCGCCTTCGAGAGCACTCGTGCCATCGTAATGAGCAGTCCGAGCTTCATAAACTCCGCAGGCTGTAGCTTAAACAACCCCACATCGAGCCAGCGGCGAGAGCCATTTACAACGACTCCAAAACCCGCCACCAAAAGCAACAGAACGAGTGCTATTCCGTAGAAGAAAAAACAGTAGCGTTGAAACCACGATGTGGGGATCGCCATCCCAAAACCCATCACAACGAGGCCTGCCGCCAAATAGAGCGCCTGCTTGACACACGCCATGCTATGGAACTCCATATTCAACCACCCGAGCACACTTACCGCAGAATCGGGTGAGTATCCCGCGCTGTACAGAACGAGCAGCCCTATGCAGGGGATAAGGAGACTGAAGAAAAACAGCGCCCAGTCAAAATGCACAACGAGGCGTCGATCCACCTTTATCATCGGCTAACAACTCCCTGAGTCTGAATACGCTGAACCGATCGCTTGGCGTGCTGATTCCTCACGGCTGTCGTTCCTTCTACTACCGGCTCCTGCACCCCGAAGAACTGTTTGAAGACAGCTCGAGTCACGGGGGCAGCGACCTCACCTCCGTGACCACCATGTTCGATCAGCGCTACCACAATCAGCTGCGGATTCTCTATGGGTGCAAAACCTGCAAACCAGGCGTGATCCTCGTGAAGCACACCGGCCTCTCTCGATGCAACCTGTGCAGTCCCGGTCTTTCCGCCAACGCCGATACCACTCTCCTTCGGCAGAGCAGCGCGCTTGCCTGTACCGCGCTTATCCTCAACAACGCCAACCATGCCTCGTTTTATCTCAGCTAACACAGACGGGTCGATATCGATCACACGCAGTACTTGCGGCGCTCCGTTTGCTTGCTCAAGGATACGACCATCGCTTGCGACCACCTTGGAGATGATCCGCGGCTTAAGCAGCTTGCCTCCATTGACGAGCGCTGCCATAGCGCGAGCAATTTGAAGCGGTGTCGCTAACACTGCACCTTGGCCGATCGATACCGGTAAAGTCTCGCCCGGATACCACTTCTTATCTTCAGGATTACGAAAGTATGTAGCCTTCCACTTCGTTGATGGCACGAGACCATTACTCTCATCGAACCCCGCAAGGCCTATCGGCTCCCCGAATCCAAAAAGGTCATGAGCATACTGATGAATTCGATCAACGCCTAAACGTTGTCCCATGGTGTAGAAGTACACATCGCACGACTGCACAAGCGCGTCGTAGAGATTGGTGCGTCCGTGACCCGAGTGCTTGTGACAGCGGAACTGCCGTTTTCCGAAGCGCAGAAATCCCGGGCAAAACGTCTGCTCTGTGGGCTCTGTAACCCCCTCGCTCAGAGCTGCTGCCGCAACAAACATCTTAAACACCGAACCCGGTGGAAAGGCTCCCTGCAACGCTCGGTTTGAGAGCTTTGCGGATTTGGGATCGGTGAGATCCGCCCACACATCTTTGGGGATCTCCCCCGTAAAAATCCCCGGTTCAAAGGTGGGTGCAGATGCCATCGCAAGGATCTCACCCGTCTGAGCATGCATCGCGACTACTGCCCCCCGACGCCCATCGAGTGCCCGCTCTGCGACCTGTTGCAGTTGACGATCCAACGTAAGGTGCACATCACTGCCTGGTATCTCAGGCTGGAAGAACGCCTCGCCGATCTTAGTACCGCGAGCATTTACGATTAAGGCTTGGGCCCCTCGTTCCCCACGCAGGTACTGCTCAAGTGCTGCTTCGACACCACTCTGTCCGATCATATCACCGGCGCGATAGCCCTGATACGTGGTTGATTTAAGCTGGTCCGCCGAAATCTCACGGAGATACCCCACGGTATGCGCAGACAGTCCCCCGTATGGATACTCTCGCACGGGTGCAACGCTCACAATGACTCCCGGCAAACGATGTCGCTGAGCCGACACCTTCGCGACGACATCACGAGACACATCGCGCAGTAGCACTTTCGGTTCAAACCGACGTCGCTTGTTCTGATTGCCGAGTCGTTCGCGCAGCTCTTGAGCATCCTCCCCAACTAGGGCCGAGAGGTCGTCGAGCACCTGGGTTACATTTGGAGCATCTTCGATAACAAGCTCGATGTTAAATGAGGGGCGATTACGGACGAGCGCCTCTCCGTGCCGATCCGCTATCACACCGCGCGGTGAGGGGATAAAGATCGTGCGAAGGCGATTGTTCTCTGATCGATCGCGAAAAAAACTACCCCGAACTATCTGCAGATACCAAAGCCTGCCAATCAGCACACTGAGGCACACCGCGCACAGGATTGACGCGCCGAGAATGCGCGGGGTGAGATTAACACTCGTACGATCAGCTCTGGGCATACAATTCTGTCCCGCTCTATACCGCCGACACTACTCCCGCTCGCCCTGTTACAGTCGCACCGTCCCGTCGCCAGGCTCTCGTAAGAACGCGAAATACTATCGGGGCTACCAAGGCAGAGGCGAACGCTTGCCCACACAGCATCGCTACATCCGCTCGAGTTACCGATTGGTATTCAAACGCCAATAAGAGAAACACTACTCCAGCCAAAACGGTTCCAATTGCCACGACTGCCATGGCCACTATCGCCGACTCTACAAAGAGTCTTTGAGAGAGAAAAGCAAAGAGGGTGTACACAACCACGTACGAGCCAGCCCATGGTCCAAGCAAGACACCAGAACTCATATCGAGCAGTAGTCCCAGAAGGAATGCCATCACTACTCCAGCTAGACTAAACTCATAGAAGGCCAAAAACACCACGCACACGAGCAACCCTTGAGGAATAAGCCACTCCGGAAGACCCAGGTTGTGGAGAACCCCCTGGATACTGAGAAGCGCGACAGCGCACACGAAACAGATCAACAGACGCATCTCACTCTCCTCCCCGCACTATACGCTGAGCTGGATAGTTGAGAACTGCAGTCCCTGCCGCTGAGGCAGCTGATGGAACAAGCAAGACCTCTTCAAGGCGCGCAAATTCAACGGCTGGCTTGATCTCAACAGGCTGAAAGAGACCAGCAGAAGAATTACCAATCTGTGCTACCTGTCCAACTACAAGCCCTTTGGGATACACACCATCCATACCCGAGGTGATAACCTGTTCTCCAACTCTGACCGATACGTCCTTGGTAACGAACTTAAGTTCGCATACCTGCTCACCGGCCCCCTCAACCACACCACGAGCACGACTCGTCGCCATCAGCACATCAACACCACTCGCGTGGTCACTGACTAAAATAACCTTGGCGGAATGTGACGTCACTGAAACTACCTGTCCAACCACGCCTTGAGGATGAATTACTGCCATTCCAGGCGCGATCCCGGCTGAGCTACCCTTGTCTACAACGACTCCCTTCACCCAGCCACTCGGATCTCCTCCGATTACAGAAGCTGTGACTCCACGTAACTGTCGCTCCGATGAGAACTGTAAGAGCTCGCGCAGCCGCATATTCTCTCGTTGCGCCTCACTCAAGATTGCAACCCTACTCTGTAGATCGCGCAACTCTAAGCGCAGCTGATTGTTCTGCCGTGCCGTATGGACTAGGTTCACGTACCCGGTCCACAGGTTGCCACAGTATGTTCGCACTCCATCCGCTGCGATCAGTGCCGGAGTGACCGACTTGAGGACAACCGCTGTGCCTACCCGAGCTATCGCGGGATTTTTTGCGCTGTACGCTGTCAGGAAGAGCGATGTCGCGAAGAGACCAAGACACGCTAATCCAACGTGAGTTTTCGAGGATATCTCCCGTCTCATTCACATCCTAGATTGAGGTGGCTATTGAATCACTACATCCTTGAGGACGTCGAGCTGATCGAGCACCGCACCTGAGCCAATCACCACGGCAGCGAGCGGGTCTTGAACAACCGTTGTCGCTATCCCAGTGTTATGGGCGATAAACTTATCGAAGTTTCGAAGAAGTGCGCCACCGCCGGCCATCACGATACCTCGATCAACGATGTCTGAGGAGAGCTCAGGGGGACATTTCTCTAAGGCCATCTTCACCACATCGAGGATCTGATGCATCGGCTCTACGAGAGCTTCCCGCACCTCTTCCTCACTCAAAACGATCGCCTTAGGCACACCCTGCAACAAATCGCGCCCCTTTACCTCAACCTGCAATCCATCTCCTGATGGGTACGCGTTGCCAATAGCTATCTTCACCTGCTCAGCGGTTCTCTCTCCGATAAGAATATTGTGACGTCGCCGCACAAAGTTCGCAATCGCCTCATCCATCTTATCACCACCAACTCGAATGGATCGCGAGTAGACAATTCCCTTGAGCGAGATGATAGCAACCTCTGTCGTGCCGCCACCGATATCCAAGATCATACTTCCACACGCTTCGGTAACCGGAAGACCTGCACCGATCGCAGCAGCCATCGGTTCCTCGATCAGATACACCTCACGAGCCCCAGCGGATTCGGCTGACTCACGAACTGCGCGTTTCTCTACCTCAGTAATCCCATGAGGCACACAGATAATAATCCGCGGCTTCACCAGCGCACGACGATTGTGCACCTTGCGAATAAGGTGCCGCAACATTTCACCAGTGATTTCAAAATCAGCGATAACTCCATCCTTCATTGGTCTGATCGCCGAAATCGAATCAGGAGTTCGGCCCAACATATTCTTTGCTTCAGTGCCGACTGCTACGACCTTACGCTTACCGTTTTTACCAACCGTGTGCACCGCCACAACCGAGGGCTCGTTACACACCACTCCACGACCCTTCTGATAGATCAGAGTGTTTGCAGTTCCGAGATCAATCGCCAAATCGTTAGAAAATAGACCGTACAGTGATTGGATCATACGCGTTCCTCGCCAATAGTTATCGTGGCTCTGTCTATGTAATCGCACTATGTACGATCTCAACGGCGAGCACCAAACGAGCTTGTGCCTTAAATTATGTGCCTCACTCACGACCTACGTTGAGCGACAGGAGTGTAGCAGCTCTATCTCAGAAAATAGAGAGATTTTGCACAAATTTACAATTCGATCGGCGCGCGAACGCAGCTTAGGCAAAACAACTCACGAACGTGGCGAAATATACGCGCGAACTACATCGAGAGAGTCGTGTGATGACATGGGACGAAGCTCCGCTGTCCTGGGCATACCAGGACAAAACTACGCTGCGTCAGCTACCGACTCCTGGCTCTCTGTGGTTGAGTCTTCGAGTTCGGCTAACGTTGCCTCTAAAAAACTGACCTGGTCCTGTGGTGAAAGTCGGCTATCAACAAACACATAGTGGTGCGAAAACGAACGACATGAACCACTTACAACCTTCCAGCAGTGCCCGCGTTTAAGCTCTTCTCGGCGCACTATGAACCCTCGCGATTCTAATTGCACAAGCAGCTCCTTATACCTGAGCTCCTGCTCCTTGCTCCACGTCGGTCGAGAGCTCTTTCGCTTCTTTGCGCGCCGGATTATTTGGCTCGTGTGTCTTATTTGGCTCTTTTGCTCCACCACAATCACCAACAAAAACAATCAGTTAAATAACATAGACCCCGGCGATACCAAAGCCCAAACCAATTACGAGATACAATACTGGGTTAGTACGAACTCGTCGAGCCCCTTAGATCTTCGGTAACAATTAAGCAGGACATCGCAATTCTCGTCCATTTTAAAGGGCCACAAATGCGCGGCACTAACTGTTTTTATTGAATTTTGCAGCTCTGGCCCGCGCATTTGTATCCCGATCGATACTTCCACTGGTTTCGAGTAGATAGCGGGAGAATTGCGGTGCCCTGGTTCCTTCCGCCGATTTATTGAACAATAATGACCACTATGCTAGCCTCACCTTCTACGCTCATAGAGAGAGAGTGATTCGGGGTCGCTTCCGAAACTTGAATCGACAGATCACAGAAGTAAGGCACAAAGAGGGAATTATGACAGGCGCTGATGAAACAACAACAGAATCCACAAACGCCGAGACAACAGATACTCAGGGAGAGGGCCAATCGTCACAGGTTAGCAATGAAAAGCGGGCCACTAGGCGCGAGCCAACAACCCTCAGCCAAGCGCTGACAGCGATGAACGCCACAGTCCTCAAGACCGACCTTCCAGAGTTTAACATCGGTGATACCGTTCGTGTTCACGCCAAGATCGTCGAGGGAACCAAGGAGCGTATTCAGGTTTTTGAGGGAATCATCCTCAAGCGCAGCAAGGGCAATAGCGTCGATGCCACCTTCACCGTACGCAAGATCTCGTACAACATCGGCGTAGAGCGTACATTCCCGCTCCACAGCCCGCGCATCGATAAGATTGAGGTAGTATCACGAGCCAAGGTTCGTCGTGCTCGCCTATTCTATCTGCGCCCTCTCCGCGGTAAGTCAGCTAGGATGAAGACCCTCTTTGAGGATAGCGCATCCAAGGCTAATACGCCGAACCGAGCTGCGTAGACGCTAGGCCGCGCATTTGCCGCCCATTTCAAAGAGCCACATTCAAAAGGCCACAAATGCGCGGCTCGTATGTTCCTGTACTGAGTTATGCTGTGCTAGGCCGCGCATTTGTATCCTGATCGGCACTTCCGGCTGCTTCAAGTAGAAAGCGGAAGAGCTGCGACGGTCGCGCTTAAGCGTCCCTAAAGCCTACTAACCTACTGCCATTTTTGAAGCATGCAAACTAGCACCAGGCCACACCTTTAGGGAGGGGGAGCGGATATCACCTGCTAGGCGCCCGCGACCGGAAACCTCTATCCCCACCCTAGCCTGCACCTTTGCATCAACTGTGCCAGCTACCTGCACGTTTTTAGCAGCTATACGGCCCCGAACTCCCCCTGTCGGCGCAACGGTTAGCGTAGGGGCCTCAAGCACTCCCGCTGCGAACTCACCACGGACCACCACCTGCCTGGGAGTAGAGAGATTTCCCGATATTCGATAGTTGCGCGGTATGATGTAGGGCCTCTGCGATGTGTTGTGCGAAACGGGCATGCAGAACTCTCGAGTATCTGCCTGCCACACGGCCCCGAGGGCATCCTGGTTTTGTGGGATTAATCCACCTTGAGCACCTTGCGCGGCCTCTACAGCAACCGCTCCAACCTTAGGTGTCCCACTTAACCGCCCTAACCCTGGCGCGACATGTCCATGCCCTGGGGTTGAATGATCATGCACAGCCCCCGCCTTCGTACCATCACACTCTGCTTCGTGCTGTTTTTTCTTTCGCCACTTCATACATTCTCGTTTACCTCAACCGATCTACTTTCAGCAAGAACAATGCTGACAAATACCCTCGAAGTGCTGCGCATATTTTTAGTCGCTTTGTTAAAAAGGGACTACTCCCAAAGCCCAGGTTTCTGGCATCATATAATTGATGCATGCTTGATGCGTTTCCCCATATTGGGCGCGCAGCTTGCGGTTTGGTTTCACCTTTTCGGGTGGAGTTTTTAAGGTTTTTCGGGTTATAGAGCAGAATACATGGGTCGACTCAGTACATTGAACAAGGTAAGCACTCTTTCTTTTCGCTTCGCTTCCCTCGCGCTCTGCTCAGCAGCTACGATAGTGGCTGCTGCCTTCACATCAGCACTCAACGCCTATGGGGCCGACTCGCCGCCTGAACCACTCCAAACAGCTCCCGATATGTTGATTGGGGACGCCGCAATCGCCCGCTCATTCGACGTTCGGCGACCGGACCAAATGGCTCTTGAAGATAGAGGTCGGATTCGCGCGCGCGATGCAGGTGCAGCACGACTTGAGGTGGTAGATCTTTCGGGAACCTCTGAGGGTGGCTTCAGACTATCGCATGCGCCAACTTTCAGCGGACGTATCGGGGATAGACACGCAAGCATGACCCCACGCAACAATATAGTTTTCTACACCCTAGACCCGGACTTGCAAGAGTTCGTTTCTCGAACGGTCAATCAGGCCGATGCGCCGCATGTAGCAGTAGTTGCGCTCAATCCAAAGACCGGAGCGATCCTCGCGATAGCGGGACGTTCTGCATCGATTCCGGGGATCGAATATCACAACGGATTTCCCGCTGCCTCCCTCTTCAAGGTCGTTACCGCAGCTGCTGCCGTTGAAGAGGCCGGTATTGAGCCCGACTCGCTTATTCAGTTTCGAGGCGGCACATACACCCTCAACCAGGGAAACTACATCCCAAACCCGGCCGCCGACCGTCGCGTCATGAGCGTTGGCGAGGCCCTTGGTCGTTCATGTAACCCGGTCTTTGGTCGGCTGGGCTCAACTCTCCTCAACGGCTCGATCCTGGAGCGCTACGCCCATAAATTCGGCTTTAATCGATCGCTCAAAATAGAGGTCCCGATGCGCCCCAGCACTGCGCAGATTCCGGGGGATGATCGTTTTGAATTAAGTAGAACTTCCGCTGGCTTCGGCGAAGTGCGTATTAGCCCTGTGCACGCAGCAGCACTGGTTGCTGGCATCGGCAACGGCGGACTCCTGCCGCGACCGTACCTGATCGAGCGTGTTGCAGATGCAGATGGAGTCACTATCGAGAAAACCGAGCCCGAAGCTCTGCAGCGGATCATCCAGCCAGAAACAGCCCGCTCACTCCTGGAGATGATGCGGTATACCACGACAATCGGCACATCAAGGCGTGAGTTTATGCGTGGGGGTCGTCCAGCACTTGGAGACATCGAGGTGGCGGGTAAGACTGGAACTCTCAGTGGTTCAAACCCAGCAGGGCTCAACAACTGGTTCATAGGCACAGCGCCGATTCAGAGCCCGGAGTTAGCGGTCGCGGTTATCACGGTTGACGCAAACCACTCCTCTAAGGCCTCCCGACTTGGCCGACTTGTGATGCAGAAGTACTTCAATATAGAGCCAGGGCCCGAGATTATCGAATCTCCGAGAAGTCGCGGAACTTCAAGGCACACGCGATTCGTAAAATCCTCCCACTATCGCCCCAAGAATCTAAAGGCCGGCAAGAAAGTTCCCGCGAAGAAAAAGGGTGGCGCTAAGAAAACTAAGTCCAAGAAGTCTGGTAAGAAGCGAAACTAACTCTAGTTGTAGTTGTAGATGTAGATGTAGATGTAAGCGCGGCTGACCGCTAGGCCATCAATGCTCGTAGCTGCATAACAATCCGAGGAATCCCCTCTGTTGCAGCGGATGCTATGACCCGGAAGGACTCATCAGCAAGGCCACTGGGAGTTGGATCGACAACAAATTTCGTTGCCTCGTATGGCACATAGTCAATCAAACTCGCTGCTGGGCAGACCTCAAGTGAGGTTCCCACTACGATAAAGAAATCAGCCGTCTTCGCCACTGCAATCGCCCGATCCATCATCGGCACAGCTTCCCCAAACCATACCACGTGCGGTCGCAACTGCGACCCCTTCCCGCATCGGTCACTGATGGTGATATCACCCACACATGGATAGAGCAGCTCCTCATCGATTGAGCTGCGGGACTTCATAATCTCGCCGTGGAGGTGCAACACATGTGAACTCCCCGCTCGTTCGTGCAGGTCATCGATGTTCTGGGTAATAATAGACACAGTGAAGATATCTTCGAGCTGTTGCAGTGCGTAGTGCGCTTCATTAGGCTCAGCCCGTCGAATGTCTCTGCGTAGCTGATTGTAGAAGCGAAGTACCTTCGCAGGATCGCGATCCCATGCCTCTGGGGTAGCAACATCCTTCACGGACACTCCCTCCCAGAGTCCGCCGCTGCCACGAAAGGTACCAAGACCACTCTCGGCACTTATACCAGCACCGGAAAGCACGACGATGTGCTGTTTTTTCATCAAGCCCTCAGTTTCTCGTAAGGGCAGCTCAGGCGCCTTGTACTACGCAACTGTGACCTCTTTACAGAGGTAGACGTCCTGAATAGCGTTGAGAATAGCTACGCCATCTTTCATCGGCTTCTGGAACGCTTTGCGTCCAGAGATAAGCCCCATCCCTCCTGCACGCTTATTGATCACGGCAGTCTTAATCGCATCCTGCAGATCATTCGCGCCAGAGCCACCGCCTGAGTTAATTAAGCCAACACGCCCCATGTAACCATTCGCAACCTGATAGCGCGTGCGATCGATCACGTGATCAGTTGTGAGCTCCTTGTACATGCGCTCATCGAGCTTGCCATACGAAGAGGAGCCGGTGTTGAGCGCCTTATAGCCTCCGTTACACTCTGGCAACTTCTGCTTGACGATGTCCGCCTCGATCGTCGCTCCGAGGTGATTCCCCTGGCCAGTCAAGTCGGCAGAGACCTCGTGGTTCACTCCATCGACCTTGAACGCGCTGTTTCGGAGGTAGCACCACAGGATCGTTGCCATACCAAGTGAGTGCGCTTCAGAAAACGCCTTGGAAACCTCCACAATCTGGCGCCCTGACTCAGGCGAACCAAAGTATATCGTTGCCCCCACCGCAACACATCCCTGATTCCACGCATCACGGACCTGCGCAAACATTACCTGATCGCTCTTATTCGGATAGGTCAGAAGTTCGTTGTGGTTTATCTTGAGAATGAATGGGATCTTGTGCGCATACTTGCGTGCCATAAGTCCGAGACCGCCAAACGTCGTGGCCACAGCATTGCAACCACCTTCAATCGCCAGTCTAATAATATTCTCTGGGTCAAAGTACTGTGGATTCTTGGCAAACGATGCACCCGCGGAGTGCTCTATCCCCTGATCAACGGGAAGAATCGAAAGGTATCCGGTTCCTCGCAACCGCCCAGTATCAAAGAGAACTTGAAGCGCGCGCAACACCTGCACGCTGCGATCACTCTGCGTCCAGATACGATCAACGAAATCAGGTCCCGGAAGAGCTAGCGATGTAGCAGGAATGCCTTTGCACGTGTGAGAAAGTAGACTTTGGGCTTCGTCGCCGAGCAGTTCCTGGATCTGAGAAAAATTCATAGCGGATCTCCTATATACACGGGAAACTATAGAAGATGGCTGGCCTAGGGGGCAAGGGGCCGGGCGAATATCTTTAAAGGGAGCCCCTACTACTCAAGACTCAATCCCGCAGCAATTCCAGCACCATCCTGGGCTGCAAATTGGCCTGAGCTAACAGGGCCGTACCAGCTTGCTGCTGAATCGATGCCTTGGTCATCTCCGCCGACTCCTCTGCTACATCAGCATCGATAATACCACTCTCGCTTTGCTGAAAGTTCTCACGAGCCACCGTTAAGGTCTCGATGGTTGTCTGAAGCCTGCTTTGTAGAGCGCCGAGCGAGCCACGACCACTGCCAACGCGAGCTATCGCTGCTGCGATTGCATCGACAGCGCTGCGAGAGGCCTCTATAGATTCAGCATCGGTCGCCGCAATAAGAGAGTATGCGGGGATAGAGGTTCCTGATGCGGCCAATCCCAGGTCAGATAAAGTCGCCTGAACTTGAGACATCGCAAACCAGGATAGATCGGATCCATCAAACCCCACCTGGAACGCTATGGTATTGCCACCAAGCAACAGGGGCGCGCCGTCGAATTGTGTGACGGTAGCTATCCGTTCAACCTCAGAGGTTAATGCAGAATATTCCGCATGAAGCGCTAGCCGCTGCTCGTTACTGTACGCTGCGTTTGCCGACTGTTGCGATAACTCCAGCAAGCGATTAAGAATGTTGTTGATCTGTTCAAGGGCGCTATCGGCTATTGAGAGAACCGAGATTCCTGAGCTGGCATTCCTGATAGAGACAGTAGCCACACGCGCATCGCTGCGTAGCCCTTCAGCAATACCTAAACCGGCCGCATCATCCAAGCTTTTGTTAACTCGTCTCCCACTGCTGAGTCTCTCAACGCTTTGATTGAAGCGGCCGGTTGAAGCTTTCAGATACCGCTGGGCATCTAGTGAGATCAGGTTTGTTCTAAGGCCTAACCCCATATCCTAAGCCCTCTGTCGCTACCCTTTAATTACCTGCCCAGCAACTGCAGAGCTATCGCTGGTTGTTGGTTCGCTTGAGCGAGTACCGAAGCTCCTGCCTGCTGCAGGATGTTCAGCCGCGTCAGCTCGGAGGCCTCTGCTGCAACGTCGAGGTCACGGATCTGACTCTCTGCCGCCTTGAAGTTCTCGCGAGCTACCTGTAGGTTACTGATTGATGCAGACAGGCGGCTCTCGAGCGCTCCCAGGTTACCGCGATTTCTACCGACGGAGGCCAAGGCATTGCTAATCGCTTGAAGAGCTGCGCGAGATGCGCTTTGAGCCTCTGCATCAGTCGCTCCTGAGATCGAGTACGTCGATGCTGAACTGCCAGCGCTTGCGAGGCCGATTGCTTGCAGACTCGCATTGATACCGCTGTACCCCAACTGAGATAGCGACGTGCCATCAAAACCAACCTGGAATACCAGATTCTGCCCGCTACTAATCAGGCTAATTCCGTTGAACTTTGTTGTGATGGCAATTCGCTCAATTTCACTGGTGAGCGCCGTAAACTCGTTCTGTAGTGCTGAACGTTGATTTCTGTCATACACCCCGTTTGCGCTCTGGTGCGCGAGCTCAGATAGACGATTGAGGATATTGCCGATCTGACTGATCGCCTGGTCCGCTATCGCTATCACTGAGATACCATCATTCGCGTTCCGAATCGAAACGGTTGCCAGAGTTGAGTCAGCTCTAAGGCTTTCTGCAATCGCCAATCCCGCGGCATCATCGCTCGCCTTGTTGATCCTCAACCCACTGGCGAGTCGCTGGTAGGATTGGTTTAGTTTATCACTCGCCATTCCGACGTTGCGTTGTGCAGCGAGTGCTGGAAGGTTTGTACGGATATTAATTCCCATATCTTTTTCTCCTTGGCTCGGACCCTCCAGACTACGGGCAAGCCCTTAAGCTTTCCTTTAATTTCAGGCCAAATCCTTTCGACCCCAACGGCAAACTTTGCCGTTTTCCGATGTATACTCGGGTAGGAGCAAGTAGCTTGCCAACTGCCTTGCCCATCACAGCGACAACACCGCACGGCACATAAAATTGGAGCATCTCAAGTAGCTAACGTACTGAATCAGCAATGCGAAGGAGCTTGGCAGCTCTGCAAGGAGCCGTCGTGGAGTCTAAAAGTCCCCCTTCCCTTCCACCACTCGCCGTACGTATTCACGCGTTGATATGGGCAGAAACGGAGCCACATGGTCATAGAGCGACGGATCTTTCCCGAGCATTTCTGACCGGGTTTGTGCAGAAGCTACCCGCCCCTCACCGGCGTTAAATGCCGCTACGGCGAATCGCTCAAGTGAGCTCGCGTCCGCTGCCGGTGTCGTGCGCACGTTGTTCGGCAGCTCAGTTGGCGTTGAAAATATATTGTGCAGGTACTTTAGATAGTTCGTGCCAAGCTGAATATTAAGGTCAGGGTTAAAGGGGTCATACCTCTGCGGGGCCCCCTCTGCCCGAGACATAAGAAACTCGCCCGTTGAATCGAGCAGCTGAAAGAGCCCCTTTGAAGCATGGCCATCATTACTGACCGCCCTAACATTAAAACTGGATTCTGCCTTCACAACTGACTGGGCGAGCGCTGGGTCAAGACCTACCTGGCGGGAAGCCGAAACGAGTCGATTTCGAATCTCCTGACGATCAAGTTGTGGCACACTACTTACGTGTGTCTTAACAGGGACCTCAACCCGCTTTACCTCGAGAACTGTCGGAGTTTTGACCTCTGGAGCGCCCGGTGTTAGCGGTCCCGACACCTCACTGGGTGGTTCCCGCGGTTCCACATGCGTCATTTGGAGCTCTGGTTCCGGGAACTTAAAGCTGGCCCGGATATCATCCATCGGGTCTTTAAGCGATTGGCGAGGCAGGTATACCTCTGTATGCGACCGCTCTGGATCGCGCGTATTCACAGTGGTTTCAGGCTCTTGTAGCAACAGCGTGCCCAAATCCTGCTCAAAGGCGGGATCCGTAGGGGCACTCGCGCTCTTAGTTGAAGCCTGCAGTAGGTTGGCTACTTCCTTGTACCGGCCAGCAAAGTCTATTCTCATACCGTCTCTTAAGGTTTCCTTTCCCTAAGAGACCTCTATGCAGCCGACGTGCCAACGTGAGCGGCTCAGGTGTGCGAAAGAGCGCTGCCTACAGCTGCCCCCAATTAATCGGCTGCTTCCCCTGGGCCTGGAGATACGAGTTGGCCTTCGAGAAGTGCCCACAACCAATGAATCCCCGATACGCAGAAAGTGGTGAGGGATGCGGCGCCTCAAGCACCAGGTGCTTTGTCCGATCGACGAACGCTGCCTTCTTCTGGGCATACGCGCCCCACAGAAGGAACACGATTCCCCTGCGCTTTGAATTGAGCTGCTGAATCACACAGGTGGTAAAACGCTCCCAGCCCCTATTGGCGTGCGAGCCAGGCTTGCCCGCCTCAACGGTGAGCACGGCATTCAGTAACAAGACCCCCTGTTCCGCCCACGACTCAAGACATCCGTGATCCGGGCGATTGTTCGGACGGTTCTCCCAGAGATGCAGATCACGCTGAAGCTCTGTAAAGATATTAACAAGCGATGGCGGAGGCGGCACAGGTCGTTTGACTGAAAAAGAGAGGCCGTGTGCTTGATTCGGTCCGTGGTACGGATCCTGTCCAAGGATCACCACCTCAACACGATCAAAAGGCGTAGACGCTAGCGCATGAAAAACCTCTGAGTTCTTCGGGTAGATCGTCTTCCCTGCAGCTCGCTCTGACCCGACAAATGCGAGCAGCTCTTTAAAATATGGGCGCTCCCGCTCTTCACGGAGCACATCCGTCCATGTGATCTCCCCGCCCTCTGCATTTGCATCACACTCTGTGACAGACACCACGCTAGTACTCCCTTGCCTCTGCAATCTCTTCAAGGATCTGGAGGTATGACTGATAGCGCCAACGAGCGATATCCCCACTCTCTACGGCATCTCGAACTGCGCATGAGCGCTCTTTGACATGAGCGCAATCGCGGAATTTGCAGCCGAGTGCTGCATGCCTTATCTCCTGGAAAGCTGACGCCACATCGTGCGGTGTGAGGTGTGAGAGACCAAAAAACTGCACGCCTGGCAGATCGATAACGACACTGGGCGCCCCGCCAGAGGTCGCATAGAGGAATCCGCGTGGCTGCGTCGTTGTTTGTCTCCCCTGACCGGTGCGCTCGCTCACTTCACCGGTACGAGTTCGCGCACCGGGAATGAGCGCATTGAGGATACTACTCTTCCCAACCCCTGAAACTCCGCACAATGCCGCGATCTGCACTCCCGATGACTCTACTATCGCTCGCACGGCATCAATACCATCTCCGCGTTTAGCGCTGCATTGAATAACCGACACACCTACTGAGGCGTAGGTATCAATCATCTCTGAGATCTCTCCAACACCAAGGTCGATTTTGTTCACGACCAAGGTTGTTGGAATCGACTGCACCCGCCCTGCTGCGAGCATCCGATCGATCGCTACCGGGTTCCACGTGGGACCCGCCGCGGTAATAACACAAAGCGCGTCGATGTTGGCGCCCATACGTTTGAGAGTGCCGTGGAACGTTCTATAGAGACTACGCTTGGCAGGGGCGACATCGATGATGAACAGCTCGCCATCGCGGTCCTCACAGGTCACGAGGTCACCGACTACGACATCTGCGTTCTTTGACGAGGCGGTTCCAATAGTGATTGAGCCATCAGCACCGAGCACAGTCACAAAACGCCGTGAGACCTCGAGCACTCTGCTCATCTCAGAGCACGTAGCCGCATTTGTGCTGGTCACCTTCACTTTCGACATGGCTTCATCTGTGCGTTAGGCAACCTCGCTTTGGTCGCGGCTGGGGAGCTCGCGCCCGTTTCTTTATCCTAACAAGAGCAGTTAAGGCGGATGGAAATGGTGAAGGTGCGCAAAAGCACACAGTATTTTGAACTTGTCGGAAGCGCAACCCTAGCACCGTCAGAGTCAGCACCGACAATTCAAAAGACGGAGTGATTTTGAGCAAATGCGCCATTTCCAGACCCGCAACCGCTCTTTCTAGGTCTACAGTCTATCCGCTTTGCCTGGTGAGCTCTAGCCGGGTCGTAAAAAAAGATGCTACGCTTGCCCCTGCATGATCCTAACCAGCGCGCAACTACCGATACAAGCCTGCATCTTTGATATGGACGGCGTGCTTATCGATTCAGAAGGGCTGATACGTGACCTATTTATAGCGGCGGGGGCTCAGCTTGGTTACTCGATCAGTAACGAGGTGTACCTGATGTGCGTGGGACGAAATACTCGAGACAGCCGAAGTATCATCGAGGACCATGTTTGTCGCGACTTCCCTCACGAGCAGGTTCGAGAGATCGTTGATGCTCAGCTCTCAAGCCGTCTCTCCAAGACCGGTTGGCCCCTCAAAGCTGGGGTTGCAGAATCACTGAACCACATAGTTACCAGCGGACTGCGGAGCTGCGTAGCTACCTCTACCGCGCGTACGCGTGCAGAGCAGCGTCTCGAATCCGCAAAGATCAGGCACTACTTTGAGTCGATTACCTGCGGCGATGAAGTGCCTCGCGGGAAACCTGCGCCGGACATCTTCCTTCTTGCGGCGAAGCGACTTGAGCTACCACCGGAGCGCTGCATCGTCATTGAGGACTCCGAGTACGGCGCTCGAGCTGCACTTGAAGCTGGTATGCGCTGTGTGATGGTTCCCGACCTGAAGATACCACCTGACTCGTTGCGCCCGCAGATAGACGGCATCTTTGATAATCTGGCGGGGGCGGTGAGGTATATACAGGGGATATTATCCTGAACGCGCGCAGGTGTATCCGCTGCGATACAGCGAGCACGTTTTCTCCCGAAGACGACGCGATCTCGTAGCGCAGCGAGCCGCAGCCCAGGGGATTTTTGAGATGGCTTCTAGATTTA
>JBIKKR010000182.1:0-5532 GCA_044360225.1 Bdellovibrionota bacterium | reverse complement strand
GGTCTCCGCTCTCCGTAATAATCGCGGTGCCCTGGAGCGACCCAGATGCGAGCGAGCAATCGAAGCTACTTGATTGGAGCGAGAGTTGTCCGCCTTGCCTCACAGTCGCCCGTAGCACAGCTCTGCCATTCCGGACCTGCGAGATGCCACCCATCGTTTGCAACCATCCAGGTGGCAGGATTTCTAGGTTGTCGAGAGAGAGTGTGTACGATGCATCGTCTTTCCATTTGCCATCCAACGGGTGGTTGGTAATCGTTGCTTCGACTATACCGGACTCAATCCCGAGCGCTCGTAGTTGAGGATGGATGCTTACATCGACACCTCGCGCGGCGCCCTCAACCTTTGGTGCCGATACGAGGTTGGTAAAAGTCGCCTGAGCGCTTCCGCCGTAGATCGCTGCCTCAGCGTAAACACGCAGCTGTAGGGCTAGGGGACTGAATCCTGCCGATACCCGCACATCCTCTGCCTGGAGCTGCAGGGGGATTGTGCGCACGCCCGCGGTTCTTACTCCGATAGGCAACCAGCTCTCGACCTGCTTGGCCGAGATGCCGACTATAAAGCCGGAAAGGCTCTCTACCTGGATCCGTACACCCCGTTGTTGTAGCTTCACCAGCTCGCGTTCTGCGAAGAATTGAATCACCGAGGGGGCGATGCCTATGACCACACCAGCGAGGATGGCGAGAGTCACGAGAATAATTCGCCGAGATGACATCTGATCCTCAGCGTTACTTGCCTATAGGTTCAAACCCACTGACCTCGAGCTGTACGCTCAGACTGTCGCCTGCACCCTGCTTATCGAGGTTTATCTGTGAGATGAGCATCGGTTGCTTACCGCTGGTAATCGCCTTAAGAAAGGCCACTAGGTTCTCATAGCTTGCAGTTTTGAACTTTACCAGGAAGAACTTATGGGAATATTTACCCCCCAGCTGCATTCCTTGTCGCGGTGTAACCTCGTAACTTCCCGCCGCCTGTGCAGTATCCTTTAACAGGCCCTCAAGGTACGAGAGTGGGTCTGCCGAGAGATCAGCCTGACTGTAAAATGAATCAATTTCCTTGCGACGGACCAGTAGTTTCGAGTACCGATCCAGGATATCGGGGGCAACCGAGTACGTGTTCTTGAGCGAATCGATCCTTTTGGACTGCTCAGCGAATGCCGCCACAACAGGCTCAATAAAAGTCGGATAAACGACGGTAACCGCCAGAAAAAGTCCTGCGACTGACGCCACGACCTTCTCTCGCGAGGTCCGTTTTTGCCAAAATGACCGGAGCTTTGCGCTAATAGCCATCATCAGTCCCTGCTCTACGAAGCTAACGTTATAGTCACCGACAAGTTGAATCGATTGCCCGTTCGAGTGGTGGTGTACTCCACTTTTGAAAATATATCCTTGCGACCATCAAGCACTTTCATGAATCGCTCGATCGGCGAAAGCTCTGCTGCGTTCCCCGATATCTGGATACGGACACCCGAAACGCGTATTGACGTGACAGCGATATCGCCGTTCGTTGGAATGCTCTTCACGACCTCGATGAATGCCTCCGGTTGGGTAACCTTTGCTCGTGACCCTAATGCTCCGAGCTCTTCAGAGACCTTGTTCACGGCGTCCATCAGGTTCTCACGAGCTCGTTCCGGCTGGTCTGGAAAGGACGGTATTACCCTCTTAATTCGCGAGATAAGCTCCTGCTCGTACGAACGTATCAGGTATGAGCGGGCACCGAACACCACCGCCAACGCTACAAGCACTGCGATTAGGGAACGCGCTACTGCACGCTTCGTTCCCAGCAGCGCCCGCACAAACTCTGCGATACGCGGGGTGAATGAGAACTCGCGAGATCTGAAATTTGAAAGAGGAGCAGTGGTCGCCTCGTCCTGAGCAAAGACCGCTCCGAGCGCCGATATGCCAACCTGTCCAGTAGAAGACTTGAGTATGTCGTCGAGCGGTAGCCCTTCGAGTGGCCGCCCGAATAGCTGGTGGGTATTGGCCCCTTTTACTTGACGACCGAGCAGGTATACCTTCTCGACCTTAGCCCCGTAGCGCCTTTCAGCAGAAGCCAGTATGAGTTTGAGCGCCGTGAATATATGCTGCAGATTCTCCTGGCGTTTCTCGGGTGATACTGCTGAGAGGATCTGGGAGGCATATACCGAGCGCTCTACTCGAACCTCGCCGTTTATCGATACAGCTATGCAATACTCGTCACCTCTATTGTAAACGATAGCTGAATTAGTCGTCAGGAATTCCTTGGCTAGTTGGTACACGGCACCGATAGCGCTTGAGGGGACTGTAAGGATATTCGGCTCGAGGTCGACCTCTTTGAAGATATCGAGAACGTTTTTGACAACAACACGCGGGAGGATCCCGACATGTACGTCGAACTGCGGTCCGGTGGCGGATGTCTTGAGCGCACTTGGATTATCGCTCGCGGCTCCGAGTGATGCGTACTGCACGAAGAACGGCTCCAGTTCAAATGGCACTACGTCTTGAACCTCCAGGTCAATTATTCGGTCAAGATTCTTAGCATCTGCGAAGGGAAGGTCGATATTTAGAGATAAGAAGTCGTTTTGTGGTAAGATGATGGACACCGCTGTCCATACATTTGGCAGCTCTTGCACCGCTCGGCGCAGTTCAGCGATAGAGCTCGCGACCGAATCTCGGTTGCGCCCGAGAGACTCCTCAGCATGTTCGCTGGAAGCCGCACCCGCGTTGACCGCAGCCCCGACTGCTTTTTCCTGAGTGTTGCCCACAGCTCTGACGAGCCCCGGGGTCTTTAGGAGTTCGTGAGAGGCGAAGACGGGTAGAGACACTACGGAACGGTGCAAAACCTCAACCTGGGTGCCTTCGACCTGCGACACGGTCAGTTCGCAGGGCTGACAACTAATATCGACGCCTAAAATACACTGCATATCCAAACAAGGTACTAAGACGAGGGGATTGGGGCAAGGGGCACAATTGGGCTCTGTTAGGTATAGTTCGTTGCCAGGAGAAATCTTTGGGGGCTAGGGGCGAAGTCTTGGCGCTTTGCGATAGGCTTGATTGCCGGTGCCCCGCTCCCTCGTACACCCCCCGCTCCCTCGTACGCCCCCGCTCCCTCGCGCCCCCGCTCCCTCGTACACCCTAGATTTCGCACGAGGCCCCCGCTCCCTCGTACCCCGCCCCCGCTCCCTCGTACACCCTAGATTTCGCCCCCGCTCCCTCGTACACCCTAGATTTCGCCCCGCTCCCTCGTACACCCTAGATTTCGCACGAGGCCCTTTCAGTATCTTTGAAAGTCTTCTTTTCCTACCACGCAACTCTCAGCGCATATTTTCGAACATATGATTATGGGCCGAGATATTCGCGTAGTGCGAGAGAATACCCTCTATGAGATCGTTCCCCGCTCACGGGAAGGATTGCCGCTGCCTCCGACCGATACAACTAATCAGATCCTTACAGGCATACTCGCCCGCACTCAACGGGATAACAAAGTTACGCTGTGTAATTTTGTCGAGATGAATAGCCATACGCATCAACAAGTTATCCCTGATGACCCGCTTAAGAAAGTAAAGTTCTACATGGAGTACCAGAAGAAGGTTACGGATTCGGTGCGGAAGTTAACCAAGCTTAAATGCTTGCAGTTATGGGAGCGGCGACCAAGCGTATTTTTTATGGCTGACCTTGAGGACGCAATAAAACGTATCATATACCTCTTTCTTAATCCTGCTAAGGCAGGACTTGTGGCATCGATCGATGATTATCCGGGGCTTAACACCTGGCACGCTTTCAAGGCATGTGCTGCTTCAGTTGATGCGGAAGTTGCGATGCAGGCCTACTGGACTCCTGTGTCGGTTCTAGAGACGTTGCCAGATAGTAATCGACTTTCGCCGACTAATGACCGAGAGATGGCAAGACGTCTTCGAGAGACAGAGGGGACTGTCGAGTATCAGTTAGTCATAAAGCCCCTTGCCTGGCTTGGGGTTTATGGTGTTACTGATCCGAAGCGGATTGAGGCTATTAGACAGAGGATCATACATGCTGTGTATGCAGGGGAGTCCGCGCTCGCGAAAGAGCGTCTTGAACAGGGTAAGCCCATCCTGGGAGCAGAGAGATTAAAGCAGCAGCAATACCTTCGTCCTCACACACCCAAGAAGAAAGAACGTCGAATCTTTGTCATTTGTGGGAACGATGTTGTGAGGCCTCAGATTATCGCCGCACATAAGGATATCTCTGTCCGCCATCGCCGATGTTATCAGCTCCTCAAGGAGGGACTTCCCCACGAATGGCCACCCGGAACATTTATTCCCTGGGTGCCCCCGAAGGTTTGTCGGTCGGCGTATCGACCAAGCATGTGTTAAGGTCTGCCCCGCCGATCGCCCTCATCGTTAGGTTGAGTTGCGGGACTTTGTACTTATCTGATTGCGAGCGGCACCGGTTTTAGTAATGCGATGTGCTACTGCCGAATGTGCCAGGACTCTTTGGTCTGTGAGGTGCACCCCAAGGCAAGGTACAGCTTGAAATTTGATGCGGGCTAATGTCCGGAGGAGGGGGGGAGGCTTGGTAAGGAACCAACGTAGAATCTACCATGTACAAGATTGGGGTGGCTACTGCCGAATGTGCCCGGACTCTTCGGTCTGTGAGGTGGACCCCATGGCAAGTTGTAGCTTGAAATTTGATGCGGGCTAATGTCCGGAGGAGCGGGAGAGGCTTGGTAAGGAACCGACGTAGAATCTAGCATGTACGAGATTGGGGGGAACCGACGTAGAATCTAGCATGTACGAGATTGGGGGGTACGAGATTGGGGGGACGAGATTGGGGGGGGAGATTGGGGGGGCGCTTTGCGTTGTTTGAACCACTCAATAGTTCGAGTAATAGCTCCGGATAAAGCACTAGCACTCACTTAAGAAACCTCGTCACATCACCCAGCACCCCATCCGAATCTCCATGCTCAGCTCCAGGTCTCTCCATGTACCAACGCGTTACCTCCTCCGAGATCTCCTGTTCGGTGGCACCGGGCCTTCGTTGTTTTAGCTTATGGATAAAGCCACGTTCAACAATACGCATCAGGTCGATAAATATATTCAATTTAGCTGACTTGCTTTGATTCTCGTCCATAACCTACAAATGACCGACCGCCTGAATAAATAATTCACAGTAACGCTTCACCGGGGCCCGCACCACACGAAATCGGATCAACCTCAGAGGGGTCTGCCTGAGGTCTTATAGTAACACAATTTCTATAGGGCTCTACCAGATCATTATGGCCCACACTCTTGTACTCCCATACTCTTGTACACGGTATGTTCTGAGCCTCGTTGCTCGATACCGGAGAGCATTATTCCAATATATTCCCCGTGGCGAATTGTGAGCGCACAGGAAGGTGCATATTCTACCATGTACGAGCTTGAGGGGTACGAGCTTGAGGCCTATTGATATCGCACATCAAAGGGTCTAGGTCTCATAACTCTAAGGAATACAAAATGCAGTAGGTATAGTAGGTAACATAATTTAGTTGATACGCTAGTCAAAAAAAGAGGCTAGCGTTTTAGTATCTTTTTTGAGC
>JBIKKR010000181.1:0-5597 GCA_044360225.1 Bdellovibrionota bacterium | reverse complement strand
CTGCTGGTATCATCACCTTAAGTAATATGCCATTAAAAAACGACTCGATCTCAAGATTGGCCTTGTCTGTCTCAACTTCAGCGAGGATGTCGCCGCGTTTTACGGTGTCTCCCTCCTTGAGTTTCCAGGTAAGGATCTTACCAGAGCTCATCGTGTCGCTTAGCTGGGGCATTTTAATGTCAGTGGCCATCGGATACCTTCAAAATGTCTCGCTGTTACAAAGTCTTGTGAGCTACCTCGTTTCTGTCCGCCGGGACAGAAAGCGGAGATAGCATTCAGTTTTTCGCCCCACGAAGCGGTTCGATTTTCATCAGTACTATGCTCTCACAGTGTAAGAATCCCCGAAATCGGGACTTCTTGCGATTACAGTTATACGAATCACCGATAAAGATCTCTCTGCTTCATAAGACCACTAGACGCGTATCGGCGCGGAAATCGGTGTTTCCGGACAGGAACTACCTAGAGAGCCATAGCCCTCGCTGGGGCGCGCCGGGAGGAAGTATAGTCCAAGATAGTGTAATTTGCCAAATCGCGGCTGAATCGCCATATTTACGTGGCTAACAGTGGTTTTAAGCTTGAAATGTGTTTCGCATGGGTTGAAAGGTGTGGGTGAATCGAGGTAAAAATTCATCTCTGCACAGTGCGTGCACTGTTCGCTCGCGTTACTCGTCACGACTTGATCCCACGGTGCTCGCCGGCGATCGGATGGAAGGTAGTTTAGTGCTGTTAGTTCTGTAGTTCGTCCAAATGAATGTAGTTGAAAAGGATGCTCTGGAAGTTGAGAGAGATGAGAGTATACCTCAGGACGGCGGTGCATTGCTCAGGTCTGGGAGCAGGGGTGTAGTTGGATCGCCTGCGACTAAAGTTAATCGGCTCCCCGCGGTTCGTGAACGCGCGCTTCAGCCGCGGATCGACCTCAAGCGCTACCTGAGCGAGAGCTCGCGTGAGCTGCAAGGATTTATTGCGCCCCTTGAAGAGCAGATTCGTCGCTGCGCCAAGTACAGAAATCAGAAACATCGAGGTTCGCCCCGAGCACAGGCCAAAGTTGCTGAGCTCGTCCTGGAGGTTATACGCCAGTTGGCCTACCGGGAGACCGGCGTATTCAATCTGGAAGCTCCAGTTCCGCAGCTGTTGAGTACACTCTTTGCTGGGTCGGTAGAGGTTGGGATCGTTACAGGGCTCGCACGCCGGGCTCACAAAGCGCTGGTGTTACGCGATGCCCAGGAGGGCCGCGATGCATCGGGAGATGCAGGCGTGCCACAGGCATCTCGGGGGCTTGCATACGATGTCGCTCGTGAACTCGATGAGCTTGTGATGCTGCTGAAGTGGTACGTGCGCAGAAAAATGAGTTTGTGTGCGTTGCAAATTGAGGGCGACGACGGGTATTCGCTGTTAGCTGGAGAAGAAGAGGCTTCGTTAAGTGATGCGCACGATGTGATCTTCGGCCTCGATGTAATGCATGATCATCAGGTATTTGGGGTGAAGGGGTGCCTTTTAACGTGTGGCCTGCGACTACTGGGGCGTGATGGTGAGGCGCTCTGGTTGCGGGTATCCCTTATGAGTAACGGCGAGCCAGTAGCCGCTCGGTCAGAGTGGGCAAGCTGGACCGACCCAGGGGGCGATGGGCCTGTGGAGCTACTCCCGGAAGAGGGGATATTTTGCTCGCTGGTGCCGATACGTCCCAACTCACAGCGACTTGTGATCGATGAGGTACGTGCATTTGTTCCGTACGCCGCGCTTAAACTTTCAACAGGGCGGACGGAAGTTGAGATCGTTGCAACGGTCATTGATAGCGAAGGGCGCCAGGTCTTGAGCGTGTCCAGAGCGGAGAACATCTGTGTGCCGCCGCGTCAGTTGGGGCTTTCAGCGGTACCTGCGCCACATTCTCTCGGCATGTGGCCGCACGATGTAGTTTCGGGGGATAAACTCTCAGAGCTAACGGTATCGTCAGGCTACAAGGTGATTGCAGGCTGGGAGCGTAATTCTATCTCCGTGGCATTTGATCTCTCGTTGTTCATGCACGCGGGAGAGAGTGTGATGCTTGAGTGTCGGTTTATTAACGCTCAGGGGTCAATCGTTGAGCTCTCGTCGCTCGGCATGCCGTTTGTCGCAACAGAGCTTAATGTTGCTGTCGAATCAGTCTCTTCGTACCGCTATCGACGCGTTCTTCATCCGCGGGGAGCGTGGGCTTTATACCAGGGGCTGTGCATAGACATCCCCGTTGAGTTCCTGTTGCTTACACCCGGAGCGCATGAGATTACCTGCGAGCTTGTCGTTGTTTCTGCGGACGACAGGGTGTTGTGCGGAGATATGAGTCGAGTGACGGTTCACGTGCCCCACAGGGATCGGCAGGGAAACGGGATGAACGGTGTTGCGCTGCCGGAGCGACGCACCGCCGCATCTCAGCGTACCATGGGAGATATGCAGATTGAACTCGAATCGTTTGAAATCGAGCCAGCGTGGCAGAGCGGGAGCGATGATTGTATTCGAGTGCAGACGAGATTTTCTCCCCGGAATCACGCGCAGCAGTTGGCAAACCTCGCGGCAGGGCGGGTAGGGGAGCTGTTTTCCCCATACCGCGTGGAGATCGCTCTCGAGCGAGAGGATGGGCATGTTCTGTTGCAAGCGTATTCGGATTCTCTAGGGATGAGTTTTAGGCCGGTTACAAGGGCGGTATGCGTTGATCCCTATTCTGCGCATGCTGAGCAATCGGTGGTTTCAAATTTTAGACGTGATGAGGTGCTCGGTTGGTCATTTGGGAAAGAGGGTGGACGGGCCGGTGCTAAGCATCGAGTGTTTGCCCGGGTAACCGCTCTTTCGTTATCGGGCGATGTGTTGGTTTCAGAGACCAAGGAGTTTTTTGTTAAACCGCTAGGAGCCGGAGCAGGACAGGTAGTGTACGTGAGAGCGCCGGCACCAACGATCGTTGATGTCGAGGCTGTCGCGAATGCCCAAGGAGAGAGAATTACCTCCCGAGTAGTTGTAAATGTGCAGTCAGGAGAGCAGGGCACCGACGGCATGCAGGTGCAGTTTGCCTTATGCTCCTGTAGTGGGACGAGGCAGGTGATTGCAACAAGAGTCCTCCAGCTTCAGCATAGAGGTGTATGGACGCGGCAAGTGGCAGGTCTCTGTCAGTATACGGTTTCGTGTGAACACCGTATGCACGCTATGCCATTGGGTGAGGGGTATTCTGTTGAGGCCTCACTGATCACCAAGGATGGGGAGCTCCTGCACCGTGCTCAGCAGTTGATTCGAATCGCGGGAGTGCTGTCCGAGGTTGATGAGAATGCCGCAGATTTTGATTCTGATCTGGCAGATGCAGACCGTTCTGTAGAGGTGTCATTCGGGGCGACTTCAGACCCGGTAGTAGGAGCGGGTTCCAGGGCCCTTTGGGGACGGTTGTTTGGTCGGTAGCACCGTACGGTGTCCTTTAGTACGTATTCTTTGCCAGTTCTTCATCACATCGTGGACACGACCCGTACTCTACAAAGGCTATAGGGGCGGGCGACCGGCAGCTCGGGCACCATCCGATAAACGCTGACCGGTTGGGCTTCAGCGCAGCGAGTAAGATGAGGCTTGTCACGAGTGCACCTGCTGCAAAGGCGGGTGATGTGGCGTTGCCCAGGGATAGCGCGCCGCAGATGCTCACGATTCGAGCCGAGATCATGGGTAGGATAAAGAGGAGTACAATCTGCCGCTCCCACAATACGACGTGTAGCCAGGGCGAGCTGGTCAGAGTGTGTGTTCGATGGTGATTCTCTCGTATGATGTGCTGAACGCTTGCAGCGATCCAGAGCAGTATGATCATAGCTACCACGACCGCAACAAAACTGTTGAGATTTGGCAGAAAGGCGAGTTTGGCACCGATCATGAGCGTAATGATGATGGTTACGGCAGTGCGTTGCGGGAGTCGACTTGATTGGCTGGAGTTGCTTTGCACGCGACGTGCCTTGGCTAGTGTTTGCGCGAGGGCCGCCTGATTGAGAAAGGGAAGTGTGCACACGGCGGCAATAGCCGCCGCGATCTGAGCAGGTTCAACAGAGAGAGCTCTATTGCCATAAACGGCGACAACACTATCAAGCGCTAGCGAGAGAAACAGAGCGCGCCATATCGCGGATAATCGCGCAAAAGGCCCGACTCTGCGGGTGGTAAGCGTGCTATTGCTCTTCAATTTGCAATCTCTTCGTAGTAGCCTTGAGGCCGTGAGTCACTCATCGCGTCCACCACTATCTGCGACACAGGGACAAAGGTCCGCGCAGGTGCCTGCGTCTGCGCGGACGGCCCAGCATGACCCGGGATACCTTTCAGTCACAGAGGTCGCGCGTCTCGTTAATGATATCCTGGAGCTGCACTTTCCGCAGCTGCTTTTTCGGGGTGAGATATCGCAGATCACCATTGCCCAGAGTGGCCACGTGTATTTCTCAATTAAGGATGAGGGTGCGCAGATAGCGTGTGTAATGTGGTCAGGGATGGCTCGTACCTTGTCGTTTCGGCCGTCTATCGGTATGACGGTGCGGTGTCACGGCAGACCCAACGTCTATGCCCAGTCCGGAAAGTTTCAGGTGATCGTTCACCGACTCTTTGAAGATGGCGAAGGTGAGCTGCGGCGCAGGTTTCTGGAGTTGCAGAAGAGGTTAGAGGCCGAAGGGTTCTTTGCTCCTGAGCGGAAGCGATCGCTGCCATTCCTCCCAAAAGCTGTGGGAATCGTGACCTCAAGTACTGGGGCGGTGATCCACGACATGATGGTCAAGATCCGTGAGCGCTTTCCCGCGATGGTCGTGTATCTTGCGGATACTCGGGTTCAAGGGGAAGGAGCTGCGGTGGAGATAGCTCAGGCGATTCGAAGGCTCGATCGCTCGGGTTTGGTTGATGTGGTGATCGTTGCGCGTGGGGGGGGATCGCTCGAAGATCTCTGGGCGTTCAACGAGGAAGAGGTGGTCAGAGCGGTGTTTTCATGCTCACGACCTGTTATCTCAGGTGTCGGTCACGAGGTCGATGTTACCTTATGTGATTTTGCTGCCGATGTGCGTGCACCAACGCCAACCGCCGCAGCGGAGATGGTTGTGCCGAAGGTGACCGACCTTCTGGCGCGATTAGCCGAGCTCGAGGGGCGATTGCGTAATACGGATCGTTGGTTTCAGCCCCGGGTCCAGCGAGTTGATGAGCTCTCTCTGAGGTTGCAGTCGCGACTCATGGCTGTCGGTACGGAGGCAGGACTACGGTTGAAAGCTGCCGAGGCATCTTTAGCTCGGATTCGGCCCGATAGGGTGCTGCAGCTTCTTTCGCTGCGTCTGAAAGGGTTAGAGACTCGATTGACTGGTTCGCTACAGCGCGGTCAGAGTGAACGAGCGCGCCTGCTGGCCGACCACACACAACGACTTGGGCGGTCGTTTAATTTGAGTGATCTACGGCAGCGCGATGCCCCGGTTCAGAGGCTGGGGGATCGGCTTGCCAGTGCGGCCGGGCGAGCCGTCAGTGGCGCTCGTGACAGGATGGTTGCAACCCAGGCACGACTCAAAGCGGTGAGTCCCCAGGCAGTGCTGGCGCGTGGCTACAGTATCGTGTACTCAAAGGAGAGGCATGTTCGGAGCATTGCT
>JBIKKR010000043.1:0-19268 GCA_044360225.1 Bdellovibrionota bacterium | reverse complement strand
TAATGAATCGTCGACACAACGCGACGTCATGGGTCAAAAGATGCTCAATGCCGCCATAAGTATCCTCGATGTTCTCGCGGACGATCGTGATATTAACCGGGATGCCCGCCCGGGAAAAAGGAGTATCCACCCCCGGGAGTGAACGAAAGACCCTTTTATTGGCGTAGGTATTCCACACTTTGCGTGCAGTTACGTTTATGCTCTTCACCCCCTTGCCTTTAGGGGTTTCCATCGGGCCCTTAAAGAGGAGGCCAAGTCGCTCGATCGTAGCCTTAGCCTCAGGTGTCATGCCACTCGAAAATCCGCGCTGAAACACCGAGTGCCCCATTTCGACCGGGATAAAGGTAATGGGCGCTCCTGCTGCCTTAACGATTGATAAAACAGCTTGCGTTATCTCAGGGCCGATTCCGTCGCCAGATGCTAGTGCTACTTGTATGTTCATAAATAAGACACGTCCTTAGATGGTTATCAAATGATCTGCCCAGAATTGCTCGCGTTTCATGCGGTGCGACGACCGCGGAGTTGAAGTTCCAGAGTGGTATGTTACCACGTCTGACACATAGCAGGTCACAGAACCGCATTCAGGATATTCTGTGTGTAGGGCTTTAAAAATACTGTCGATGATACCAGGCGACGCCACAACCTCGATTCGTACAAGCAGTTTGTCCCTGTCGAGCGATTCGCCATTTGATGCCAATCGACTGATGACCTGTGTAGCTGAGTATTCAGATACTCCCCAGTCTTTTATGCGATCGCGCAGCGTATCCTCAAGATTCGCTTCGGCGAGTATCGTCAACAGTCGAGCCTGATGTAATTGTTTCATAGCGTCTCCTTATGAATAGAAGTTGAAGTACATCTCCGTTACGTGAAAATAGAGCGGTATCCCAAAGAGGATGTTGAATGGAAAGGTGATGGCTAGTGCTAAAGTGAGGTAGTATGCAGGGTTCGCATCTGGCAAAGTCGCTCGTACAGCAGGTGGCGCTGCGATGTACGATGCACTCGCAGCCATCGTCGCCAGAACCGCAGTGCCTCCAAGACTCAATCCAGATGCGTGGCCAAGTGGTATTGCGATTGCGGCGTGAAGCAGCGGTACCGTTACTCCAAACGCTACCATAAACCAACCGACCCTTTTAATTTCGCCGAATCGGGCGGCAGCTGACATGCCCATTTCGAGCAGAAATATGCATAATAGCCCTTTGAAGACGCCGCCGGCAGGATCAAATAGGGGGGCAATGGCCTCCCAGTTCTTATTCCCCATAAGGCTGCCGATAACTAATCCGCCAACGAGTAGTACCATCGTGCGACCGGTGACAATTTCGTGCAGCAGACTCGCCGTTGAACGATCTCTCGTTCGACTCCCGAGAAAAACCCCTAGTGCAAGAGCAACATGAATGCCAGGACTCTCCATGAGGGCTACCAGAGTTGGCAGATACCCCTCAAGTGGAGGGAGTCCGGGATGAGTAAGAATCATCTCCGAGACAAATGTCTGGGAGGCGATAAACGTGACAGCCGAGACCGATCCGTAGTGAGCAGCCACGCCAGCACTATCAGCTACCGGCAGTCTTCCTACTCCTCTCAGGATTGCGTAGGCTGTGAGGGGCGTGATGATCCCTAGTAGGATAGTTACGGCTCCTGGAGCGAGAAGCGACGCAAATGCGGCATGAGATAGTTCGTGCCCCCCCTTGAATCCTATCGCGAAGAGTAGAAACAACGATATCGCTGCGTATGTATCTTTTGGGACAGTGAGCTCACTTTTTGCAAAGCGTGCGAACGCGCCGAGACAGAACGAGAGAGTCATGGGGCTCAGTAGACTAGAGGATACGAAGATAGAGTTATATGACATACAATACCTGAAGTGTGTTACATGCGTCAGGTTACATGCTCTCTCAGTCATTGTAAAGGGGCTCGATAAAAGTACGGTGGAAAGATTGGTGTTTCACGTGTAGTATGAAGCGAAGTAGTGGTGCTCGTAGTGCGAGCAGCCACCTGATATTACTAACAAAGTAGACATGCCGAGAAAGTCATCAACAACGAAACGCCCCGCAGGAGATCAGCGCTCCGCCGATTCGGCACGACAGGCTCAGACATGGACCTTTCTCAGTAATCACAGCCACGTAATCATCTGTCTAGCGCGGGATCCTGAGGTTCGCATGCGT
This sequence comes from Bdellovibrionota bacterium, assembly GCA_044360225.1. Lineage (GTDB taxonomy): Bacteria > Bdellovibrionota_C > UBA2361 > UBA2361 > OMII01 > OMII01. Next base: position 17,112 of record JBIKKR010000043.1, on the reverse strand, counting down.
GATGTTGCCGCCTCAGTTGGAATCACGGAGCGGGCAGTGATTCGCATAGTCACGGAGCTAGAAGACGCCGGCTACATTCGCAAGGAGCGGATCGGGCGTCGCAACCGTTATACCATCTTAATGGATAAGCACTTCCGACACCCGCTCGAAGCGCATCACTCAATCCGTGCAATTCTGGCGCTGGCTCGTTAGGGACGGCTGCTGTCGAGTTTCTACTGCGCATCACCACTCATGTATCCTGACCACGTTGCCGTTATCGATCCGTTGCATCTCGAAGTTGATTCCCTGGACAGCGCCGTACTGATCAAAATAGAAGTCAGGTACCAGACCGCCAGAGAACTTGGTTGAGCTCAAGAATTCCACAGGGTCTTTGCCGCTACTAACTGCCATATCAAATACGCGGAATGATTCGAGTGTTAATGGCACGACAGGGAACCCGGAATTCGGACGTAATTACAACCACGCCAGCACGGCTGTAGATTGGCGCTGTGGCTAGTAGGGTGCTGTTACATGAGAAACCGAGCGCATACCGAACCTTGTCAACGGCTATCAGTTTCTGCGCTACGTTTACCGCAGCGCGGCTATCGCACCGCTCATCCTCAAAGATGAGCTTGTATTTACCCGCTCCTATAAGGTCGTTCATAAGGGTCAGGGCGTTTTTGATATCCGTTCCGTGCGCGATGGCGTCGCCCGAGAGGGCAGTGGAAACGCCAACCTTGATAGGGATTGTTTGCGGATCTTGAGCCAGGGTCTGAGTCGTATGCACGCACAGCGCAGTTATGAGTAACGTTAGGTAACGCATCATCGCTCCTCTATAAATCGATCGCCCTTGACCTTCTTGATGACTACTGGAAATTGAAAGTACTGTCCGGTTTCCGGGGTGTTGATGTAGCGATAGGGCCCTGAGGCGATACCTTCGCGTGGGCCCTGCGATGAAAGCTTCTCCATGACTTGATCGGCTGTCAACGTTCTCACTTCTCGATTATACAGCTCGCCCGCTACCACAGCGAACTCATACGCGGCAGCGCCAAAAGAGAGCGAGTTTTCGCGTTTAAATATCTCTCTGTACCGTTTTCGGAAGGGCTCCTTAATCGAGATACTTGAGAATTCCACGCCATCCATTGAACCCTGACTGGCCTCGATTTCAGCGTGTACTTCAAAAAAATTAGTACCGAACGTCGGTACAGAGAATCCGAGTGCGCGCGCCTGTCGATAGAAGGTAGACGTCTGACCTAAAAAGAGGAACGTGCCGATTGCATCGAAATCGTCTCTCCTTTTGAGCAGCTTGATGACCTGAGAGCGCAGGTCCATATCAGTATTCGGTATTCGATCGATCAACTCGAGTGACTGTCCCTGGCGAAGATTGCGTTGCAGCGCTTGCGCGACTTCCTCCAGGTATGGGTGCTCGGCTTGCAGGAGTCCTATTCGGTCCATGCCCCTAGCATGGAGGTACTCGGCCTGCGCGCCCATGATCTCGTCGGTTGTGTTGATGAAGCGCAGCACATACCGGCGCCCTGCTGCGATAGTGTGATCAAGACACAGTCCTATCATGGGCGTCTTGTGGCTCTCTGCGAGTGGGGCGATGACCTTACAAAATGTGACACCCCATACCAGTATTGCATCGACTTTATCTGTATTAACCAGCTTTCTGTAGGCAGAGATCGAGGCTTTTGGATCGTACGGAACGTCTTCAAAGTGGAATCGGATATTGGTAAAGTTGTCGGGACGATCGCGTTGAGCCAGCTCGATGCAGTTCTGAATGGCGACTCCATAATCAGCCGCTGGACCTGAGAGGGGAGCGAGTACTCCGATGTGAAATATAGGAGTGGGCGATTTTGTATCTGCACATGCCGAAGTAGGGAGAGCAAGAAGTAGCATCACATAGACACCTAGGATCGGAGCTATGTAACGCCCGAACCTGCTTCGCGCATGATGATGATTGGCCGCTGTTGCCTGTAAGAAGCGCATGCGTAGGACTCAGAGTAACAGCCGTCTAATCGTGACATCGTGTCACTTCGAATTCTGCGTAAAATAGCTAATAAATCAGAGTCGAGCAACGTCTTAAGCAGCTAACTTTTGAACTGACGCAAAACTGACTCAACCTCTTCCGCTCCTCACTGAGTAACATTAACGATTCGATCGGCCTCAACTCTTCGAGCAACAGCCTTGAAGTTAAAGCCAGAGCCGTCTGCAGACTCCTCGTATTTGAAGCGAGATGAACTACCTTGCTCGTCCCTATTCGACGTGTAGCGTTTAATAATCTCATCCGCAGGTAACTTTTGATGCTCGTTTCCAAATAGCCTTCCCGTGAGCTTAGCGAACTCGTATGCGTTAGCAGCCCAAGCTGCTTGCACGTCGTTGCCATATCGCTTCCTATAAGTCTCTATGAACGATGTATCGATCCAAGGTGCCGCAAAGACAGCGCCAACCATCGCTCCCTGAGACTGTTTGACTTCGTTCATACTGTCAAAGAGGTCAGTGCCGATAGTATCGACTCTAAGAGAAAATTGACGCATCTCTCTATAGAACTGACTAATTTGTCCTGACACCAAGAAAACACCGAGTGCATCAAACTTTCTACCTCGAAGCTTCGCTACTGTTGTCTTAAAGTTCGATTCATCTGATTGCAGAGATTCCACGATTGAAATCGATTCATCTGCTCGCAGCCTCTTTTCCAGCTCTTCGATCAATCCGTTGAAGAACGCCAGCTCCCCTTTTACGATACCGACATTCTTCGCATTTTTGGCTCGTAAGTATTCAATCAGCACTTCGGCCATACTTCCCATGTGATAGCAGAAGCGAGTCGTATATTTCTTGCTTGCAGATATAGCTTGCTCACTAGACACAGCAAACAATGGAAATTGTTGCTTTTCAATGATGGGACTAACAGCTTGATTCGGTCCATATCCCCACACGTATGCAGCTGAAATGCCATCCTTGAATCGTAGCTTTTGAAGTCCCGAGATCGCTTTCTTGCTGTCGTACTGCGTATCATCGAAGACGAAGTCCACGTTCTTGAAAAGCTCAGGGCTTTCCTGCCTCGCGATCTCAAAGCCATTTTTAGCAGCTACGCCGTATTCGGAGAGAGCCCCTGATAGCGGCACAAGAACACCAACTCTGAACTTCTGCTGTGCCAACCCCTCTTGAGCGCCTGCGATTCCAATCACGACGATTGACGCAAGCGAGAGCACAAGAGCAGATGTCGATGAACGAATTTTTTGTGAGAGCATGATGAGATGATGTGCAGATTGAGTAAGCCACCTACGTGAATCGAACACGTGACCCTCTCATTACGAATGAGATGCTCTACCAACTGAGCTAAGGTGGCAAAAAGACGAATGAATCGATGGAAAAATACCGCACAATCTGTGAAGAATCAACTCTTGTCTTATGATGTCAGCTCGCTTCTCAGGCATGACAGCGATACACCGTTGCTGCTTAGCGTTCTTCGTGAGTTTTCCATTCTTTGCAACTCGATAGCCGAAAGCCACATTACTGCCCTGACACCGCTTCTCTCAACGCATCGTGAGCATTGCTTCTTCTTTGCGTTCTCTGATGCGCGTACGTTTCTGCTCCGCAACAGCAGAATTTAGGTTTAACTTCTCAATACCCGCAAGACCACGCCCGTGGCTCTAGCTAGTCCGACCAGTATGAAGTAGGGGAGATACTCGATCGGGGAAGCTGACAAGCCCATGGCGCATCTGGTAACGGCGACAGCGACGCAGAGTGCGCTTACCACCATCGTTGCCATGAGCAGCCCTCGCGGTTGGTGAGCAGGTTCCTCAATCGTGACGTCTTGGTGAAGCTGTCGGAGTCGCATTGCGTTGATCACTGCTACGGGATCGGCTGTTAGTCCGTTAAACGGAATGATGACATGGGGCGTTTTCGCCCAGCGACGAAAGTGCAGTAGCATGCGGATGAATACGTTGCGCTTGCTCAGGTAGTGTTGCGAAAGCATCAGGCTCAACTGCTGGTAGCGCGGCGAGAGCACAGGCCAGGCACCTTCGATATCTGACCACCCGAGCCTCCCTGTTTTTAGGAAAAACAGGCCGTTTCGTTCGATTGAGATGACTGGTTTGGGTAAGACCATAACGGTTAAGTTGCGCACTCCGAAATCGAGCGCAAGAAAGGCCAATGCGAGGCATGCAGCGTGTTGGCGAGGAGAGGCGCTGGTGGTGTTGAGTGCGGTATAGCAGATATAGAAGATGGCACTCGATGCTAGTATCCTCACGAGGCTCGTCGTGAATCGTTGCCGTATATAGAGCGGGGCGATTAAAAACGAGGAATGTGAGCTCTGACGCTCTGCTGATGATGAGCGACTGGTGGAGTTTGCTGAGCGGTGTGTTCTACCGTGCTGTGATGCTTGGGTTGTCTTGTCTGTCTGGGTGGTTGAGGCGGATCGTTGGTTTGTATGTTGGTTTGTATGTTGCCGGGTGGCCTTCTGGTGCTCCTTGCCCAACGTGCGCAGTTCACTCATCGCGGCGTTAATTCTCTGTGCCTGGGCTTCCGCCTTCTTCCGGAGGCGTTCATCGCCCTGAAAGCGGTCAGGATGCCAGACACGCATTAGGTCTTTGTAGGCCTGCGTCACCTCCTCCCAGGAGGCGTCGGGGGCCAGGCCAAGTGTGGCGAGGTGTACAGCGCGCTTATCCATACGTATGTGATATGCTGGCGAAGCCCCGTAAGGATGCAAATGCGCGGGCAATCGTCGCTAACTTCAATAAAAACAGCTATTCCCGCGCATTTATGGCCTCTTAACCTCGACCAGAGCTGCTATGGGCTGCAGCCATCTACGCCCCGACACGTTTGTGTACTTTAACAAGCAAACCTACTAGTTCTGGTGTATTTACTCATCAGATGGTACCATATTGTGGGATAGATGCAAAACCAGATGGCGAGTATAGCAGGGCATCGCAATTGTCCTGCCGAAGTTTCGATCAGGATACAAATGCGTGGGCCAGCGTTGCAAAACTCAATGAAAACAGCCATTCCCGCCCATTTGTGGCCTCTTAAAATGGACGAGAATTGCGGCGCCCTGCCAATATAGGGGCACAATAACGCGGGTATAGAGATGGACACAGAGGTAATTTCGAAGCTCACAAGGGACTACACAGATACGATCCTCTCGGGAGATGCCGAGAAGGCGCACAAAGTCATCGACCAGGGGCTGGCAGCTGGGGTAATCCCGTCACGACTGTACCTGGATGTGTTAATGCCAGCGCAGGTCGAGGTAGGAGCGAGGTGGCATCGTGGTGATGTTTCGATACCACAGGAACATATTGCTACTCAGATAACGCTTAGGCAGATGGCTCGTTTGCGTGGGATGCTAAAGACCAGGTTGAGGCTTGGGCTTAAAGCGGTCGTGAGCTCTGTTGAGGGTGATCAACACTTCCTCGGTGCTCAGGCCATCGCTGATTTTCTCGTGGTCGATGGTTGGGAAGTGGATTTTCTCGGGGCAGATGTGCCAACTGATCACCTGGTGCCGTATGCCAAAGCGCGTGGCGCTAACCTAGTGTGCATCTCTGTGTCGCTCACATCGCTTGTGCCGGTGGCGCAGAAGGTGGTCTTGGAACTTCGCAAGATCCCGGCCGGGCCAAAGATCTTGCTGGGAGGTGCTGCGTTTATCAATCAGCCTGAATTGGCCGCGACGGTAAAGGCTGATGCGTTCTCGTTGGATCCGCAAGAGGCCGTTACTGTGGCTCGGCAGGTGTGTGGATTGCTCAATGCTGAGAATGCACTGGCGCTTTTCTTGAGGAAATTAGGTCACTCAGTGCATGAGTATCGTAAGCTGCGTGGCTTGAGTCAGCAGGAATTGGCCGATGCATCGGATCTTGATCGTGCGTACATAAGTGCCGTAGAGCATGGCAAACAAAATATAAGTATCGGAGCGATCGCAAAGCTCGCAAAGGCGCTCGATCTATCGATTGAAGAGCTGCTGGTAGGGTCTGGGTATTAACCTACAAAGAGTTGCGGGTCTGAAAATGGGAAAGACTTTCGCATTTTGCCAAATCACGTACTCGTGCAGGTAAACATTCCCGCATAGGAATTAATGACAGGTGGCTTAGACAGGACCAGGGTCATTTCTTTTGCGCGATGACCAGGGCGCTGTGCGGAGCTGGATATCCCTCGATAGTTTTGGTTGGATCGCTTGGATCAAGAAACTCTGCGAGGCTCTCATAGGGCGCCCACTCGGTTCGTCGTTGTTCGGCGGGGGTAACCGGGCCAAAGGTGTGCAGCTTGGGGTCAGTAAATCCGGCGCGCATGAGCAGTGTTGCAAGCGCTTCGGGTGTCGGTATCACCCAGGCGTTGCGCATCTTGGCGTAGCGTTCACGAGGAATGAGGAGGTGTGAGCCTGATTCCGGTATCACTAAACTCTCTAAGAAGACTCTCCCGCCCGGTCTCACTGTGGCAAAAAGTTTTTTGCAGGCGGTAAATGGGTCGCGTTGGTGATAGATGACCCCCATACACAGAACAAGGTCGAAGAACTCAGGGAAGCTATCAACGGTGGCTATACCGGAAGGAACAAAAGCTACGTTGGGGAGCCTGGCCAATGCTTGCAAGAGGCCAAACTGGAGCCAGCACCGCTCGATAGGATCAAATCCGACGAGAAGCTCTGGTTGTAGCGCCGTTAACCGAAAGAGGAAGTACCCACTGCTGCATCCGACATCGGCAATTCGGGCACCCCGTAGGTCGCCCAGTAGTGGGAGCAGCCGCCGCCATTTAAGGAATGAGCGCCACTCTGAATCGATGAACGTCGAGCCTATCTGATACGGACCGACTCGCCACGGTAGGAGTTTGCGGAGTAGAGATTCAAAGCCGCGCGGAGTAACGGAAGCTGGCAGGTCGATCGAGACAACCTCTTCCATGAGGGTCACCGCGCAGGGACGTGCGAGGCTTTTGGAGATCTTGCCGATCTCTTGAGCCAACGGCGCCCAATGGGGAGACCGTCGCATTAATGACCATGCTGTGCGTATCTCGCCTGCTACAGGGCTTAGGGTGATGGCGTTTCGGTAGGGCTTGAGAGGTAAGAGTGTGTGCAGCATGCGTTATAACAGTAGGGCGTGTTACAAAATCCCTTTCATAGAGTCTAACCTTAATTCAGACCAGCCGGAATAAAATTCTTCCAACTATCGCAGGCCGACGACATTGTGGTCACAGGTAATCTTTCCTACTGTCCTATGGTACGCTAGACTTTTTGCTGTGAGCACTGTTACCCAAACTACTCAATCTATCGTTGTTTCAGTAAGTCCCGCACCCCTTGAGGACGAGTCAAAGCCGGAGGAAGGTGTATTTGCCTTCGCTTACACGGTTCGGATCGAGAACTGCTCTGAGCAGGAGGTGCAGCTCTTGGAGCGCCACTGGCTTATTGAATCTGCGGGTGAACAGGTTGGAGAGGTAGTGGGCCCAGGGGTAGTTGGCGTGCAGCCGATCCTTGAGCCTGGTCAACACTTTGAGTACACGAGCTCTACTGTAATTAAGGATCCCGTAGGTTCTATGCGAGGAACGTATATTTTTAGTCGTAAAGGGGGAGGGTATTTCACGGCGCAGATTCCGAGATTCTCGCTGGTATACCCGCAGCTCTGTCACTGAGGTGATGAGGCCTCTTCGTGTAGGGTATTAAAGACGGAGCAGCATGTCATGCCAAAAGATTTCTTTACTGTAGCTCATACAGCCAGTTTGCATTCTCTGCCGACAGGAGCGCGTATCCACGTTATTGGGGTCTGTGGAGTAGCGATGGCGCAGATAGCTGTTGTCCTCGCAGAGCGTGGTTTCGTGGTCACTGGCAGTGACAAGGAGTTCTATGAGCCGATGAAGAGCCTCTTAGCCTCATCAGCGGTCAAGACGCTTACGGGGTACCAACCGAGTAATGTGCCTCATGATGCCGATTTGGTTGTGATCGGTAACTCTATTAGCTACGGCAATCCTGAAGTGGATGTGGTTGAGCAGAGGAATCTTCCCTACACGTGTTTCCCAAAGATTCTCCAAGAAGTAGCGATTGCCGGGAAGCACTCGATCGTCGTTACTGGAACTCATGGAAAGTCGACGACTACGGCATTGATTGCAACTCTGCTATTGCAAGATGGTCGCGAGCCTTCGTATTTCGTTGGCGGGATTGCGCAAGGACTCCCACAGAGTCTCGCGGTCGGAACAGGTGGTTACTCCGTTGTGGAAGGTGACGAGTACGACAGTGCCTTCTTCGCCAAAGTACCTAAGTTTTCGTTCTACACACCGGATACGGTGATCGTCAATGCGATTGAGTACGATCACGCCGATATCTATGCAAACGTAGAAGCGATAGAGGCAGAGTTTACCAAACTCGTCACTGGCCTCAAGAGGACCGGAACTGCTGTGTGTTGCATAGACTTCCCGCGAGTGAAGCGGCTCGTCGCTGATTGGAAGTCAACTGCGCAGTGCGAGATCCTAACCTTTGGTGCAGATCCTGAGGCCGATTTTACTATCGTCACTCGAGAGGTCGTTGGCATGGGGCAAAGGGTGACCGTTACGGGACCAGGGCTTGGTGGATGCACGGTAGAGATCCCGATGCTTGGGGAATACAATGCACGAAACGCGCTTGCAGCGATTATCGTATCACAGATTATCGGCATGGAGCTGGGCAAAACGAGTGAGTATCTAGCAGCATTCCGTTCCGTAAAGCGTCGTCAGGAGGTGCGAGCCCAGAAAAACGGCGTGGTGCTTATTGAGGACTTCGCGCACCATCCGACAGCGGTTGCGCAGACGGTGGACGCGATTCGAGAAGCGTTCCCAGCGGCGCGTCTCTGGGCTGTTTTTGAGCCGCGGTCGAATACATCGCGCAGAAAGGTCTTTGAGCAAGCATACGTGCAGGCGTTCAGGCGAGCTGACCACGTTATCCTCAAGAATGTGCAGGCGCGTGCTATCGATGCTGGGATCGAGTTAATCGACGTGGCCACCCTCAGTAAGGAGATCTCAGCTTCTGGTATACCCTCTAGGTGCCTGGATACTATTGAGGAGATCCGTCAATTCATCTGGCATGAGGTTCCTCGTGACCGGGAGGGTGGAAGTGTTGAGGATGTTGTATTTGTTATGTCCAACGGCTCATTTGATGGTTTAAACGAGATCCTTGAGCGCGATCTTAAGGGGTGTTGATCTATGCTTCCATATGTAAGTGCTCTTCTTGCTGTTACTTGTTATGCGGCTCTTGGCCCTGTTGTCAAGCGATTGGGAGTTGATATTCCCGGATTTCTGTTTATCGCCTTCGCAGGACTTGTTGTTTCTTTTGGTGGAGGTCTTGCCCATTTTCTCGTAGAAGGTCGTGCGGGATTTTTCCTGCCCAACATGAGGCAGCTCGGAGGTTTTGTCGTGTTTGGCGCGGTTAATATACTTGGATTCTGGCTTTACATATCTTCGATTAAGCAAATTCCAGTTGCCCAATACGACATGATCGCGGGCTTTGGTATTTTAATTACAGCATTCTTCGCGGCGCTCTTTTTAAACGAACCGATTCATGTGCGCTACATCCCTGCTGCACTCCTGATAGCAGCGGGGATCTACATAGCGATTGGGCCGGATCTAGGTTCGACCAATTCTCCATCATAAGGGTGGCTATTGGTCACCGCTTCGACCGTGCTCTTCTCGGACCGCGGAGCTTCTGCTCCGCCGAAAAGAATCTCTGACCCTCGACCCTCACGGGGCTCCTACCTGGCCCAGGTGGGGCGAACTAAAAAGTTGGCGTTCCGATACCGGCGATATCAAACAAAAACGGGGCCAGTCTCACCTAAGAGATCAGCCCCGTCTAAAAAGCTCGCAAAAGACAGGAGCCTAGTACCTGTAATGCTCAGGCTTGAACGGCCCGTTCTTGGATATACTGAGGTACTTGGACTGCTCATCAGTCATCTCTGTCAATTGAACGCCAAGCTTCTTAAGGTGCAGACGAGCGACCTTCTCGTCAAGTGCCTTTGGCAGAACGTATACACCGATTGGGTACTTGCCCTTATTGGTGTAAAGCTCAATCTGCGCCAAAGTCTGGTTGGTGAACGAGGTCGACATTACAAAGCTTGGATGGCCGGTAGCGCATCCAAGGTTGACCAGGCGTCCCTCTGCCAGAACGATAATCGCACGGCCATCAGAGAAGAGGTGCTTATCAACCTGAGGCTTAACGGTCACCTTCTTGGTGTTCTTGTTGAGCCACGCCATATCGATCTCGTTATCGAAGTGGCCTATGTTGCAAACAATAGCCTCATCTTTCATCATCTTGAAGTGCTTTTCAGTGATGATGTTTACGTTGCCGGTAGCAGTGACAAAGATGTCAGCGATAGGCGCAGCAGTCTCCATCGTTACCACCTGGTAACCCTCCATTGAAGCTTGCAGGGCGCAGATTGGGTCAATCTCAGTGATCAGTACTCGAGCGCCGAGACCACGCATTGAGTGCGCGCTTCCCTTACCCACATCTCCGAATCCTGCAACTACCACTACTTTACCTGCAACCATGATATCTGTTGCACGCTTGATGCCGTCAGCGAGTGACTCGCGGCAGCCGTAGAGGTTGTCGAACTTGGACTTGGTCACTGAATCGTTCACGTTGAAGGCAGGCGCCTTCAACGAGCCCTTCTTCATCATCTCGTAGAGTCGGTGAACGCCTGTTGTGGTCTCTTCAGAGATACCGATGACATCCTTCATCATCTCTGGATACTTACTGTGCATGAGAATGGTTAAATCACCACCATCATCGAGGATCATGTTTGGCCCCTGGTTGCCGAACCTTACAGTTTGCTCAAGACACCAGTCGTATTCCTCTGCAGTCTCACCCTTCCAGGCAAAAACTGGAATCCCAGCTGCTGCGATCGCCGCGGCAGCATGATCTTGAGTTGAGAAGATATTGCAGCTTGACCAGCGAACCTCTGCTCCGAGCTCGATGAGGGTCTCGATAAGTACAGCTGTCTGGATCGTCATGTGTAACGACCCAGCGATGCGAGCACCTTTGAGTGGCTTCTGCTTGCCGTACTCTTCTCGGAGCGCCATGAGTCCTGGCATCTCTTTCTCGGCCATCTCAATCTCTTTACGGCCCCAGTCTGCCAACTTAATGTCAGCTACCTTGTAATCAGCGGTTTCGTTTTTCATGGCGTTAAGCATTGTGTCTCTTGATATGTATCTAAGCCGTTTTAAATCCTGCTCTTAGGAAGCAAAAATGACATCCTGTATGCTATACTAAAGCCTATCCTTGTAACAAGTAGAGGCCCGGTAACTTTCGGTAGCTATGTTGCTAAAATACTACAAATTATTAGCTTATTTGCGTTTTTGCGAGCCTCCAGAGCTCCTCAAGCTGGTCGGGCGATAGCTCCGAGAGAGGTTTGTCACCTTTCCGCTCCCGCGCGAGACGCTCAACGTGACGAAAACGAGCTATAAATTTCGAATTTGCCTGTTGCAGCGCCTCTTCGGCATTGAAGCCCATGTGGCGTGCGTACTGTGCCAGCGTGAATAGGAGATCCCCGAACTCCTCAAAGTCCCTACCGGAATGGGTTTGTGTGGCCTCGGAGGGTGAACGGTCTTGAGCCTCATGCAAGAACTCACCAAGCTCCTCGCGGATCTTATCCGTCACTCCATCGCTTGAACCCCAGTCGAAACCGACCCGAGCGCAACGGGAGCCTATCTGGTGGGCTTTGAGGAGCGCCGGAAGTGAGCGCGGCACGCCATCGAGTAATCCCTTAGGAGTCTCTTCGGATGAGGTCTTACGCTCTTCCTGTTTGATCTGTTCCCAGTTCTTCAGCACCTCGTCGGTGCCTGACACCTTCGTTTCCCCGAACACATGCGGGTGTCGTCGCACAAGCTTATCGGAGATACCGCCCAAGACTGAGGAGAGTGAGAAGAGCGACTGTTCACTCGCAATCTGCGAAAAGAGCCCGATTAGTGACATGAGGTCACCAAGCTCCTCACAGACCGCCTGCGGCCCAGCCTCTACCGCGTCAGCCACCTCGTACGCTTCCTCTATCACGAGGGGTTTGAGGGTTTCGAATGTTTGCTTGAGATCCCAGGGGCAGCCTCCGTTTGGATTGCGGAGAGCCGTCATGATCTCAAGGAAGCGGGTGAGGGCGTCGGTCGGTGTTGTATACGTCATGGGAGAGAGGTTACCCTAAAAACGGAATTTACGGAGGATGGAAACTAAACCCTGCGCGAGTGATTTTTTTCAAAATTGAATGAGGCTGGCTTCATCGTGGAGCCGCCGCCTGAATCTACTCCAGACCCTGGTTCGGGCTAGGGCAAGGACATCGATTCGAGTTGCCCCGGACCTCTGGAGGAGGGCGGCAGCGGCGCTGATAGTAGCTCCTGTTGTGATCACGTCTTCAATAAGAAGTATGCGCTGACCACGGGGACTGCAGCGTTTCGTGAGGGTGAAGAGTTTGCTCAATCGGAGTAGACGATCATGGTGGCTCAGGGATGCCTGGGGCGCGCGCCGACTGTTGTGGTGCAGCCCCTGCACGAGTGGGATGTCTCTAGCTCGAGCAAGGGGACGGGCTAGCTCAACACAAGGGTGGAAGAGGCGGCGACGAAACATAGCGTGAGAAGAGGGGACGGGGATGATCATATCCCAATCACTACGATCAAATAGATGACCAGCGGCATCGCGCAGTAGTTGGCCAGCCATAGTTGCAAGAGAGATGCTGGGACGATACTTGATTGCGCGAATCAGGTCACGCGCTAGTCCGTCGTATTCCCAGAGAAAACGCATCGAATCGGTCAAAGGTGGGAAAAGCGAACAGGTTTCACAGCTATCGCAGAGTTTACCGGCGCCCAGGGGGCTAAAGCATCGCTTGCAGCTACGCGTAGTTGTGTCAGTTAGGTCAGGAAGTGGCGGGCGGCACCGGTAGCACACCAAGGTATGCCGCACAGGCCTGCAACACACGAGGCACGCAGTAGGCAACAGGATCTCAAGACAGCTCGAAAACCAGGAGGGTCGCGAGGTCGCGTACTGAAGCGCAGGAACGCTCGTCGGGGGCCTTCCGTCTGTGCCGGGTGTGTTAGGGTGGCGCATACTGTGGTCCTTTCTCTCAATAATCGTAACTATTCACTGCAGTATAAAGTCACTAGCCGGAATACTTCCGCAAAAGTGGCATAATTGCGGGGCTTTCTTTCTTGTCATCCCCTAATCGGGGATGCGCTATCTGGGAGAATAGTTAGTTTTCCCTTACCCCGGATTTGCTCCGCAAATCCGCCCCTTACTAAGGGGCTAACGTAAAACGAATAATCGAAGAAAGAACCAAAAAGTTGCGTCTATTCGAGCAGGGAGCTCGGGCTCGTTACGGAGCGCTCTGGGTAGGTACCTCTGGAATACTCTGTGCGGGCAGGTCGCATTCAACGATCTTAAAGATGTGATAAAACGCGATTTTCGACGGCAGAATGATTTCCTTGTGGTTAGTACAGTGGCGGGTGATCATCTCCATGCGTCGGTCGAAGCCCTCTGCGTCTTTTGTGCTTGGCATGCGCTCAGAGATGAAAACTAATTTTTTCCAACCACTGTAGCTTTCAATCTCTGGAATATGGTGGCGCAACTTCGACCAGCGGTACTGGAGTGACTGCTTGACTAATTTCGGGGCATTGAGAGGGTTTTCTGCGGATGGCATAAATACAGGGTGGATCGCATTCACTACAGCCCACGTGATCGGACGGTTTTCTGGACGGTCGAGATCGTCAAGGAGGAGATACGTCATACGGCCGGGCATGTAGTGGTCATCATAATCAAAGAACACCAGTGTGCCCGGTTGGAGCATCTTCCGTACCGTTCTGAGTACCTCCATATCTCCTGGTTCAGCAATCCGCATCGTACGTGTGGAAAGCCACTGATGTGCGCTTGCAAGCACTAAGCATGAGACCACAGGGATCTCAATACATGGCGCGAGGATACGCCACGGTTTTCCCCAGATCTCCGCGAGCATCCGACGGCATAACCAGTAGCCTATTCCAGCCATACAGATAAACGCAGTGAATACAGTTGCTGCACGCCGCGGAAATCCTTGATTCGAGAGAAGGCAGGGAGCTGATGCGGCGACAACCCATGCCAGTAGGAGCGCTCCCTGCTTCCACTTGATGTTGCGTAGGAAGTAAGCTCCGGTAAGCAACACGAACGCAGGAGCGAGAAGGAAGATTGTACGGCTCGTAACGTGAGAGAAGGTTGGCACCAGGTCCTGAGGTGGCATGCTGAGCTGCAGGCGGTAAATCATAGAACCGTACAGTTCGTGCGCGTTCTGCAGCAGCATCTCGAACAGTATCGATGCAAGGGCAACGATTGATCCTGAGGCTTCAGGATTCTTCCATCCCACACGCGAATCATAGTGACTGGTCAGCGAGGGAGCAGCCCAACGTTGGTACGCCAAGAAGTACGCTATAGAGGATCCGAAGTACCACAAAGTCGAACCGAGAACGAGGAAGAGCAGCCGAGTGCCGTAAAACCTCCACGTTTGTTCGCGGTTAAAGATAAGAAGGTACGTCAGGTAGAGCCACGGGATTGCTACCGCCGTCTGGCCCGATGGATATTGGTGGAAGCAGAGCCCCATGAAGATGCTTAGGAGGAGGGGATAGATCAGACTACGCATCGAAAAGGTGCGATAGGTAAGCCAGGCGATCATCACAGCAGTCAACGCTGTTGCTCCGTGAGGGAACTCGTAGCGCGACCAACTGATCTGTTTTGCGTCGATGGCCAGGATCGCTATCGCGGCGAGAGCCGCGCCACGTCCGGCGATATCGCGAAGAAAAAAGTATGTGAGTCCGAAGATAACCATGGCTGACACAGCCGAGCCAAAACGTAGTGTCAGGAGCGTCGTGCCAAAAAGATTGATAGTTATGTAGCGAATTGCATAGTAGATGAGTCCAAAGGGTGACCATGGGCCGCTGTCTCCCATGTTCGCGAGCGCTGATGCCCGCAGGTCCGTGCCCGCCCCGGAGAAGGGCGACTCCTCGCCTTCAAAATAATCAAAGAGATAATTAAGCGCATAAAAGCGAAGAAAAACCGCTACGGCAAAAAGCGATATAAATGCACCGACTTCCCACCCAGTAAGACGTTGGCGGGCTATTGGTGTTGGATTACATGAAGTTTTTTTGAGCAGAAAATAGGCCAGTATGAACGCGAAGCTTGTCGCATAGCAGTAAATACCCGCGCTGTTTTGACTGAGGCCCAAGAATATCTGAGCGCACATCGCCAGAAGCCCGGCGAGGATGAACGCCGCACGTTCAGAGACCTCTCGTGTGCGCTGCACGAGCGGTGATGTGGCGACGAGCACCCCAAACCCTAGAAGTGCCCATTGAGTGTACTGTAGGAGAACATCGGAGCGATTCTCAAGGAATTGTCCCCACGGTAGCATGCCTTCGACCAGGGGTTTGAGTGCAATAAGTGAGAGTCGCCCCCCCCTGTCGTCGTAGGCTGCAAGCCACGCCGCACCACACACGATGGCTGTGCTGGTGAGTGCAATAAGAATAAGGTTTCGGTTGCTGGATCCAGCGCAGTGAGTATTCATGGCTTTTATTCAGGCATGTGTGGTCAACGTCCTGGTATATTAGGACCACCACTGCGCTATCGCCAAGGGGTTAAAGAGACCCTGCAGGGTTCTCGGTGATTACTATGAGGGCTTATCCGCATTCTGCAGAGCTGTATGTAGATCTTTGATGGCATCACGGATAATACTCAAATACTCAACGGTTTGCTGGGTAGCTGACCCGCGGTTGTTATCTCTTCCCACTTTAATTCCTGATTTAGGCGCTAATGGAGCTTCACTACCGAGTAGCCCACCTGAGATCCAATGCACCATGTTGCTAAGACGAGTTCGCCATGACTGTGTTTGGGGACGTGCGGAATCTTGAATAGCGGTATCGACAGCAAAGTGCGCCGGAGCGTCCGGAGAGCCTCCCATGGTGATGCGACTGCCTCTTTTGCAGATCAAGAGGTGCACTATGTTACCCGACAAGGCCCCTTGTGGATCAGGTTGCAGATCTACGGGTAAATCAAACCCAGACCCCCCTAATCGAATTTTTACAAGGAATTCTCTGTTGTCGTGTGTACGAGCAATATCGACCCAAGGCTCATAATTTCTTTCACGGTTCCAAATTGCTCCTGGCACGCCACTCAAATTTGCTTTAACAAATTCAAAGCCGTTTGCCCGAGCTACGAACACCATGATTTGTCTATGCCATGAAAGGACTTCAGCTAGCATTATTTCAGTGCGTAATGCCGCCACTAATCCGTCGACAGGCTGCGGACCAGATAATTGCAAGGGTTTGACCTGGTTCTGGAAAGCGAATGCCTGGAGTTTGAGTTCTATCGTCCGCAGCCCCGCCTTGTAGGACTTGTTCTAGGAGGCGCGTTCGAAGGTCTTGGATACTCGGTTGGCTGACTGAAGGATTCTGAAGCATAATCAGGCCTTAAAATGGCACACAGTATTTATCCTCGTTATGTGCCACAATCGCCCTTTGGTAGCCTAATAAGTGCTGCTAATGTTCGACTGCCCGCGCTGTGCAATGCTTTAAGTGGTTGAATGCACCGATCAAGTCCGTTGTTCCCCTATTAGCGATTTGAATGCTCCGTTAGCTCAAAGTCAAAAGCTTGCAGCCTGGCAGGTAAGCCTTCTATTTCGGAATCACAGACTATTCCTCTGGCTCGAATCTCAGCTGTTAGATCATGCAACCACCCTACGCCGCACCGAGCAGCGCGTCAGGTCCATGGTACGACAGCGTTCCGTTATCCCACTGGACAAGAAACATGATCGACTTCGAGCGCGACTCTTGAGCAGTCAAGGTCGTCTCCTCTCGCAGATTTTTTACCGTGCCGATACATCCACGGGCAGAATAGGTGGTTGTCTCGATGTCGTGCTCAGCGTTGTCGTACACCCCCAAACTACTTTTGGGTACCGTGATGTTAAAAGGAGTCCTCCGTACGCGGTCGTTTATCTTAAATTTGTAGTCCATGTGTCCTCACCTTTCTAATTGAGACAGTGTACCATGTGGCCGGCCAATTTCACACCGTAAATCGACGATACCATCCGGTAGCAACAGGCGCGGCTGTTGAGCTGTGCGTGTTGGACCTTGCCAGGCTCCCATTCAACTTCGCTCAAATCGGATGATGTGGGTCGCCGTTGCGGTTCTATAAAGTCAGGG
>JBIKKR010000180.1:0-5653 GCA_044360225.1 Bdellovibrionota bacterium | reverse complement strand
GTGGCGCTAGCTCCTGGACCCCAGCAGGGTTGCACCTACGCGTACGGTGGTGCACCTATGCGCACTTTGCTAAAGCAAACATGCGCATGTGTTCGTTGTTTTCCCCGACATGTTTACCGGAATAATAAAAGGAAAAGGTACCGTAGCGGCTGTTATCGAGCGGCCTAATCTTCGTACGTTTTCTATCAAACTCCCCGAAGGTGCAGAAGTAGGGATTGAGCTCGGAGCAAGTATCGCTGTCGATGGTGTTTGCCTGACCGTAACCTCGTATATGGAACGTCTTGTTTCATTTGATGTCATGGGTGAGTCGCTGCGAGTTACTAGTCTTGGAGGTCTCAAGCAGGGAGATGAGGTAAATATCGAGCGCGCAGCTCGAGACGGCGCGGAGATCGGGGGGCACCCACTATCGGGGCACGTCGATTGTTTGGGTACGGTCGAGCGTATCGATCGACCCGAGAATAATGTTGTGATGACTTTCCGCGTGCCTGAGCCTTTCATCCGGTACATCTTCTCTAAAGGATACATCGGCCTCAACGGTACGAGCCTGACGGTAACGAATGTTGATAAGAAAGCAGGAACGTTTCAGGTTTGGTTTATCCCCGAGACCCTTAAACTCACCACCTTTGGTCAGAAGCACGAAGGGGATGCCATTAATGTAGAGATAGAACGGTCTACGCAGGTAGTGGTTGATACGGTTCGTGACTTTCTTGAGGAACGCTTCTCTCGTTTTCTGCCGCATCTGGAAGCGCTGATCGACGACAAATAGTCAGGAGTGCTTTCATGTCCCGATCGCGCGTCCCTTCGTACTGGAAAGACGCCTGCCAGACCCTTGCGAAGCACGATCGAGTGATGCGGCGCCTCATTAACACTTATCAAGATGTTAGGTTGACCTCTCGAGGATCGGCTTTCGAAACGCTCCTGCGAGCCATAGTCGGTCAACAGATATCAGTCAAAGCGGCGCAGTCGGTGTGGCAACGCTTTGAACAGCGAGCTGGAGAGATATCTCCGCACATCATCGCCAAGCTCCCTCCGCGCGCTCTGCAGGCATGTGGCCTTTCCAAGCAAAAGACATCATACATCCGCGACCTTGCTGGGCACTTTCTTAACGGAGAGATCAATCCGAGAAGCTTTCGCGCACTAGAGGATCACGTGTTGATGGAGATCCTGTGCGACGTTCGAGGAATCGGTCGTTGGACAGCAGAGATGTTTCTGATCTTTCATTTGCATCGACCGGACATCTGGCCTGCCCAAGATATAGGTCTTATTAGAGCGATAGAGAAGCACTACCTAGAAGGCGTCACGGCAACGAAGGCGCAGATTGAAATGGCCGGCGAGCGATTTAGGCCCTGGAGAACCGTCGCGACCTGGTACCTATGGCGTAGCTTGGATCCGTTTCCGGTGGAGTATTAGAGGTGGCCTTTTTAATCGATCGGAGCCACTATTTCCGAAGTAGCCGCTAGAGCAGTTTTTAGATTTATTCTAGGACGAAGAGGTACATGTCGCAGAGGAGAGAGGTCAGAGAGTGCTATCGGCTCACGATGAAGCGGAAACGCTGAGCGTCTTATGCAGCTATGTCGGGGTAACCCTCAGCTGAAACACATCGCTACGAAGAGGTGACGGTTCCAGGGTTGAGCCTCCGAAAGGTTCAAAATGCCATGCGCCTTTGAGCATCATTTCCATTCGCCTTAACTGCTCTTGTTAGATTCAAGTGATAACCACCCCGCACTAGCTAAACCATACTAGCCAAAGACACTGTTGGCTCGCTGCTTTTTCGGTCGCTTGCCTGTTTTGCCGCCTGATCTGGTTGAAGCTTTGACATGCCAAAGCCCCAAGAGAAGCTGTCCCGTTCATAAAGAGAGATCTCAATCAGGCCGAGCACGTCGTCATTTTCCGCCCGGAGCTCATCGATAATCTGCGCTACGTGCCGATTGTCGTGAGCTTCAATATTCATTTCGCAAGGCCAACCGCCGATATGCAGCATAAACTGAGAGACATGCGGGTGACGCTCTGCAAAATCTCGTAGGTTCTGTACCACCTCCGATGTATGTCTGCGAAGTTGAATGTGTAGCTTGTACGATGAGAGCTCAAAAGCGCTGCGATCAAAACGAGCTCGATAGCCGATCACAACTCCATTTTGTTCAGCTTGCTGGCGACGTGTCCGCACTACAATTGGGGTTAACTGTTCGCTGCGAGCGATGCTCGTTTCACTCGTTCGAGCATCTAAGCAGATCCTGCGCATCACTTTTTTAAATGAAACATCAAAGTCTGCATCTTGTGCACGGTCTGTCGTGTTTGAGAGCGCTACCCATGACCTGGGCTTTTCGCCGAGATATTTTCGGTTAAAATAAACCATCTCGGTAAAAACAGCAGACTCCATTTCTCGTATATCGGTGGCTGATCGAGCCAATAGGTCGTCTCGTAGCTCAGAGAATTCACGAACATCCTTGGAGACCATGTTGAACATAAGGTCCCAACGCCCAAACGCGCGCGCTGCGCAATACACATGCGGGTGGGCGCGGAGCGCTTTGAGCACTCGCTCAACGTTCTTTGGTGAACGTGCGAAACTTAAGTATGTTTTAAAGAGTCCTAGCCCCAAGGCTCCCGGATCAATAATCGGCTCAACACCTCCGAGTGTTCCTGTTTCCTCCAACCGACGGAGTCGGTAGGCGACCGTATCGCGCCCCCGGTGCACTTTTCTAGCCAGGTCGGAGATAGAAATCACGCCATCGGTATCGAGAATCTTGAGGATGTGTCGGTCTAATCGGTCGAACGTTTTCATAAATTGGATATATAGTATTCAAATACGATCAATTTTAGCATATTTAGGCTGCTTTGTATCTGGGTCACTTTTATCCCTGTATGTTTACTTCATAGCTACCAAAATATGGAGGAATATATGGAGATAGATCTTTACATAGTTGATTCATTTACAGATACGCTGTTTCGAGGGAATCCGGCCGCGGTATGCGTGCTTAACGAGTGGATACCAGATGATATCCTGCAAAAGATTGCGCGGGAGAATAACCTCTCTGAAACTGCCTTCTTTGTGGCTCAGGAACAGCAGCCGCTTTTGCGCTGGTTCACTCCGAAAGCGGAGATCGATCTGTGCGGCCACGCTACCTTGGCAGCTGGTTCGATCGCTTTAAACTTTTTAAGACCTAAGGACTCACAGATTACCTTCAATTCGCAGAGTGGGCCCCTAGTTGTTTCAAGAAGCACCAATGGCTTCACTCTTGAGTTCCCGCGCCGAGACCCCGAGGTTGTTAGTGCACCTGAGGCGCTATTTGAGGCGCTCGGAATTACTAAGGGTACCGTCCTTTATGCCCGCGACTGGTTTGTTGTGCTCGATTCGGAGGAAGAGGTGGCAGCTATTCGCCCTAATCTTGCCCTGTTACGCGAGCTTGATGGTTTGGGGGTAGTAGTTACAGCGCCGGGCAGGCGCGCGGATTTTGTATCGCGCGCTTTTTTTCCAAAGATTGGAATAGATGAAGACCCAGTTACCGGCGCGACTCACTGCGCTCTAACACCCTACTGGAGCTCGCGGCTCGGTAAGAGCATACTTTTTGCTAGGCAGCTCTCTGAGCGGGGCGGCGAGCTTACCTGCCAGTTAAAAGAGAGAACAGTGCTACTTACAGGAGAGACGCGGCTGTTTTCTCGGGGGGAGATAATTTTTTAGTTTCTTGTACGTGGAGGCATTCGCAACACGAGCGAAGACAATTTGACAGATATATCGGATTCGAGATGTTATCAATCAGATGGATTGCAAACCGTTAGTACTCCTGAACGGAGAACTTAAATCACCTCCGTCGCGTCGGAGACGAGTATGAAAAAGACAAAACTAAAGCGGCTTGAGAGAGCAGGTTATACAAGAACTGATACGCAGAACTTCCTTAACATTTCTGACGAAGAGATGGCGGTTATCGATCTGAAGATCAGCCTCGTTCAAAAGCTCAAGGATGTACGGAAGGCCGCCGGCGTGACTCAAAAGCAATTAGCTAAGCTCATGAAGTCGAGCCAATCGCGAGTTGCTATGCTTGAAAGCGGATCCTCTGACGCCAGCTTAGAGCTGATCTGTAAGGCGCTTTTTGTTCTTGGTATCTCCTCAAAAGAATTGGGGAAAGCGATATCGTCAACTAAGGCAGCTTAGCGGAACTCGTGTGTTCGGAATGAGCCTGTGTAACCGAGGGGCGAGGAGCAGTTTTCACCACCCTGCTACCTGCTAAGGTTATACCAGGCGATCCGGTGGATAGCCGGAGGATCCAATTGTTATCCATCACACTGTGGAAGAGGGGGTATCGCTGGGTGCTGGCGGGGATCCACCTAAGTAGCTGGGGGGTCTACAGCCCTGAAATTATTCCTAAATCCTGAATTCTTTGGGGTCAAATAAGTATTTAGTAAATGTACCCACGTGTTGCTTGTGGGTGCATTTGCTAAAATAATCCTATGGACCAGAATACGCTCGAAAAGCTGAAGCCCCTTCGGAAGAAGCCTTACTTCACGGTGAGTGAGGCAGAGGGGCTTGGGGTGTACGCAAGCCTTCTTGCCTACCATAGCAGGAAAGGTCGTATCGAGAGGGTCGGCAAGGGGCTCTATCGGTTCCCCGATTCCGTCGCCGACATTCCGATCGACTGGGAAGATCTTATCGTCACCGCCACAAGCATTCCAGATGGTATCGTCTGTCTGATCTCGGCGCTCGCCATGTACGAGCTTACAGACCAACTCCCGAGGGCGCACTGGATCGCTGTGCCGCACTCGAGCAGGGCGCCGCGGCGTGAGAAGGTCAGAATAGTCCGGATGCGCAACGCAGAGCTTGGCGCCACCACGACCAAGCTCGGAGATGCGCAGGTTCGCATCTTTAACCGAGAGCGCACGGTGGTTGACGCATTCCGATATCTCGACAAGGAGATTGCGATCAAAGCACTCAAGGCCTATCTTCAGGGACGAGTAAAGGGCTCTAAGCCCGACCTTAAGAAACTCGACTCATACGCGAAGGCTCTCAGAGTAAGCATTACGCCATACGTGGAGGCATTCGCCACAGGAGCAAAAATCATTTGACACATATATCGGATTCGAGATATTATCAATTACATGGATAGTTAGCCGTTATTACTCCTGAGCGGAGAACTTAAAACCCCTCCGTTATCAGAGGAGGCTAGACGGAAAGCTGGTTTCTTGCTGCGGATGCTTCAGCGCGGTGAGTTGTTGTCCATGCCTGATTCTCGACCAATGCCAAGTATTGGACCGAGATGCCATGAACTTCGTGTGGTAGACGCAGAGGCGCAAGTAACTTGGGGGGTCATAGATCGGCTTGATTCAGACGCTGTGGTCATTGCGGATGTTTTTGCAAAGAAGACTCAAAAGACGCCTGATGAAGTGCTTTGGCGGTGCAAGGCTAGATTTAAACGATACGATCAGGATCGGAGACGAATATGAAAAAGACAAAACGAGAGGGGCTTGAGAAGGCGGGTTATAAAATTACTGATACGCAGAAGTTCATTAATCTTTCTGACGAAGAGATGGCGGTTATCGATCTGAAGATCCGCCTCGTTCAAAAGCTCAAGGATGTACGGAAGGCTGCCGGCGTGACTCAAAAGCAATTAGCTAGGCTCATGAAGTCGAGCCAATCGCGAGTTGCTATGCTTGAAAGCGGATC
>JBIKKR010000042.1:0-19426 GCA_044360225.1 Bdellovibrionota bacterium | reverse complement strand
CTCTCGTCGTTGTGGTTCCTGGGGCCTCCCCCGAATCGGTTCCTACCTGGTGTTACCACCAGGACGCCGAGAGTTCTCAGTGGGTAAGTGTACGCAGCTTCGTATGCTACCTGTCGTCTCTACTCAGTGGTGTTACCAACGGGTATTGGGTTTCGCGACCGCCGGCTCGCTGTCCCGCACCTTCCAAGCCTCTTAGACGCTTCACTGTTCGTTCAGGCTCATACTTCACCATAGGCTTCCAATCGACCAACCCTCGCGGGCAAGCCCTTGCCTCCTAGGTGTTAACTTCCTCCCGTTAAGGCGTCGCTCCGGACTTTCACCGGAACCACGTACACATGCCACTCGCACCGAGCGCAATCTTGGCGGAGCCAAGTTGCGCCGTAGAAGACAACAAACTCCTAAGTGTTGAGTGTGTGAAAGTTAAGAGTCATGAGAGACTGTAGCTCTAAACGATACTGTTTGATGTTCGCAAAAAAGTTGAGAATCGCTCCCTTGAAATCAGCAAACCGCTCATAGTAGCGATTGTATAACCCACATTCCGCACTAATAGTATTAGAGTGTTAGGATGTTTTGCGAGTATTCCAGGGGGCGGCATTCAAAGCGTTTTCTTTGAGTTTAGTGATCTTCTCCTGCAGTTTTTTCCAGTTTTTGATTCTCCTCGAGCAGGTGCATTTTAAGTGTTTTGATGGCAATCGTACGGACGACACCATCCACATTGAAACGTGGCTTACGCTAAGAGGGCGCAGACGCTATTCAGACGCAGACTTCAACCAACGCGTTTATCCCGCGCTCATTAACGATAATCGAGCATGGCATCGGTGCTCTGATCATACTTTCAGTGACCGCGATGTCGTTTGTTCGATGTCGCTTCGGTGTTGATACAACGACGGCCTGATGAACTTCGTCATAGGCGGGTTCCCGTTATTCGGATCTGTCATATTGGCATATCAAAACGTCGCTGGCTCTCATGGAATGTCGTAATTCGAGCTAGGCGTTAATAACCTGCCGCAACTACTCTCTCTCTACCTTGATATCATTCAGATGCACAAATCCAGAGTCGAGTGGTAGGGCATCGCAATTCTCGTCCATTGTAAACGGCCTCAAGTGCGCGGGAATAGCTGTTTTTATTGGGTTTTGCAGCGCTGGCCGGCGCATTAGTGTCCTGATCGAAACTTCCAGCAGTTTTGAGTAGATAGCGGGAGAATTACGACGCGCTGAATAGTTTCAAAAAATGAATTGCTTTTCCTCGCTATATGGTATTATTAGAGGGTGCGTTTGAACCCACACCCAAAGCCTTGTCGCTATTTTCATCATAAACGCAGATCTGCAATCCAAACGATGGTTCATGAAATACTACCGAATAAATAGCCGCACCCCGCTCCTTATTTCCCTGGCTCTTTTGGCAGCAACGCTGTGGTTTAACGCCAAAACGAAAAATACTGAGGCTCAAAACAGGATTGAGCAACCCGCATCGGCGATCGCTGCGGGAACCTCCACTATCGATCCACCCACCGTGTCTCCAACCGCGACTTTGACTGCAACCCCTGATACTCCAACACAAACACCAACCGGTGATCCGTCTAGTTCAGCCACGGCTGCCGCAACTCAAACGGCTAACGCCACACTCACAGCAGCGGCCTCAGCGTCTGCCGGAGCTGGGGCAACACCGGCGGCCACCGTTACCCCAGCGCCGACGGTGTCAGGGATCACATGTAGTTGTTGCGCAAGTTGCTCTGTGCCCCTGGCACAGGGACAAACCTGCGACCAGGCTTGCGGTAACGTTGAGTGTGCTCAAAGTTGTCCGACACCAGGTCCCAATGACAATTGCACCTGCGCTACCTCACAGTCTGCTTTTTGCGCCTTTATGAGTGGTGCGTGCCTGCCACAATGTGCCAACTGTAATCCTCCAGCTGTGGCGACGGAGGTTCCACCGATAGTCTATCCAACAGTTGGAGTGGTTATTTCAACCCCGATAACTGAGCCAGGAACTGGCGAGCTGAAATGCAGCCTTCCCAGCTGTCCATCTTACAAGTTTCCACAAGAGTGTAGCTATCAGTTCGGATGCTATCAATTGACTTGGACATTTAAATCGATCTGTTCTCTGGTATCGAGCTGGCCAGGATACAACGGAATTATCTCAGTAGGGATTTGTATGCCAACCGGGCAGATAGTTGATCAGTGTGATAAGCAAGCCTGCTGTGCAGCCGTTGGTATGGCTGTTTGCGAGAATAATGGTGTTCAGTATTGCTGCAGCCAACCGTCATGCAATGGTCAGGTAGGTCAGATTTCTTGTGGCGGAGTGTGTTGCGACCAAGCAAAATGTGCCTATAATCTGCTTAATCAACCGAGTATTTGCTGTAATTCACAGTGCACCCCCGACGTTGGCTGGTGCAACTGCTGCGGCGATGGGACCTGCGCAACCGACGAAAAAACTGGTGGAGCCCATCCGTGCCCCAAAGACTGCGAAACAACAACTCCAACTGCTGTTGCCACCGTGACTGCAACTGCAACTGCTATCGACACTGACACTCCGGTTCCACCGACCCCGACCCTTACAGCCACTTCAATCCCAGCTACACACACTCCATCCCCATCCCCTTCATCCACTGCAAGTCAAACGTCTGTACCCACTTTCCCGTCAGGACCTGGAATGCCTGGAATGCCTGTGATAATGCCTTAGATCGTACTAGACGATTATTCTGCCAGCGATTCTCATGCATTTTGCAAAAATGAATGAAACTGTGTCTTATCAGGAGCTGCCTACTCAACCCCATACAGCGAGTAATCTCCACGCTGCGCTAGCGGTTTTAGACACGAGAAATCCAGGCTCCGCACCTCAGGGTGTTTCTCTCGCTCGAGGCTACCTACCACGATGTATTGTATCTGCTCTGCTTGAGCGAGGTTCTTACGGGTTGCGCAATCTGACTCTGTATAGATCTGCTTGGTGATCCCTTCGCGTCGTCCTATCTCGCCGCCAAGGCGGGTAAGAAGGTTCACGTGGTTAGCCCATCCAAGATACGATGGGTGACCTGAGAGCGTTGATACAAAGCACGTAAAGCTATATGGCCGACCCTGTGCTTCGAGTACTCGTCCGTGCGGCCGCGTTCTGAGCGCGCGGATGATAGTGCCAGAACCGGGATACTTACGATCGGCAAGCCCTAAGCCTTCAGTCCCCCACTCTGGCGCTGATTGCATCTTTCGCATCGGCAGCAGGTGGTCATAAAAGCGCCACGTGCCGATACCAAGCGCCCCAGCAACACATACAACGAGCATCGCAGGAAGCCCCGGTGCGATAGAATTAAGCTGCGCGCTGCGCATCGTAGCAAGCTGTTGTACGATAGCCACTGCGGCGATTCCGACGAGTGCCCACGCGGTAGTGTAGACCTTAAAGATCGTGTTCATACGCTCGATCTCAGGTCCATACGCGTCGTTCAAGAAAACTATCTCTGGTAGGAGGATCAAACCTAAACTTGCGATTATCAACGACTCAGTGAACACCTCTTGCCACGTTCCCGCCTCTTCGCGTGGTCGAACGATTCGAACCAGTTGAATGCCGATGAGCGCGTATATAAAGAGTGCGCCCTTGTCGTACGTAAGCGAACAAGCCAAAAAGACCCACATAAACACAGTCCGCAAACTCATCCGGTACAACAGAAGTGAGCCTACGGCCACCAATGCAAGCTGCCACCCCCAGTGAACGAAGAGCTCAAGAGTCGTCGTCACTGGAATAGGCGAGCGGACGAACTCAAGCTTCCCTCCCTCGGGTTTAATGTGACCACTTGAGAGTTTCAATACGATAAAGAGTAGCAACCAGAAGATAGCCCACGCCACGTTCTTACCACTCAAGCTCAACTTGGGAAGTCGTTTCGGGAGAGCTATCTTCTTTGGAAAAAAAAGTGCGGCAAAGAAGGCGGCCGCGACGAGTACAAAAGCACTCATCGAAAAGCTTAACGTTGCACGCTTGAGAACGACGATAACAACAGCAGCTAGCAATACTGCTGCAGAGGTGAGCTGCTTGAAGAGATCAAAGCTAACAACCTGTTCGCCTCCCACCTCAGGCTTCTGGCCACCTGCAAAGCTCAGCGCCGGCATACGTAGCGGTACCTTAAACACGATAAGCGCCGTAAGGGTAGTAATTCCAACCATGCCGGCCCACATTGGCACCTCCCAAGCATTACTACCCATGAGAAACAACGCTCCGGCTATAACCAGGAGGAGGGCTTGAATATAGCGTCGCAGCGCTGGCGCGTTGCTGGTCACAATGCGATAGAGCACCAGGATCAGCAGAGGAAACGTTGCCAGGTTAAGGTAGTGCGGGTGCGCATCACCGAGCACAAATGACCACGCAGGAAACTCATCGATCGCCCCCTGAATTACTCGAGAGGGTCCCCACCAGCCGTTGTCACGCTCAAAGCCACCGCTCTTGCTACGCGTGAGGATCAGCATGCCAGCTATATTTGGACCGAACGGTATCAAGAGCGCGGCGATCGAGGAGAGCCACGCCCGACAACCAAAGATAACTCGCACGATCTGGAATACGACCGCTGCATAGAAGGCAACGGAGAACGAGATTATCGTGTGGTAGGTATCCCACACCGGGATCGCCAGCACGGAGCTCAGCATCGCACCAAAACGGTACCAAAACACATAGTAATTGAGCGTTGTACCCTCCATCCATGGTTCCCGTGGCACAACGGGGGAATCGATCGCCGATGCCAAGAGCGCGTAGTCACGCAAACGCTCTCCGAGATCGTAGAAATCAACCCACTGGAGACAGAGGATATACGCCAGAGAGTACACACCGGCAAAGGCGATCAACGGGGACCAGTCAGCTCTGGTCAGTCGCTCGTTTCGAGGCCCATAGAAGTAGTACGCTCCACTACTCACAACTGCAAAGCAGAAGAGGTAAAAGAGCTGCTCAGCGCCGCCTCCGATGATCTCGCGACCAGCAAGACCAAGCACTGTCGCTAACAGAAACTTAAGCAGCGGAGTCAGTAAGAGGCTCACCGCAACAAACTCAAACAACGGCAGCGCAACAAACGTACCGACAACGGCAACTACCGCAATAAGCGCCAAAAGAATCATCGCTTCACCCCACTCCCATACGCTGGATTGTACTTAGAAAAGTACGTTACATAGATACTTGTGCGACCGGACTCAAAGATCTTGGTGAAGAGCTCCGGATGCCCATCAAATTTCGCTGGATCGAGCCTCCGGTACGTGTTGCGCTCGATCGCGCCGATAACGATAAAATCCACGTTGTAGTTGATCAGAAGCGCCTTGGTCAGCTCGATGTCCTCATGAGTATAGATAGCTTGAATAGCCTTGCGTCGATCGAGCGCTGCTTCCTGCGAAAGACCACGTTGGCGGGCGTGATGCTCCCAACCGAATACTACGGGAATTCCTGTGTGCATGCAGATCCGAGTAAACTCTCGATAGCCATCCCCCTGCGCCTCGAGCATCACCGGTGTGCCCTTGATATTTGTATTAAGCCAATCAACCGCCGCGGCATCATCAGGGTTAAGATCGCGAAGGTAGGCCATTCCATCGAGCGTGTAGGTACGCTTCGGAACCCGCTGCAACCGCAGGATAGCAAAAACGTTCACGGAAGTTCCGAGAACGAGCATCGCGAGAAACACGTACGCACACACCCGTGCAGCCCGCTGCATCCGTTGGGCTGCACACCCTTTCAATCCTTGATAGGCGAAGAACGCGCCGACCACCGTTGCAACACCTGATATCATCCATACAGCCATGTACCCCTTAAAGAGGGTGTTCATCCGATCCAATAAAAAGAAGATCTCAAGTACAACGATGAGAAACGCTGCGCTGATCATGAATACTCCGAGAGCCTTGAGCTCAGCGCTCTTGTTCTGACCCCAAACAAAAAGGTACGCACACGCCGCAAGCGCACCGCTGTAGACGAACGTACCCCACGGTTGCAACTGAAATCCTTGGGCCCGACTTAATACCGGCGGCACAAGTGCTAGTCCAAAGAGAAACGATGCGACGATTGTAGCTGGCACAGAGATCGCGTGGGCATTCTGCGTTCCTCGAATCCGCACCCATCCAAGCACTGCGGCCGTGAGCAACATTCCGACCAGGTAGTAGCCGATGACTCGAAACAGCTTCAGCGCTGAGTTGAATTCCTGCGACTGCACCCAGCCCCATCCCCCGGATGGCCGAAAACTGACCCCTTGTCGGTAGAGCCACACGGCTACCGCTGTGCTGCCGCCAAAGAGCACAAGGTCCCACACGAGCGCAACTCCGCGCGAGAAGAGTGTCACCACGACAACTTCACCCAGAGCCGGCGATCCATCGGGATTCGTCGGAGCTCGCCAGAAATAAGGGACCCGAGCAAACAGAATCAGTAGCCCTACAACTCCTCCGAATGTAATAAAATCCCACGTATTAAGCCCAAAAAGCGCCCCTACTAGCGCTCCCAGCAAGAGCCGAAGCACAGCGCCGCGGCCCGAGTAGCGCGAACCGCTGTCGAGGAAGAGAACAACTGCCAGCGCAAGTGCAGTGACCGTAAACGGAATGGCAATAACGTGCGCGTGCAGGTCGGCAAACAACAGTGACCACGAGGTGTACTCAAGGAACGAGGGAGAAGTAAAAACTCGGGTCGAAGGCCAGAACGTCGTATCGAAATTGAGCGGTTTGCCGGTACACAGCGCAACGACTGAGAGCCGCAACACCTCAGGATTGCTCGCAAGGAGCAACACCCAGACCGCCCAGAGCGAGAACCTACGACTCTTGGTCAGTGTAACACACAGGGTAAAGAGGGCGCTGCCGATCAGGCCGGCGAGGGTAGCCATCGCCAGATTATAGCCGATTGACGGAGCTATTCCTGTTAGCTTGAGGAGCGCTGCTATCACATACACCCCAAGGTAGTAGTAGCTCATCGGACTCCCACTAGCCCACGGATCCTGTGGAGGGAGCGATTGATTACGCACAAAGAAGTTAAGAAACGTCGAATCCATCGGCTTCTCTCCCCAGAAGATCTCTGGATTACAGAGCCGGATCAAACCAAAC
Organism: Bdellovibrionota bacterium; assembly: GCA_044360225.1. Lineage (GTDB taxonomy): Bacteria > Bdellovibrionota_C > UBA2361 > UBA2361 > OMII01 > OMII01. Next base: position 12,391 of record JBIKKR010000042.1, on the reverse strand, counting down.
AGAAGCGTCAGACCGATAAAAATCCCTTCGACGGTCCGCCCATAGCGCTGCATTAGCTCACGCAACGATGAAACGGGAAGCCACCCCGAGCGATACCCGCGAAAACCCACGAGCACAAACGTCGCGAAACTCACGTAAATAAGGAGATTATTATCACTGGAGAGCCCAGCGAGCGAACAGAGCCACGTTACAGCCGCAAAGCAAAACACCCCAATAACCTTCGATATCCCATACCCACGATCGGGAGCTTGCGGGCAGATCCAGGCAACGTACGGCAGCACTGCAAATGCGAGCACCTGCACGACCACCAGCCAGTACACTAATTCAAACAAACCTAATGTGTTCACTCAATAATTTCCTACAGAAGCGGGTATGAAACCTCAATGGTATTCTGTACCCTAGAGGCCTGCTGTGACGCTACCCTCTAAATTGGGCTCATCGGGTTTTCGAGTGGGTACGATCAACGAGAGACGCGCACGTGCTCGTAAACGCGCACGTGGAAATGCAAGTTTCACAACGTTTATGCCGCGTATCGAGTCATCGTTCTTACCACCCGCACCTCTAAAGCCCGCATGGCTGCAAACAATCATGCCGGCTATCATCCGGCGCATACAACCTCCCCCTTCCACCCTCGAGAACCTCCCCTTGCCCGATGGCGATCAACTCGAGCTCGCCTGGCACCTTCCGACTACCACACTGAGCTACGCCCCACCTCGCCCACAGGGCCTCGTCGTTATAACCCACGGACTTGAGGGCTCGCGCGAGAGCACCTACGTGCTTGGTCTTGCACACGCACTCTGTGGTGCGGGATTCCTAGTGTTGGCGTGGAGCATGCGCGGGTGCGGTCGAGAGCCAAACCGACTAGCGACGTGGTACCACAGCGGCAAGAGCGATGATCTCATGGCCGTTATTAGCCATGCACGCGCTCGCTATCCCGAACTCGATCTCTTTGCGGTGGGGATCAGCGTAGGTGGCAACATCCTCTGTAAGCTTCTTGGCGAGTATGACAACGAGGGGTCACACGGCATTACAGCAGGGGTAGCGGTCTCTGCTCCCCTTGATCTGCGCGGCTCTGCCGAGACGCTCGCACACCCCTCTCGGCGGCTCTATATGGAGTATCTTTTAAGACCACTACGCGGACGGATCCGTGAGAAGGCACGTCGTTTTCCCGATCTCTTCTCACTGGATAAGCTCGCTGCGATCAGGTCGTTCCACGAGTTTGATGCGCGCTACACCGCACCACTGCATGGGTTTCGTTCAGTTGATGATTACTGGGATTCGTGCAGCGGTCGACACTACCTCCCTGCCATCACCACGCCACTCCTTATTCTCACAGCTCAAGATGACCCGTTTCTATCGCCACTCTGCGTTCCACAAGAGATTGCGATCAACTCAGCAACACTCTTCCTTGAAACCCCACCCCACGGCGGACACGTCGGATTCATCGACTCGCTAGCGATGCGCACCTCGTGGCTTGAGCGGCGTGTGGTTGATTTCATCCTAAGCCGGACAGGCCGGAATCAAGAGAGAGAGAGAGAGAACACAAGTCATGCTAGATTCAGCACTTAAGGATTCGGCAGTTAAGGAGGATAAAAATGGCACAGGCACACAATAGCAGAAAGGATTTTGAATTTTTCTGAGGCGCAACGCTGGCGCCGTTAGGGTGAGCACCGACAATTCAAAAGATGAAGTGATTTTGGGCAGATGCGCCATTTCCAGGCCGGCAACTGCTCTTTTTAGGTTCAACGGCCGAGCCATCCAACTCGACACCCAACTAGGATAAAACTATGTTAAAAATATTGAGCTTTGATTCGAACTAACTCCTAGCCAAGTGCCGCTAAACAACGTAACGCATTAGAAGTGTTAAACAATCTCTGAATCCCGGGCGATAATTCAGGCAGCAAACTTCTTAGCTAATATTCTTTGCTAAGAATCAAGGTCGTGGTAAAACCGTAAAACAAACACGGATAGATTGTAGAGCTTTATGCCCTCCCTCACGTTGAATATACATCAGCAGTTTGTCGGCCAACAAGGTCCTGCGAATGCGTGGACGTCTCTTGATGTCTCAATGGCGGCGCCAAGCGGCCCAGAGACACAGGCAAACGAGGCGCTGGTGGCATTTGGTACTCTTGTACTGCCACCTGTCCCAAGCGCGTTTGTCGCGGAAAATTTTGTTAAACCTGACTATGATCCGAAGCTATCAGAAGGAGCGGTCGTGAATCTCGACAGATTCGCAGGAGACATCGTTAGAAAGCACCTGGCGGAGATGGCTGGTTTAGCTGCTGCAGAGCAGATCCTCCAGAAGATGGAGAGGGAGAATGACCGAGGGTTTGATACGGAGAGTAGGTGGCAAGTTGTCCTCGGGGAGAAGATAATCGAGTCTCCAGTGATGGAAAAGGCGCATGCTGCTAATAGGCGTGACACAAATCAACTAGCCATCTAGCAACGCCGCAGGCAGCGTAACACGAAATTCCTAGTTCCCCACCAGCACTGTCATCCACAACATCGGCGGAGCAGAAGCTCCGCGCTCCGGGGGTAACACACAACGACGCCATCCCATTACTCGCTCTAGCCCACAACTCCAGATACGGTGTACCCTACCCCTCGTATGGCTCGTCGTTCGTATGTTGGCAAACTCCTGTGGCTGCTCGTTGCAGTAACCACCCTCTCAGGCTGCTCTCAGTCGCCTTCAGTAAGAGACGAGCATATAACCGCCACTCTAATTGCCGATCAAGACTCGGTCTCTCCCGGATCAATCTTTACAATCGGGGTAAACTTTGATCTTGAACCTGGGTGGCACATTTATTGGAAAAACCCGGGCGACTCAGGACTTCCTCCCCGCTTTACCTGGAGCTCAACCGGTGCAGTGGTCGGAGTCAGAGAACCACTCTGGCCCTATCCTCAGAAGCTAACTACCGGCCCCCTCGTTAACTACGGATACGGCGATATCCTTATCCCATTTCCGGCGTCAGTAACGTCAACCGCATCAGGCTCGTCAATAACGATAACACTCAAGCTTGAGTGGCTTGTCTGTAAAGACGAGTGCCTCCCGGGAGAGGGCACGCTACACCTTGCGCTACCATTGACCCCCAAGCCGGGATTCCCTTCAAAGGAAGCGCCGCTCTTCCAACGCGCCTATGAGAGGGTCCCCCAACTCCTTGAGCGGGTCTCAATCGCTATTGAGGAACAGCCAGAGCGAGTGACGATCGCCCTTATTCCTCTCGAGCAACGATCGTTTCCGAGTGATGTTATGTTCTTTCCCGAAGACCGTCGCATCATCTCTAATGCCGAACCGCAGGAGGTCACTCGTGATGGAGATTCGCTGCGCATATCACTTCCACGCGACCCATCAAACCGAGATCCCCTCGAGCGTATCCGCGGAGTTCTCTTTGCACCTCAAGGCTGGTCAGCTACCGGAAAACCTCAGGCTGTCTCGATTGACACAAACCCGGGCGAGCCAACACACGAAGCAGAGGAAGCAGTAGCCCCTCCTCAGCCGGACTCTGAAGACTCCACACCTCAACTGGGGCTCTTTGCTGCTCTCGTGTTTGCGTTTATCGGCGGAGCGATCCTGAACCTCATGCCGTGCGTCTTTCCTGTACTATCAATAAAGATCGTTGGTTTTCTTGAGCAATCACACTTCGAACCGCGCCTCGCTCGCAGACACGCTCTGGCATTTGCGGCAGGAGTGCTCATCTCATTCTGGATCCTCGCTGCAGTGATTCAGACCGTCCGAGTCGGCGGCGAGCAGCTCGGTTGGGGCTTTCAATTACAATCCCCGACCTTTGTCGCTGCGATGATCGTTGTATTTCTCGTTCTTGCACTCCTCTTCCTCACAAATATAACCGTGGGACAAACACTCCAGAACATCACCGGCCGGTGGCGGCTCTCTGCAAACTATCTGGGATCATTCTTAAGCGGAGTGCTCGCGACCGCTGTTGCCACACCGTGCACCGCTCCGTTTATGAGTAGCGCACTCGCTGCGACACTCACCCTCCCAGCATCGCTTGCATTCCTCGTATTCACGGCGCTCGGCTGTGGCATGAGCGCCCCGTACGTGTTGCTTTCATACAAGCCGAACCTACTACGATTACTTCCACGCCCCGGCGAGTGGATGGAGAGCTTTAAACAGCTTATGGCCTTTCCCCTCTTGGCGACCGTTATCTGGCTGACGAGAGTCTTCGCCCGCCAGATGGGATTTGAGCCCCCCGGACTAACCGTTGTAGTCGATCTTCTCTGGGGACTCCTGGCGATCGGTTTAGGATTCTGGATCCTTGTCCGAGCCGCTCACGTACAGACCCATTCACGGCGCCGTGCTGCGCACTGTGGTGCTCTCGCGCTCGTCATCCTGGGAGCGTACACAGCGATCCCCAACGCACACGAGGTCGAAGAGAGTCGCGCCAGAGCCTGCGCTCCGAGTGGTGATGTAGCAACGTTTACCGATAGCCACGGGCTGCTGTGGGAGTCCTTCTCTGAGGAGCGCTTGGCCAAGGTTCTGGCACAAGGGCGCCCTGTGTTGCTCGACTTTACTGCAGAGTGGTGTATCACCTGTCAGGTCAATGAGCGTGTGGTGTTTAGCTCCGAGCAGGTGCGCGATCTCCTCGTTCGTAAGAACGTAACCCTGATGCGCGGCGACTGGACATCGAAAAACCCCACTATCACATCCGCCCTCAGAAGATTCGGGCGAAGTGGCGTACCACTCAATGTGATTCTGAGCTCACCAACCGCCGCGCCACTCGTGTTGCCAAATATCCTTACCCCCGGAATCGTTCAAGAAGCGCTTGAGCAGCTTCGCTAAAGAAATAAAGGGCAGTGATACTTCGCTGCTCTACCGCTTCCAAGCCCCACCCTAGAGCAGCTCGCGGGCGATACTGCGGCAAGGAACTCACGTCACTCGGCTTTACCCTCATCTCGAGCGATCCCTACGTGGCGCTCCTTACTCCTCGCGTAGACCTCTGTCTTCACAGCCCTGCTAGTCGACCGTAGGGCTCACGTGGTAGACTCCTTACGTCATAGGATCCCAGAGAGACCACGTACATGAATCACACGACAACCCTCGTAGCCACTCTTGTTTCACTCTGCGCTACCGCAGTCATAGCCTTCATCACCCCTGCCCACGCTGAAACTGCGGTAACCGGCAAGCCCGCACCATCGTTTACCCTTACCAACGCCCTGGGTCAGGCGGTCACCCTGGATCGGTTTAAAGGTAAAACGGTTGTCCTCGAGTGGTTCAATCCAGAGTGTCCATTTGTAAAGAAATTCTACTCGAAGGGAGACATGCAGGGGTTCCAGAGGCAAGCCCGTGAACAGGGAGCACAGTGGCTCACGATTAGCTCCTCAGCACCTGGAAAGAAGGGCCACATAACGCCTAGCAATGCAGCCGCAACTGCGGCTGAGCAGAAACTAGATCCTGCCACCCTCCTCCTTGATCCCGATGGTTCCGTCGGTAGACAGTACGGCGCTAAGACAACTCCTCATATCTTCGTTATCGATTCTAAAGGTACCCTGGCGTATGCGGGCGCTATCGACAGCACACCGTCGACAAACCAAACAGATATCGCCACATCAACCAACTACGCTATCGGCGCAGTAAAAGCACTGGCACGCGGGGAAACACCTAATCCTGCCAACACCGATGCGTACGGATGCTCGGTGAAATACTAGACGACCGCGGTGAAAACCTGTGCAGCAGCAGCCCTCCACGCACGCAATCGACATCGGCCTCAGAAACGCGCGTCTCGGCATTATCGTTAACTGTATCCTTGCCCTGACAAAAGGTGTGGCTGGAGTTGTCGGCCACTCATATGCACTCGTAGCCGATGCTATCGAATCCGCGTCTGACATCGTTACGTCAGGGGTTGTGGCGTTTGGCTTTCGAATGGCCGGCAAGCCGGCTGACGAGAATCATCCCTACGGGCATGGTAAATTTGAACCGCTCTCGGCAGCAGTCGTAGCACTGGTTCTCTTCTGCGCTGCTATCGTAATCGCGGTTGAAAGCGTCAAGGAGATCCTTACTCCACACCACGCACCTGCACCGTTTACACTCGGAGTGCTGGTTGTTGTTATCCTTGTAAAAGAGATCCTATTTCGCTCAGTTCTCAAGGCGGGTGAAACAATTAGCAGCACAGCGCTCAAAACCGATGCGTGGCACCACCGCGCCGATGCGATTACAAGCCTTGCAGCGTTTGTGGGAATCTCCATAGCGCTCATTGGCGGCCCTGGCTACGAGAGCGCCGATGATTTTGCGGCGCTCATTGCATCAGTCATCATCGCCACAAATGCCTGTCTCTTAATACGGCCGGCGCTCCTTGAGCTGATCGACACGGCCCCGGACCCTGAGCTCATCTCCCGAGTTCGTGCAGTCGCCGAGCAAGTTTCCGGTGTTCTTGGAACCCACAAGTGCCAGGTGCGCAAACTTGGAGTTGATTACTTCGTGGACCTCGACGTTCTCTGCAATCCCGACTTAACCATCCGAGAGGGGCACGAGATAGCGCACGATGTTGGTGAGCGGCTCCATGCGGAATTTCCCCAGGTACGCAAAGTGCTCGTGCACGTAGAACCATCAGATGACTACGGTAGGCGTTCGCGAGAGTAGCGAGCAGACTCACGAGACGAACTCCACCATTTCTCTCTACGAGTTCTCCCCGAAATCACTCGTGTAGATTTAGAGCATCTCAATTCTCGTCTACTTTAAAGGGCCACAAATGCGCGGAGCATACTGTTTGTAATGACCTTAACGACACTTGGCCGCGCATTTGTATCCCTATCGGAAATGACAACTCTTTCGAGTAGATAGCGGAGGAACTGCGATGGCCTGTGTAGATCTACAGGGCCTCACTGTTCTCGCCTCTTGAATAGGGCCACAAATGCGCGGAGCATACTGTTTGTAATGACCTTAACGACACTTGGCCGCGCATTTGTATCCCTATCGGAAATGCCAACTCTTTCGAGTAGATAGCGGAGGAACTGCGATGGCCTGTGTAGATCTATGAATGAATATCGGCACCAAGATTCTGTGGCAAAATACGCTTGCTTAGTGCTCATTTTTAGGCAAATATGGGCACGTGATAAACAGATTATTGAGTTCGTCTCTTCGAAAATCTCCTAAAAGCGTGCTTCTTCTTGGGCCAAGACAAGTTGGCAAGTCTACACTGATAAAAGCACTCAAGCCCGAGTTTGAAATCAATTTAGCAGACGAGGCTCAATTCCTGCGCTACGCTTCCGACCCGGCACAATTCCGTGATGATATAATCGGCTCGGAAAGTTCGACGATATTTATCGATGAGATTCAAAGATTGCCCAGATTAATGAACTCCATTCAGGCGATGATCGACGACAATCGGAAACTGAAATTTTACCTTACTGGATCAAGCGCAAGAAAGCTTCGGAGAGACGACGCGAACCTTCTACCCGGACGAATACTCCGGTACAACCTAGGACCTCTCGTCGCCTGTGAGTTGGACTACAAGCTCAACACAAGCAAAGCTCTTGAGATTGGCACATTACCTGAGATGTACCTGGGAAAAAATCGCCAGCTCTCCGAACGCCTGCTTAAGACGTATGCTGGTGTCTACCTCGCTGAAGAGATTAAAGCTGAGTCTTTGGTCAGGGATCTCAACTCATTCGCTCGTTTTCTAAACGAAGTTGGGGTACTGCTTGGCACATTCATCGATCTCACCAAACTATCTCAGAGGGCTAAGATCTCCCGGCACGCGGCTCCCCGATATTTCGAGATACTAGAGGATTCGATGATTGGGCGTCGCCTATATCCTTTTAGAGGGTGCGAACACGAGATCGATCTCGTCAAGCATCCTAAATTCTACCTCTTCGATAATGGAGTAGCCAACGGAATGCTGTGTAATTTTACGGCGAGCAGAGACCGGATTGGCATCCTTGCGGAGCAGCTTGTCCTTAATCAGCTCGTGCATTCAGCATGGGCACGCGACAAGGACATAACCGTATCCACGTTTCGAACTCGTAGTGGACTGGAGGTTGATTATATCGTTGAGCTATCAAACAAGCTCTTTGCGATTGAAGTTAAAGCGAGCGACGACATCACGAGCGAAGATCTCAGCGGGCTCGGTTTTTTTTGTGATCAATTGAAAGTAAAAGTTGCTGGGGCCTTTGTGTTTCACATGGGCAAGACAGCGAGAAAGTTCGGCAAGGTCTGGTCCCTGCCGTGGCAGGAGGGTTTAAGAGAGATTGGGCTGTAGAGGGATTGTCATCCCTGGCACATACTAGATGTAAACTCCCAAAATTGAGTCGCTTACCTTGGCTCTACCGCTCTGTTTACAAAACGAGGGTGCGGCAGCCGAAACATCAGCCCAAGACTTAGGCCAAATGTCGGTGTAGTAGTGCGCCGCAGCTCTTTCTCGAGGAGGGGCAGAAAAGTAACTCCCTACCGGCGCACAGGGCGTCGCAATTCCCGTCCATTTTAAAGGGCCACAAATGCGCGAGAATAGCTGTTTTTATTGAGTTTTGCAGGGCTGGCCGCGCATTTGTATCCCGATCAAAACTCCAAGCAATTTCGAGTAGATAGCGAGAGAATTGCGATGCCCTAACCAGCGCACCGCATTTCTGCCCGATTTTTTGCAAAAACTGGTGTCCTAGCTAGGTGTATTTGTTTGAGCATGTAATGATTATCCTAAATTCGGCTGTTAAGGAGGATGAAAATAGCGCAGGTACTCAAAAGCACAAAGTATTTTGAACTTGTCGGAGGCTTGAACCCTGGCACCGTCAGGGTGAGCACCGACAATTCAAAAGACGCAGTGATTTTTAGTAAATGCGCTATTTTCAGACCCGCAACTGCTGATGAATTTAGGATTATTCCTCAATCGGAAAAACCTGACTCAGCCAAGTGCGCCAGTGGATACACTGCACGTGATTGAAGCGTTTGGCGATCGGATCGTTAGTGAGTAGGATCGCCTCAGCAGATTTAAAGTCAGGAGCAAACCGATTGAGATTGGCCGCATGACGCTCTGATACGCTGTCTGTGGCCTTGATCTCAATCAGCACGGTTGATTGATTGGGGCGCTCGATGATTAGATCTATCTCAGCATCATCCTTGGTTCTTAAGTATGAGAACCGCCAACCGAGCTCTCGATAGCTCTGGAGTCGATAGATCTCAAGAAAAATAAAGTGTTCGAATCTATTCCCAGCAGAGTACGATCCAGAGAGCGAGCCACCTAACGACGACTCAATCAAGGCTTCTACAATTCCTAGATCAAAGAGGTAGACCTTTGGGTTGCTTCGTTGGCGTTTTCGAATAGAAGCGTGGTAGGCGGGGAGGGTTATTGCGATTAAAGTATCAGAGAGGATCTCGAAATAGGACTGAATTGTTGTTGTGCTTACGCCAACATCTTTGGCTATAGCTGAGTAGTTAACTATCTTGCCGTTCATTTGAGCAGCTACGGAGAGGAATGCTTGAAACGGCTCCAGTGATCGAACTAATTGCTCCTCAGCGATCTCTTCCCTTAGATACGTTGTTGTGTATGCTTTTAAGATCCGGCGCTTCTCTGTTGGATCGGGTTCAAGCACCACCTCTGGCAGTCCGCCCCATTTTAAGAGCTGCTCAAATGAATATCCCTGCGGAATTTCGCGATGAGTTAATGGCCGCAAGAAAACCTTTCGCGTAACAACCTATTTTTTGGGCTGGTGCGGGTTACTTTTCCGCCTTTCAACTAAAACGATGACGATAAGAACTGGTCTGGAGGAGTTGATAGAAAATCTACTAAAGGAATCCCTCCGGGTCCCACTATGATCGAAAGAGCTTTAGGCACACGTTCCTTGAATGCCTCAAGACCCGCTCGTGAATGCGATTCCGCTGTCGTGACCTCTAAGGCGAATATTTGGTCCCCGCGAGTGATTACAAAATCAACTTCAAGATCTCTCCCCCGCACTCTCTCTCGAAAATAGCTCACCCTATACTCTGACGGGTGCAATCCATTGAGTAAATGAGCCCCAACTGCGTTTTCAGCCAATCGACCCATGCGGAGGCTGTTTTTCACAGTTTCATCGAAACTCCTGTCGCCGACCGCGGTTATCAGCGCATTGTTTCGGACGATGATCTTTGGTTTCGATGCACGACTTGAGTGAGATGGATAAAGTGCTAACGGCTGCAGAAGAAACGCGCTAGCGAGTAACTGGGTATAGTGAGCTACTGTGCCGGCATTGCCCGCCTCTGGGATCAAACCCATTAGCTTCGTGTACGAGATTATCTCTGCAGGATGTTGCACAGCAGTAAAGAAGAGAGTGCGCAGTAACGAAGGCTTAGTTACCTTCTGCAATTGGAGGATATCGCGCGACAGAGTCGTTTCGATCAGCGAGTCCAGTATGTACGAGCGCCAGGTGAGCTCGTTTGGCATAAGAGCTGCTCCACCTGGATACCCGCCAAAATACAGCCACTGATTGAGTCCCAGGCTGGACAATTCATTCATCTCTGGGAGAGACCAATGAGAGAATCGATGCAGTAAAAATCGTCCCGCCAGGCTTTCACTCAAACCATCCTGGATCTGTAACGAAGATGAACCTAACAGAATTACTCGCAGAGGGTTCCTTGGTTGGTCTTTAATTTTATCCCAGAGTAGTTTGACTATTTCGCCCCATCCTGTAATTTTTTGCATCTCGTCGATGATCAGAAGTGCAGGGCGCTCCTCGCTGCCAAGCATCAGGGCGATGCGCCACTGTTCCTCAAGCCACATTGCCGTGCGAATCTCAGGACCATCAGCGCTTACTGAATGAGTGGGTATACCTAATTCTTCTGCGATCTGCTTTGCCGCAGTACTTTTACCGACCTGCCTTGGGCCGATGATAACGTGCAGAAATTGGCTAGTCTGGGTTATGATTGAGGCGATCTCTTTGGTAATTTGTCGTTTCATTACAGTAGTTTGCACTTTTATGCAGTGACTGAATAAATCTGTTCAGAACCTGAGTCTAGCGGTTTTTTAGGGCGGATTCAAGTTAAAAACGGCAGTTACTGGGAACTAGGGGGCTGGTACCAGGGAGGTGAACCGCAACAGCTTTGGCATCTCTTAGCCTCTCCTGCAAATAATTTGATTCAATCGAATAATTTCCGGTATTTTGTACGACTACGCTGTATAAATTATAACCTATCGAATTTACACGATTGCTAGACCTGCCTACCCTTCTTGCTGAGAAGTCGTTTTTTCTCTTTGGGGCTCGTTCTACCGGAAAAAGCACCCTCATCCGCAATCAGTTCGGGGGATCTGAGTACCCTTGTAGATTTGCTTGAAGCTGATACGTTTCTGCGGCTTTCCAAAGACCCTGGTTACCTTGAGAAGATAATTTCAGCGCAAGGCAAGAGGCTGATCGTAATTGATGAGGTACAGAAGCTTCCGCTGCTTCTCGATGAAGTCCATCGACTGATTGAAAAGCGGGTGGGAACATTCCTGCTGACCGGCAGCTCTGCGCGCCGGCTTAAGCGTGAGAACGCTAATATGTTAGGAGGTCGCGCTTGGAAGGCGCGCCTCTTTCCGTTGGTCTCTCAAGAGTTGGGGGATTTCGATATCGATCGCTTTTTGCAGGTCGGAGGCCTACCCCACGTTCAAACGAGCGCCAAGCCCACAGAGGAGTTACGCGCCTACGCCTCGCTCTACTTGCGTGAGGAGATCATGGCGGAAGGAGTCGTTCGCGATTTGCCTCGATTTAGCAGACTGTTGAAGGTTGCTGCCCTCTGCAACGCCCAGCAAGTTAATTTTACCAAGCTTACCTCGGACGTTGGCTGCGCTCCCTCAACGGCAATTGAGCATTTCCGTATCCTCGAGGACACTCTCATCGGTTTCTCTATACAGCCGTGGCGGACCGATAGAAGGCGAAAAGAAGTGGCAAAGGCTAAGTTTCATATTTCCGATACCGGCGTGGCAAATACTCTCGCAGGTACTCAGGTGCTTGACCGCAACTCAGATTTATATGGCAGAGCACTGGAGCAGTTTGTGGCAATGGAATTACGCGATTACATCCAATATCAACGCCTTGATAGAGAGTTGTGTTTCTGGGCTACTCACGATGGTATAGAGGTTGATTTTGTGATTCCCGAACAGCTTGCAATTGAGGTTAAGGCAACTACTCGAGTCAATGATCGGGATCTGCGAGGGCTACGGACCCTTGAGAGAGATAGCTCCATACAGAAGTTAATGCTAGTGAGCCTTGATCCAATCGCCGCAAATCACGGACAGATAAGAGCTGTCCCTCTGCCCCAGTTTTTAAAAGAGCTCTGGCGCGGAGATCTGCTCTCTCTTTAGGCCACCGGCTCCGTCTTAGAGGAAGCGGAACCTACTCCTCAGTTCATAAATATCCTTACGCAATAACGGCAACTATGCTAAAGTTTGCGCATGCGATACGATGACCTATGCTTGTCAGCGGCGTACTGTGT
>JBIKKR010000179.1:0-5734 GCA_044360225.1 Bdellovibrionota bacterium | reverse complement strand
CCCCAGTAAACCACTGAATCTATGCAGAGGGCACACGTTCTATCATGATAGGTCGGCATCCCCCTGTCACCTGCAAAAGTGGCAACTGAGGCGTGGATGAGTCTATAGCGTTCTCCGAAAGTACGAGAGGCGCGCCCCCCCTAGCCTCTCTGCCTCACTCACCGTGAAGTAAGGCTTCTTCCGAAGCGGCTTGAGCTTTTCGAGCGGACTCTGGTCCATAAGGCCATTTTAGCAAATGCACCCATAAGCAAAAAGTGGGTACATTTACTAAGTGCTTATTTGGCCCAAAAGGATTCAGGATTTAGGAATAATTCCAGGGCTGTAGAAGACCCCCAGCTGCTTAGGTCGGATACCCACCAGTACCCAGCGAGACCCCCTATTCCGCAGTGTGATGAACAGCAATTGGATTATCCGGCTACCCAGGTGCTGGTGGTAACCTTTAGGGGCGCTTCTGCGTGGGCTTCGAGATCCTGTGCCCTTTGGTCCTATGCAGTGTGCTCGGCTTCGCCTTTAGGACGGCGAGCGGTTTTGATTTACGAATCATTATGCGTTTAGGTTTACGAGTCATACTCGGTATACCCTTGTGGACCCTTCGATATTCAACCCAGAAGGCGTCGGATAGGACTATATCCTTCCGCATCGGCGTGAACTTACTGAAAACATCGCGTATCTCCATCGATTGGTGAACGCCCCTCAGCACATCTTTATCATTTGGATACCACTTCACGAGCCTAGAAAGGACATCAGCGGCTACGCGCTCCGGAGGCCCAACGAACACCTTGGCCTGTGCAAGCCTCTTGAAGAAGAAGTTGAGCAGCTTATCCAGGTCGGCCATCTTCACCATACCAGTAGGTTTTTTAGCCAACGCATACAGCACATTCTTACCGATCTTGGTCTCCTTCTGTACCTTAGCGAGCGTTGGCTTTCCGCAACCCGGGGTCTCATTCAACCACAGCAACATTTCGTTCAAATCAACAACCAGCATCCGGGGGCTCCTCTCCGTCGATACACGCTCCGTTAAAATCTATACCCATTTCCAAACACTGACGGTATGCGCGGCTACATATAGGGGTGAGTGAGCGACGCAATCACGCTTTCGAGTTCGCTAGTGTGTATCACGCGCATTCAGATGCGTGCTGAGCCGCACAATTCTCATGGTCAATTTTCAGGAAGCCCGGGGAATCGAGGCCTAATGGACTATATCGCGCGTGAGATGAATCCCGAGTGCGGGTTCTCCAGTTTAGAGCTCTGCCCCTGCGGATCTCATTACACGCGCAAAATTGTGAATGACTGTGTCCCCGATTTTTAATGGAGTTTTTATGCGGCACAACAAAATAAGTCTCCCAGATAAACCAGTGAGTAACCCAATGCGGGTACCTAATGACGAGCTTGGTTCACTATCGGTCTCTCGTCATGGCGGGCATGAGTTACCCCGATTTGGAGGCATCTTGGATGCTGCCCAATTTGCATTACTGATTTCGGGAAACCGGGGAGGTGTAGACCTTCTTAGGGGTGAATCACGCGTGAGGTGCCCCAAAGCGAAGGGCTCTGCTATCGGAGCTGTCTCTTTAGGATCGCTAATCTCGCGTGAGGACTTCAACTTTAATTTTCACAAGAGGAATCTGTATGGCGCAAAACGAGAAGTGTCCCCCAACTAAACCACTAAACAACCACATGTGGATGACGAGTGACGAGGCGGCCGAACTGCTACGCATCAGTCGCAAAGCACTCTACCACCGAGTGGAACGCGGGCAAATCCCAGTGCATAGGCTTGGTCGATGCTACCGCTTCCATCGGCGCGAGATAGAGGCTGCCCTGCTGCTGAGCAAATCATTTGCGGAGAACTAAGTAACTTACGGAAGGAAAGGAGACGAGCATGAGGAACAAGATTGAATTAACAAAAAAGCAGGTTGAACAAGGAATCACCAAGATACTAGAGAAGGGAAAAACCATGTACTTCGTCCGAGTGTCTCGACGAACGCCTGGGCCTAATTCCCGTCGACTCTTTAAGCAGGGGCGGGCCTCCACCCTATTAGAAGCAAGAAGGCTAAAGGAAGCGTTCTGGCTGGCTCTCAAGGAAGAGACCGAACGGAAGGCCTCCCCGACCCTCCGGGAGTTCTTACCCGAATACATGCGCTATCTAGAGGGGCACCGACGAGCATCAACGGTGTTTCGGCAAACCTCTATAATCCAAGCGCATATCCTCCCAGCTCTTGCTGACCGCCCGCTTGCTGAGACCTCAGTCGAGGAACTGGAGGAGTTGGTTGATAGAATTTGCGCGGGGAAGAGCGCGCAGACCAAGAAGCACTTCATCTCCTACCTATCTGACATCTTCCGGCGGGCGCTCAAGAAGGGCTTGATCGCTGCCAATCCAGTTGACCGAATCGATAGGCCACGAGTCGTAAAGAAGGATCAGTTAGTTCTGACGGAAGCCGAAGCACGAAAGCTTCTTGCTCATCTCCGCGAAAACTACCCTGTCATGTTTTACCACGCAGCTATTGCTCTCCATACCCTGTGTAGAGCTGGTGAGCTTCGAGCCCTAACGTGGGCCGATATTGATTGGGAAGGTCGCCAATTAAGTGTGAGCAAAACAAGGGATGTGAAGACTGGCTTGAAATTCCGCACAAAAAATTCGGAGACCAGGAAGATTCCGATAAATGACGAACTGCTTGCGATCCTCAAAGAATTACGTAGCCAGACATTCAGCGCGCCTTCGGATCCCATCCTGCCAGTTTGGCGCGAGTTCGCCTCGGGCGACCAGGGTAAGCCCCTAAAGATAGTGTGTAAAAGTCTACAGCTACCCGAAATTCGTTTTCATGACTTACGGGCCAGTGGCATCACGATTCTACTCCTGAAGGGGGTTCCCGCTCCAAAAGTCATGTTATTGGCCGGCCACCGTCGCCTTTCCTCAATCCAGCACTACTTGCGAGCGTCGGGCCGAGAAGCGGTGGGCGCTACTGACTGCCTTCAGTTGCTGGATGAAGACATTACCCCTGGGATTGCGCCGACAAGCTCCGATCCGCCATCCGACAATTTCACACCGGTGCCTCCCGATAACGTAGTTAAACCAGAGGAGTCCTAGCATGGAGCGAATCCTACGACCCAAAGATGTACAGAGAATGATGGGTCTATCGAGAACGACAATTTGGCGTCTCGAGCAGCGGGGACTATTCCCGCTGCGGCGTCAACTTGGCGCTCGGATAGTTGGTTGGCTGGAGGAGGATGTCAGCGCATGGCTGGAATCGCTACCAACGGCTCAGCCAAAGATCACGACCGACACACAATATAAAATTGAAGATTAGGCCAGAACCGCTCAGCTATTCGGGCTTGGGCGGCTCCGACCTAGAAACGATGCAAAGGTAAAATCACATGAAAAATAGCACTTATATTTATGACAATACATTCGAGCTTGATGTGTCTAACAACGATCGGAACCGCACAGACTGCGAACGCTTTCTGGGCGCTCTGCTCCACACTGATAGCCCGGCTACGGAGCAAGTAACATTCCAACTCTTTAATGATCGGGACCCCGGGCTAGGGATCGCCCGCAACTATAAAGCTAGCTTGAGCGAGCAGTGGGAAGATCTGTTGCAGCAGAACGAACAGGGCATGGGCATTTTCGTCACCGTTAACGAGTGCGACGATTGCGGTCGAAAGGCTCATAACGTAAAGCGAGTTAGGGCCGTCTTCGTTGACTTGGATGGCGCTGCGCTGAAACCGGTCGAAGACTTTGTGGTATCCCCGAACATCATCGTGGAATCGAGCCCAGGCCGCTACCATGCCTACTGGTGTGTGAAGGATTGCTCCCTCGAGCAATTCTCTGGCATTCAACGCCGTCTCGCCACCCTATTCAACGGGGACCGCTCTGTACACGACCTGCCCCGAGTCATGAGACTCCCGGGCTTCGTGCACCATAAGAACACGCCGTATCTGACTCGGGTACTGAAAGCCGACCAAGTGATGTACGGGATTGGCCAGATTGCGCAGCACCTTCCTACAGCTCCTGAAAGTCAGAGTGATCCCCATTCCAACCAGGTAGGGACATCCACTCGGCTTGAAGAGATCGAGGAGATGCTGAGCGTTCTACCGGCGGACAACTACGATGATTGGGTGAGGACTGGCATGGCGATCCACTCTCAGCATCCTGGGGCTGAGGGCCTTGCGTTGTTCAGAAAATGGAGCGCCTCGAGCGAGAAGTACACCCCTGGTGAGCCCGAAAGGAAGTGGAGCAGCTTTAAGGGAGCGAATTCCAAAAAGTCGATAACCCTTGGCACCCTTCGCAAGCGAGCAACCGAACACGGGTATCAGCCATCAGCGGAAACCCTTAGCTACCAGGACTATATAAATTTCGCCGTGGAAAAACTTGGCGATATTAAGATGGACATCCTAACAAACGAGCTCATGGTGACTAAGCGAGGTGGCGGTTGGGAGCCCTTGCTGAACAACCTCCCTTACCTTGAATCGTATGCGGTAGAGGACCGCCGCCGCTTCATGCTATCTACCTTTCCGAGGCACTTTGCTCGATTGGCCAAAGAGGATCTCCAGCCTGAGCTTCTCGTTGCCTTACCTACGTGGGATGGCGTCGATAGGCTCATGGAGATCTGCCAGGTGATTCGGTGTCCCCATTTCACTAGCTCTCAGCTCTTTGAATTGCTACGACACTGGCTTGTAGGCATGTTTCGCAGGTTGGAGGACCCCACCTTGCAGAACCCCATGATCATACTCAAGGGCGCTCAGGGAGTCGGGAAAGATACTCTGATCAGCGCATTACTGGGTGGATTGGGTGAATATCTTAAGGAGCTTGATATCAGCAGCCGAGAGGCTGAGGCCCAACTGCACATGGGTGTGGTCTTCAAAGTATCCGAGTTCGATCGAGCGGCCCGAATGTGTGTGGCGACCCTCAAACATCTCCTCACCGTTTCAAGCACTCACTGTCGGCTTCCGTACGACCGGAGACCTCAAAACCGGATGGTGCGAGCATCCTTCATATCGAGCTGCAATGTAGATGATATCCTTCGGGATACAACTGGCAATAGGCGTTACTGGGTCATCGAGCTGTCATATGGTGGCTTTCCGACCAAAACCGTCCAGCAAGAAGCGGGGCAGTCTGGTCACGTCTCATACTTCGCAGGAGCCCCTGAGGCGACTTATCCGGGTATGTTCTGCCGCCCTAATTATCGAGTGGAGCAGTTGCAAATCCTGGCTCAAGCTAAAGCGCTTGCGCAGCATGATACGTGCGAACTGTCCCCCGAAACTAAGGCGATCATGGAGTCACTCATCGCAAAGATGACTCCGGATGATCCAGAAAAAGAGGCTGAAGAACTTTGGCATGAGAGAGTCACGGAGTACGTTGAACGCGCTTTCTTGCACGTCAATGGACCTGCTAATTGGATCTCCAATCAAGACCTTCGGGACAGTAAGATACTTGAGGACATATCCGCGATGGTTGGTCTTTCCATCCACCGGTTGCGGAGCATGCTCAAGCGTCGCGGGCTGATGCTGAAGGCCCACAATGGGCGTGGGTGCATTTACCACCCCCGCCCCCCAAAGCAGGTAAGCGAAAAACCCTTGTTAAATGAAGACGATCCCGAGTCGGAGAAATAGCGTGACGTTGTGACATTAGTGACAGTCGAGTAGCTAGGGGAAGTTACCTTCCCCCGGCTCTCACGGAACCGTACTTGTGGTTCTCACATACGGCTCTTCGGGCTTGGGACGTTTGCCGCCATCGGAGGCA
>JBIKKR010000002.1:0-59822 GCA_044360225.1 Bdellovibrionota bacterium | reverse complement strand
CAAGCCAGAAACAAGATCGAGCTTCGGCAAAAAGCCAAGACTGCGTTGTCCGCGCTCAAAAAAGATACTAAAACGCTAGCCTCTTTTTTTGACTAGCGTATCAACTAAATTATGTTACCTACTATATGATCGTGTGAAGTCTCTGTAGCGACGCTCTACGGAGAAGGTCTTCGTACCGGGGGGTAGCACAAGCTTTTCACCAGGTCGTAGCGATCCATATTTGCCACCTCCAGACACAGAGATGGTGTTGTAGCTGCGGTCCTGCGAATCGTTTTTGACCATTATGCAGCCGTCTGCCACGCGTTCGCCTAGGCAGCCAATGATGCCAGGAGCAATAAGAGCGATAAGTAGAAATAGGTTGTTTTGAGTGTGTCGCATACAAACGAAAACGTGCGATAGGAGTCTACCGGAAGGCGTGGGTCGACGACACTATGTCACTCGGATTAATTTCTGCTCATTGCCCCCTTGATCACGATCGCTCTATCGGTATCCGATGTCGATTGAGTAAGGTTACCAGAGGAGTCACACGAGAACCGAGGATCCCAGAATTGAGACTCGCCGTAGGCATGGCTAGCGTACCCTGCATGCTGGACATCGAGGAAGAAGTCCGCCGCAGTGAAGACGGGTTTTTTCAGCTTGCGGTTACGCCGACGACCGTTGCGCCACTTGCTGAGCGCTCGTGCGCGCCTACGTTCCGATATCGCAGAATCGTTTGTTTCAAGTGCTGCGATAAGTCCAGCGAGAAATTGGCCCGATTCTAGAGCGCAGGCCGAGACTGCAACTTCTCCAACGATCAGTTTCGGAGGGTACGCGGCAGCGGGTATCTGCTTCTTTTGGGCCCTGGTATACTGCGTGAAGAAGAACGGACTGACTCGTCGGCGCAGATTCTGCATAATTGCTTCGTCGGAGGGGCGGGAAATGGAGAATGGAGCCGTGTTTACGCCGGTGTGTTGATAGCTGTTGTAGAGATACGAGTTGTAAGCATAGATGATATTTGTGTCGTTTATCGCCGGAAGTGATGCGAGCTTAGACGGATCTCCGTAGAGTGATTTGACGATAAGCGGCACGGTGGGGTGTATCTGCCGAATCGCAGCGATCACATCAACAACGAGGTCGTTCCACGGACGGGCCCCGCTCGCCACGAGCGATTTGCGCATAGCAGGCTCATTCTCAATATCAAACGCGTAGATCGCTGGGTGTGTGCCGTAGCGAGTCACGATCTGCTTCCACGTATTGATGTACTCCTCTTGTAGAGCCGGCTCCGAGTACATTCGGTAGTGCGATGGCGGTTCACGAGTTAAAAAGCCTCCTGGAGGCGAGTGTAGGCAGAAGATAATCTTAAAACCCTTTTCTGTAATTAGGGGCAGCTTTTGGTCGAGCAGGGAGAATCGCTCTTCGAGCATCGCATCGTATGCTGCTCCAGAAGCGCCATCCATCTGCAGGTTATTACCGATCTGAATTCGCAGAACGTTGGCCTTCCAGTTGTTCTTGATCTCATCGAGAGATTCTGAGGAGATCGACTCAAGAGGTATTAAGAATCCACGCTGTGAGGGGGCTGCTAGGGAGCGCCGCGCCGTGACTACATTGAATACAAGGAGAAGTGCGAGCAGAAGGCGGGAGCGCGGGCATGGAATCCGAATCATTGCTAAATCCCTCCAAAAAACAGTCTGAAAACAAAACCTTTCACTAGTGTACCAAAGGGGGGTATTGGGGAGAAAGAGATATTATTTTTCGGCAGGGTATCGCAGTTCTCCCGCCATCTACTCGAAACTGCTGGAAGTTCTAGTAAGGATCCACATAGCGGTAGGTGCTTACGGGTGTCTGGTAGACCAGGGGCGCGTGTCGCCCCCGTGCCTGATTTCTAGTGAAGCATACTGCGCGCTGCCTCGGATAGGAGTGTATAAGGCGCTGCTAGGGTATGTAATCTTTTTTAAGTGGTGACAAAATGGATAGCAACGAGTCAAAAGCTCCCAATTTTTTCGAAAAGTTTGGCTGTGAGGTCCAGTTCGGAGATGTGGAGGTTGGAACGACATACCCGCTGTACGGTATGATTACAAAGATAATCGACGACACTCCAGGTCATGTAATAGTTGAGATAAATTTCTCTATCAAGGCAACCATGACTATACCGGATGCGAGCAAGGTTGAGCTGCTCAAGGAGCGCGCCTTTGAGCCGGGTATCTTCGTGTCCACGATCACTGCCAAGGATCCTGGAATTGAGGTGGATTGCAGTACGGTGGTGTTTGGTAAGCGACAGGGGTTTGCCGCATAGACGTCTGCCGTAAACCGCGAAGAGCCGCTCAGGACCGATGGTCTAGGCGGCTTTTTTGCTTTCTAGAGTAGTGTGCTGGCGCTGGTTTTTCTGTACAGTAGGCAACATGTCGCACAGTGCAGCAAAAGATCGCCCTCCAATCGACGCTCAAGGCGGATCGCCAACCAGCGCATGGGGTGAGATCGTCGCCTTTTTTAGAACGTTAATTGTCATCCTCGGATTGGCATTTGCCATTCGGGTGACCGCTGTTGAGCCGTTTAAGATACCCTCAGGCTCGATGATCCCAACACTCCAAGTTGGAGATTTCATCTTGGTGTTGAAGTTTTGGTATGGGCTGCGCATGCCCTTAACGACTGATTCAGTTGTTATGTGGCATAAGCCTGTGCGTGGCGACGTGGTAGTATTTACCAGGCCGGATGATCCAAACACTCCTGACGAGGATGATTCGGAGCTGCATATCATAAAGCGTGTTGTGGGGCTTGAGGGAGAGACTGTTGAGGTTCGAGGAGCGCAGGTTCTAATAAATGGGAAGCCTCTCAATGAGCCCTATGCTCGGTGGACGGAGGGGGGGAAGTTCGAGGGTAATTTCGGCCCCAAGACCGTGCCGCTTGGGCACGTTATCCTGCTCGGAGATAACCGTGATAACTCTAAGGACTCTCGTTTCTGGACCGACCCTTTCCTCGATGTTAAACGCATCAAGGGAAAGGCTGTTGTCATATTTTGGTCGTGGGATAGCTTTTCCCGAATCTTCACCCGTATCCGATGAGTGGGCCGTGGTTCTGACTACTCCCTGGATTGTTCTGTATAACGCTCTATGCGTGCGCGTTTCTGGTAAAGATGCGAGGCGTTATCTCCACAATCGCCTCTCTCAGGATATTCGTGTGCTTATACCGGGGCAGAGTGCCCGTGCTGCGGCGCTCTCTGCGCAGGGTCGTGTGGAGGGATTATTCTCGGTAGTTTGTGAGAGTGACGATAGATTCCTCCTGGTGTGTGATGGTGGAGATCCTCGCGTCGTGCAGGCGGCGCTCACGAGGTTTGTCGTCGCAGACAGAGTAGTTTGTGATGATCTATCGAAACAGGTTTGTCTCGTACACGTTGCCGCAGACGACGGGGTCGTAGCGCAGGTTCTTGCGCGGACAGGGTTGCGGAGTGTCTGTCGTATTGTGAACGCACGTATCAGCGATCAGGGGTGTGATCTGGTGATTGATAGCGCCGATAAAGAATATGTCTCTGGCAAGCTAGCAGCGAGTCTCGGAGAGGGATTGTCTCGTGAGCGATACGATTACCTGCGCTGGAAAGCTGGCTACCCCGTTTTTCCGGATGAAATCAACGAACTTGGCATGGTCCTTGAGTTTGGTTTGCGTGATGCCGTTTCGTTTAGCAAGGGCTGCTATGTTGGACAGGAGGTTGTCGAACGCAGCGATGCTATTGGGCGTGTTCCCCGTACGCTTGTGAGGGTTGCGCTTGAAGGGGCTGGTGCGGTGGTTCCGGGCGAGCCGATTGCAACCCCCGCAGCCGCACCACTCGGTAAGGTGGTCGGCGTAGGGAATGTTTCGAGGATTGATACTGTGTATTTGTTTGCACTCGTAAGTGCTGGTAAGTATAAAGAGGGCGATGAAGTGGTGTGCGCCGGCAGGCGAGGAATAATCGTCGGATAGTAGTATTCAGCGGGGAGAAGGTTATGAACAATCAAGGGGCACAGTCGGGCCAGGTGGTCGATTTTCTGGTTCAAAGTGGAGCGCTTACATTCGGAGATTTCACCCTGAAGTCTGGTCGAAAGGCGCCATACTTTATTAATACTGGGAGTTTCGACGATGGTGCCAAAATATCGAAGCTGGCACGGTTCTATGCGCAACAGATCGTGTCGTTAGGTCTCCAAAATGTTGACGCTGTGTTTGGTCCTGCATATAAGGGGATTCCGTTGTGCGTTGCCACAGCGATGAGCCTCTCGCAGGATTTCGGGGCCTCTGTGGGGTTCTGTTTTAATCGCAAGGAGGCAAAGACGCGCGGAGAGGGGGGCGAATTCGTTGGCAAGCCCCTTAGGGCGGGGATGCGTGTCGTGCTTGTTGAGGATGTAGTGACTGCTGGCACAACTCTCCAAGAGATAGTGCCGCTATTGCGCGACAAGGTTGGGGTGCAGATTGCTGGAGTGATCATTTTGGTAGATCGCGATGAGCGTGGCGGGGGCGAGCTCTCAGCGGTTCAAGAAGCTGAGCGTGATTTAGGTATTTCGGTGACCCCGATAGTGAACATCAATACGATAATCTCGTATCTCTCTGAGCCAAATTCTTCAGGTTTTCAGATTACGCCAGAGTTACAGCAACGCATCCTTGCCTACCGTCAGGAGTACGGTGCTCGATGACCTGCGGCACGTTTCGTCTCCTAAAGGTCTCGACATGGGTGCTCGTGCTGGTAGCCTCGCTGGTTAGTGGATTGGCCAATGCCCAGCTCTCGCAAGAGGAGCTCGATCGTCACGCTAACCAGATCTACCAGCAGGTGTTTAGTCCATTCTGTCCCGGGCGCTCACTGAATGATTGCCCTAGTTCGAAAGCTCACGACCTGAAGGAGGAGATGCGTCAGAAGCTTGAACAAGGAGTTCCGGCCGAAGTCGTCCTTGAGCAGGTCTTTCAGCAGTATGGAGACCAGTATCGCGCAGTGCCCCAGTACGCGGGTTTTGGCCGACTTGTGTGGTGGGCTCCGGTTCTGTTTCTCGCCTTGGGTTCGATCGTGGCTCTCGTAATCGCTCGCGGCAAGCGATCAGATGGAGCAAGTGGAGCAAATGCTCGACCAGCGGAGCCTGTTGAAGCCCAATCACAATCGGTCAGCCCCGAACTCAGGGCGCGTATTGAAGCAGAGCTTGCTCGTTTCGACTAAGTTGTAGTGTCTCGTTTAGGCGCAAGCTGTTCGTTTGAGATCTCTCTAATCGTGAGGTTAAGAGGAGTGTTTGCGTAGTAATCGCGCTTGTCCGATCCTTGGCCCCAGAGCCGGTTTTACCGTCGTCCTGGCGGACTTCCCATCTGGAAGTGAGTGAAGAGAGTAGGCTCCCCCAACACAAGCAGTTAGTGCGTAGCTAGGTTTGCTGGAGCGAGCATGAACGCGATTCGTACGCATGTAGAGCGACCGGTCTATTCTCAGTTTGTCGTCCCTCGTTACGGAGGGTATTATGCGCCTGATCTCTCGAGGTGCGCGCTCTGGTGTGTTGGGGTGCTGTTGGCGCTTGCCGTGGTACTGCTCGTGGTTCAGGCATCGGTGATGCAGAGCTTTTATGTTCCATCATCATCGATGGCTCCTACGTTACAGGTGGATGACTGTATCGTGGTTCCGAAATTTGCGTATGGCCTGCACGTGCCTTTTGTGGAGGAACCGGTTTTGCAGTGGGGCTCCCCGGAGCGCGGCAAGGTGGTTGTGTTTCATCGCGAGGACGATCCTACAACAGCAGGTGATGAGTCTCGCCGTGCGCTCGTCAAGCGGGTTATTGGAGTCGCTGGTGATACTGTGACATTACGCGGTGATACAGTTTTCGTTAACGGAGAGTTGCTTCGAGAGCCATACGTATTGCCGATACACGCATCAGCGCATGAAGCGACCTCGTTTACTGTACCGGAGGGAGAGCTCTTTCTGCTTGGCGATAACCGGGATGAATCCTATGATTCTCGCTTTTGGAGCAAGCCCTTTGTTCCGGTTGCGAGAGTGATGGGACCAGTTGCCGCTGTCTATTGGTCAGCGGCACAGCACGCAAGAATGGTGTACTAGCCCGTTTCGAAGGTCTAGAAGCCATCTCAAAAATCCCCTGGGCTACGGCTCGCTGCGCTACGAGATCGCGTCGTCTTCGGGAGAAAACGTGCTCGCTGTATCGCAGCGGATACACCTGCGCACGTTTTCTGCCTGCATTCTCGCGCCCTCGTAGCTCGCAGAGCCTCGCCTGCATGGTATTTTTGAGATGGCTTTTAGTCGCTCTCTACAGTTTTGTGGCTCTACTCGTTGTTCTGCGAATCGCGTCATCTTCGAGGAGCGATTTCTTGACGTCGGCAAGGGTAACGAGAGTGGGTTGTCGCTTGCGGGATGTAACGGTGCGACTAAGCTCCTTTGTTTCATGGGAAGCCGCCTCAAGATTCTGCACAACGCGCTTGAGCATCCCGTGTACATGCTCTTCCCAGCCTCGGTTGGCTTGGTAAGAATCGAGAGATTCCTGGATGGTGTCTAAGTCTGAGTTATTGGTTCCCTGGAACTCGTCAAGCAGGGACGAAGCGGAATCAAATCGCTTGGAACGAAGCAGATCGGAGATCTGGCGGTCGACCTGCTCGAGTCTTGATACGGTCTGCACCAGCGAGTCCCAATCCGCACTGCTAAATATTGAGGTGTACTCATTGGCGTGTTCATCGAGGGTGCGAACCTGGAGGGTGAAGTGGCTCACTCGTTCGTGAAATGCCCGTGCTCTGCTGCGAACCATGGCTGATGAGCCCGGCTTACCGGCATCGCGTTGGGCTAACCTCCAGAGAGCGCACGAGAAGATAATAAAAGAGCCCGTGAGCCCGATGAACGACCAAAAGAGAGTAGTTTGTTCGATTTCCACAGAGAGTTGTTTCGGTGGGGGCGGCGTAAAGCTCAAGCATTTACAGCGCAATTTTTTTATTGCCCGCGCGTAAAGAGCGATTTGCAATGGTCCGTGCCAGTAAACCTGGCAGGACTTTTGCTACAAAGTGCTATAAAGCTGGATGCGCTATTTTCAGACCAGCAACTGCTGGAATTAGGTTTGTAGTCCGCGGCGAACAAGTCGCTCGAATGCCGGTTCCATCATCGTTTCGAGTGCTTTACGAGATTCTCCTGCTCCTGCATGGAATTTAAGCCTGTGAAGTAGGACGTACGGTGCCATGTAGCGTAGGTCATCCTCGGTAGCGTAGCCTCTCCCCTGAGCGAGCGCCCAGGCGCGGGTCGCCGTTTGAAGCATCAGAGCCGCGCGGGTTGAGGCACCGAATTGAATCATGGGGTTGCCTCGGGTCAGTTGGACGATCTCTACCATCGCCTCGCGCAGCGCTTGAGCAACGTGAACCTGCTCACACACGCGGCGTGCTGCGAGGACATCGCCTCGACTACACACAGGGGTTACTGATGAAGAGCCATCTCTGATCTCAGCGTGTGATTCAAGGATTGCGCACTCGGTTGCTGCATCGACGTACGACATCGGCACTTTGAGCAGGAAGCGATCGAGTTGCACCTGTGGTAGTGGGTAGGTGCCAGCGATATCAAGGGGATTTTGGGTTCCGAGAACAAAGAACAGCTGATCGAGTGGGCGTGTGACGTTATCCATCGTCACCTGTTTTTCGGCCATGCACTCCAGAAATGCGGCCTGCACCTTTGGTCCGGTGCGATTGATTTCGTCCGCCAAGACAATGTGCGCGAAGACGGGGCCATGCATAAAGCTAAACTGACCGGTTTTGGGGTCAAAGATGTTAACACCAAGCACATCTCCAGGGAGCATGTCTGGCGTAAACTGTATGCGTCGAAAGCTAACAATAGGATCGCTGGCACGAGTAGGAAAGCGAGATGCGCTAGGAGTGTCGGGACCGATCAGGCCTCCAAGCGTCTTGGAGAGGGTCGTCTTCCCCGAGCCGGGATAATCCTCAAGGAGCACGTGCCCGTCGGCAACGAGGGCTGCGATCACGAGGCGAATTGTGTCTGAGCGACCACGAATCACCTTCTCAAGCGCAGAAGCGATAGCCTGGATCGTTCCATGTGCTGCTTGAAAATCATCGGTTGTTACTGCTGCTTCCATACGTAGTACCTGAGCTAAAAAGGCTTGCTGATAGTTTATTCACAACTCCTTCCGGAGCACTATCCTCTACCGTCCGATTTCTTGCTGTTTGTCCCGGGCAGGAGAACGACAGGCTGACCCCAGAGCCAGATGGTTGCGTCGCAGAGACGCTACAGCTCCGCTCAGCGGCTTCGGACTCTCCATGCGCCTCGATAAAGGGGCCGGCAAGAATGGCTCGCTGGAGTGATCGCGACATGCCGTGGCGATTAATGCGCACAGGGAGAGGAAGGCCATAGTTCCGTAACTGAGCAGGAGAAGTAAAGAATACCCGGTAGGCGAGATCCTGGTAGCGTGGAGAGCTGTGGGGGAGGGTGTGCATGCGCTTGAGCGTAGCGTGGGTGCGCAGCAGCTCGTCGTAGCGTGGTCTGGCACGCTCGATAACGGTGTCGAGTGTGGCAAGCGAGTTCGGCGAGGGCCACATGCCAAGTCCGCTCTCAGCTCCGTAGAGGTCGTAGAAGAGTTTCGCAGGGGCTCTCGCGTCTACCTCCCGTTCGCGATCGAGCCTCCGTGCGAGGCTCCGTGAAGATAGCCCCTGCAGAACGTCGCCGAGCGTTGGGTACTCAAGGAGGCTGTCTGTGTTTCGGATCTGTAGGTCTTCTATGTCGTTGAGCTCTCCGGTGAGCATCTGCCGCGCCCGGCGCATAAGCCACCACGACTCTATCGAGTTGCTTATGCGAGTGGCTCGTTGCTCAAACCACTCACTCCACGAAGTGCTTACCGTTGAGCGAACAATATTTACCTTGCGTGAGAGCGCTTGGCTTAGAGAGATAGTGGCTCCTACGATTAGATCGTTTTGGTTCGTGCCGATCTTCCCGAACCATTGGGTGCCATCCATAGCGCTCCTGAAGTGCTCGATCGCTCTATCGACATCGCCGCTGTGGAGAGCGATGCGCCCTCGAGCTAGGTGCACGAGAGCGGCGTGCTCCTCGTTGTTTCGGAGCGGAAACTGCGCAACACGGCGCTCAAATCCATCGATCGTCGAGCGGGCCGCATCGAGCTTGAGCTGTTCGATGTACAGTAGAGCTAAGTTCAGGCTTGGAAGGACGTGCTCGCAGCCATCTGGCAGAGAGATCGCTCTCAAAAAGCTCGATTCAGCTTTATCATCATCGAAGATCTCCTTAAATACCTCTCCTGAGTTGTTGAGTGGAGTGGCAGGTTGTCCGTCGTTGCCCGACGCGAACTCACTGGCGATAGCCTTACGGAAGACCTCAAGCGCTTCCTGTGTTTGTCCGTTCATGGAGAGGAGGATCCCAAGCATATTGAGGGTGCGGCTCGGTTCGGCGCTAGCCAAGATGCCGGCGCGTGCAACGGTGATAGCCTCCTGTACCCGGCCCAGCTTCATAAGTACCCAGGCGCGTGAGCCGGGATACCAATCGCTCATGTAACCAAGCGATACGTAGCGATCGAGCGATTCCAGTGCGCCTTTGTAGTTGTCGAGGCTCAGTCTGATCTGACTCTGGTAGTAAATGATGTTCGCGTGTTCAAGCTGAACGGCCTGTTCCCGGTAAGGGGGAGCGCCATGCTCTTTCTCAAAGAGCTCCTCGGCGCGTTTGATGTACTTCATGGCTAGCCTAAAGTGCCCTACGTGAACGAGGTAGTACCCGGCTAACAGGTAGTGAGTGCGGTAGAGGTTCGGATCCCGTTGCAGGGCACGCAGGAGCTTGGTGCGAGCGTCGAGTGGTCGCTCGGATAGTAGCAGAGAGCTTGCTTCGCGCAGCAGCGTCTCTGCAGACTTTGTGCTGTCCTCTTTCTCGCTTGCGAGTGGATCGGTATCGCCTAGGTCAAACGGATCCAATGGATCAACGAGAAGGTTTTCGCTGGAAATAGAGTCGGATTCCGGACTCGGTGTCTGGCTGAGCGCGCTGGAGGTGACCAGTGTCAACGAGATGCCGACGATAAACACCGTACGAAGATTGCACCAGTTCATTTTACCACGTACCTCCCACAAAGAGGCTTGAGATCGCGCGTGTTACCGAGCTTGGATTGACCGCTGCCAGAGCTTTCGTCCGACGTGGAAGTTTGTTGAATTCACCGAGAGCTTGCTGCATCGCTCGCTGTACATCGCTCCTGCTGAGTGTGCTGTGAGGATCGTATGCGCGAGCAAGAAGTAGCGGAGAGAGATCTTCGAGTACTCGATGGGGGGCTCTCGCGGCAAACTCCGAGCGTGTCTCGCCGTATGCGCGCGATATGCCGATATCATACAGCCGAGTTGCAGCTGCTATGTACCCCCATCGTAGCGCGAGCGCTGGAGTTGGCGCGCAGCGCCACCCGTGACGCAGCAGGGCCTTAACGATGACGAGCAAAGCTAATAAAGCGCCAAGCGAGAGCAGAAGCTGCAATCGAGAAGGTATCCAGTACTCATCTGGTTCAACCATGCCAGCTTCATCTTTGAGGGATTCGGTGGGGAGAATCTCTTCGCCTGGTTCGAGAGCCCCCATAAGTTCCTCAAGGAGCTTCGCATCGACCTGCGTCTCAGCATGGCTTTCCACCTGCTCGGGTTGTACGTCAAAGGGAACCCATCCGATGCCGGTAACGTAGACCTCAGCCCAGGCGTGACGATCGCTCATGCGCAAAAGTATGTGCCCGTCTTTCGCTTGACTGAGATCGGTAAGGTAGCCTGTGCCGATTCGTGCCGGGATTCCCAGGCTGCGAGCCATAAATACGATTGCGTGAGCGAAATGCACGCAGTAGCCACGCTTGTCACCAAAGAGAAACGCCGCAACGGGATCGTCTGTCGGTTTCACGTCGTGGTTTGGGGTGAGGGTGTAGATCGCAGTCTTTGAAAGGTATGCGGTGATGGCGGTTACCTTCTCGATCGGTAGTTTGGCATCGGCTGTAATCTTGCGAGCAAGTTCAGCGTAGCGTGCGTCTTGATGGGGAGTGAGGTAGTGCTCTTTGATATCCTGGGACCAACGGGGATCGCCGATATCCCGGCTAGTGAGCTTTGAAGCGGTGTATGCAGGTGCTACCGAGTAAGCTCGGTATGTAGCTTTGAAGCGGTTGGGGCGCGGGTTCTTAAGCTGAACGATTGAGATCGGATAATCTGCCGCAAAGGCGTGGTCGTGTTCGGCTATAAGGTAGATCGATTGAATGAGAGGTGTGCGCTCGCCGAGCTCAGCATCTTCTTGGCGCGAGAAACTATCTCGTGTTGCCGTTACCGGTAGGTCTGTATCGTAGGCGCGGCCAGCGAAGACCATCTCCTTTCCGTTAAATGATGAAAGGGCGCTCTCACGCAGGTACATCATCGGACTAAAGGGGTTGTTGCTATAGTCGCCCTCAAGTCTGACGAGGGCAGATGGTTGATTAGTGCTTCCGAGTGCTGACTGAAAGCTCAAAGGGCTTACTGCGGGGTTGGAGTTCATGCCAACGCCGTTTGCTACTCGGGCGAGCGCTGTGGCGCTGTAGTGGCCATATACCATGCTCTGAACGGCGTAAAGAATTCCCGCAAGGATCGCCAGGCACACTGTAATAGAGATAAAGCGCGTTCGAAGTGGCGATACCCGAGTGGTCGGTCCGTCAATGCGAGGTCGCACTGCGAGTGCTGCGCAGTAGAGATAGGCGAGCGCGAGCACGGTGAGCGCAGAGCCGATAATCACCAGCATCGTGACGTGATCAACCCCAAGGCGCCACGCGATTGAATTGAGGATCTTCGGTCGCTCTAGGTGGAAATTGCGGTGTCCAGAGAAAAGAGCGAGGGCCACAACAAAAAATGCCAGTACTTCAAGAGTGAGCGCAGCCCGTAGACGCCAGAAGGCCCACGTTACCAGGGCCCACACTGCTGCACTCATCAGGCACGTTCCAGCGTGCATCGAGAGTCGATCGATGACAAAGCTCGTAACCCCAAAGAGCCCCACAAGCTCCTGAAGACACCATGCCGATGCCTGGTAGCTGGCAAAACAGACGATAGTAGCGGCTATCAATCCAGTGTTGGTTAGGCGTGACTGTGCTGCTCGGGAGCCTGCGATGACTCCTGTAATACCGGCTCCAGCCACCAGTAGGCTGGATGTGCCGAGGGGAAAAAGCGATTGCAGAGCCACTGTGGCGATAATTACCCATAGTGATCGAAAACCGAGTACAACGGCGTAGAGTGGTGGTCGCGCGTGTTGAGGTGAGGCGTTCGCGCCCACTGTACGACTCATATGAACACCTCCCATTGCTTCGAGAGGCAGGCGGAGAGAAAACGCTGGTACCCATCTGCCGAGGCTTGGCTGTTGGTAGAGGATGCTGGCTCAACGAGGATATTGCGAGCCTTGCTCGTCCAGGCCATCTGATGCGCGTTGGAAAGGAATGATGGTTGCGTTATGAAAAAGACCGGCTGTATCTGTCGCTCCTCCATCCACTGTGAAATTGTGCACATAAGCTCTGCGCCATCTGGTCCTGCCATGCGAGTCCCTGAGCAGAATACGACGATTGTGCGCAGGGTCACGGCAACACCGGTTTGAGTGCAGGCATCAAAGAGCGACTGTAGATTGCTCGCGAGCGATGCGCTCGAGCTGCGTTGAGCATCCCAAGCCGAATCGATCAGAAGCTCCTGGCAGGTCTCCACGTTGTGCCCCGGAGCGCGACCGTTATTGCCCTCACAGCTCAAGAGGAGATCGAGCTTCAACTCCGTCAAAGCGTTTACGTACGCGAGCGCTTTGCCGCACACATCATCATCTGTGGGTTGCGCGACAACAAACAGAGCAACGAATCCCTCAGGTGTCATCGATGCTTCGGCGTGCCGGGATAGGAGCTCGCCACGTTTTGCAAAGGCCTTCCAGATAATCTTTTTGATACCATCAGAGGGATGGTACGGCTTGATATCGAATGGGTCACCAAGACGGTGCACTGCATCGGTTACCATGTCGCCAGCGCGTTGGGTTGAACTGACCAGGGGCAGGAGCGCATCTGGTTGCTTCGGTGGGTTTACAATCAACGAAGAATCAAGCGGGATAGTCCATGATACGCGGATAAAACCCGTGAGATCGCCAACCGCGCAGCGAACTCCGTGGATATCCCAATTGCCACGGTGCGGAGCTATGATATCGATGGCGACTCGGTGATCCGCGGAAAGGCCCTTAAACATTGCAATCGTCGGTATCGCTATCCCTTCGTGTACACACGCAAGGCGACACTCAAGTACCATTCCGGGGAGTAGCCGCAGCGGTGAAAATTTCACAACGGCACGCGTGGATTGTCCCGAGATGATTGGCTCATCAGGAGGATAGAGCGCAACGGTCAGCCGCCGCTGTGCGTAGAGCGCTTGTAGTAGTGTAGCGATGACGATCGCCAAAAAGAGCGCCAAGAGCCCACAGGCAAGAGCAGCTGCAACGATATCAGAGCTACGTGGAACGGGACCTACAAGGAGGTAGGCGCAAAAGAGGAGTACGATAACGCTTCTGCTGGTGAGCGGCGTGCGCTTTACAAAGCTTGTTTTCACCCTCAAACTCTCCGCTTATGATGTCCAGATCTACGTATCCTCATCTCATGATCAGCAGGGGACTGATTACGTTTTTTCGCTAAGAAGCGCACCGAGAATTATGGCCGGTTTTTTCGCGGACCGACAGGGGGGATTCTGGAAAATTGCTGTACTTTGTACAGTATTTTGGTAGTTTGTCGAAATTCTCGATTGTAGCCGCGTTAGAGATTTCATGTGAACCCAGAAGCCCCCTCAATAGCTGATATCGTCCGAGAGATAGCCTCTTGGGATGCACCAGGCACTGATAATGCGCTTTCAGTTGCTAGCTACTGCGCGGCCGTAACTCCTAGCCCAGAACGCTTCGACCAATTTCGACAATTTTGCCTTTTGCCAATTCTTCCAGCGGTTGCAAAGGCCGGTATCAGGTGGTACCAACAGAGACCGCTAGGAGTTCTTCCACAAACGGTAGTAGATGTGCTTGGGCTCTCTCCGAGCTTGTACGAATACATACTCAAACACCTCGTTCCATACTGTAGCGCCTGCTCTTCAGAGACCCAACCACCGGTAAGTATCGATAAGCTTACACTCCCCTCCGAAGGCTTTCTCGCTCTTGTTGTAGCTGATGACGAGAGTGGTGTGTCGCTTAGGGAGCGGTGTGAGTGGCTTGGGAGCGAGCGGGCGCTCGTTCAAGAGATCCTCGTGCGAGCAGAGGATCTCGTTTCAGACGATGGTGAGCCGGTTATCGTTGTTGTGCCAGCTAGCAGCGCTCCATCACTGGATGTCGAGGTGTCGCGCTGGTTCTCGCGTGGAGGTAGTGATCTGCGCCTGATGCACTTCGCGTCACGCGCTGCTCGGGGGCTTGAGCTCGGAAGGTTATCTGGATACTGGTCCTGCCCTGGCTGTAAGGCGAGGTTTTCGAAGCCAACAAGAGCTCTACTTGAGAGCGCGCCGCCATGCAAGACATGCAGCGGTTTATACAAGGGCCTTGCGAGCCCCGAGGCTGGTTGGTTGCTTGACGATGCTAAGCGCCCTGTCGCCTGTCGTGACTGTGACGGGTTCGGTGTCGTTACAGAGATGGCGAATTACCGTGTACTCGGCGTGCCACTAAGGCACGTTATGGCGCTCACAACCACTGAGTTTCGTGCTCGGGCAGGTGGGCTACCTGAGCCGCTGCAGGGCCAGTTGGCAACGGTGGTTGCCTGTGGTTTTGGCGACTATCCCTTGGGTGCTCCGGTAGATTTGCTGTCACAGGGAGAGTTGGCGTTGCTCTCAGTCTTATCCGGAGAGCTCTCGGGGTTTATCGGAGCGCGTTACATGCTTGATGCGGCGATGATGGGAAGCCTTTGTGGTGCAGCTGCAGAACACGAGAGCGTGCCATCGATCGTTTGCGTACGGCCCGCGCAGTTGCATCTCTCTGAGACGAGTGAGCCACGGGCGCTAACGACGGATAAGCCCGGTGAGGATATCGTGCTGCGCGATGTGCAGATCGGAGCGTTGCATACTCGCGAGATCCGATTTCCACGTGGCGCCATGACTGTCGTGCGTGGATCCACGGGGAGTGGCAAGAGTTTGCTCGTATCGGTGATCGCCAGCCGGTTTGCTCAACGGAATAAAATGGCTCACTGCGCATCGTTTGGCTCGCTGAAGCGATGCAGCGTAGTAAAGGCAGGCGTTGACACGACCCAGACGGCACTCGGTGCTCTGGGGCTAGCTCAGGAAGTAGCAAAGGAGATCGCGCGCACACGCCGTGCGCAGGAGCTAGGCATCCTTGAGGAGGATCTGGTCTTACCGCAATCACGCTACCGTTGTGGTTCATGCCACGGGGGTGCAAGCAGGGATGGTGGCGATCAAGTGCCTTGTGCTGAGTGTCAGGGAGCGCTCTATGACTGGCGCGTCGCTGAGCTTGTCCTCGCAGGGAAAACGGTGGGTGAGCTCCTCGCGACCCCACTCACACGACTTCAGAGTGTTATGTGGGGGAGCGATTGGCTTGAGTCTGTCGTTCACAGTTTTCCAACTGAATTGCGAGACCGAGTCACGCTCGGCACCCCTCTTGCGATCCTTTCGCAACCTGAAGCGCGATTTCTCTCGGTGTGGGGTGGGCTCATGGAGGTGCTGTCGGTGGCAGGCGCTGCTCGCGGTAAGAACAGGATTACACCGCTGGCTGCGGATCTCGTCCTGATTGATGGGCCGTGCGTGATGCCGGTCACACAGATGCAGGAGATTCATAAATTGCTGATTGCAATGCGAGATATGGGTGCAACACTCGTGTACGCAGACATCCCCGAAGGGCTCGAATCCCTCGGCAGTTGTGTGCTAGAGTTGCAAGCCCGTGCGATACAATACGGTGAGCGAGCGAGCCGGCCGCACCTAGACACCCGCTATGCTCGGGCGTTTGACGTGGTGATGGTGTGAAGCTCGTAACGTGTTTCAGAGGGAAATAGTATGAAGAGTGATAGGCGTCTTACGCGGCAGGAGATCCGAGACCTATTGTATCGCAGGCGTTACGCAGTGCCCAACGCCGTTACCGTAGGAAATATGTTTTGCGGCTTCATCGCCATCATGTACGCCTCATCAGACAGACTTGAGAAGGCGGTTTTTGCCATCCTGATAGCGATTCTACTTGATGGCCTCGATGGGCGCGTTGCACGTCGATTGAACGCTACGTCTAAGTTTGGCGTTGAGTTTGATTCGTTCTCTGATGTTGTTTCGTTTGGGTTGGCTCCTGCAGTGATGATGTACCACTGGGCCTTTCAGAGGAGCGCTGACGAGTTTGGAGTTGCAGTAACGTTTCTGTACGCTTTATGTGCAGCAAGTAGGTTAGCTCGATTCAACATAGCATCAGAAAACCTCAAAAGCTTTACCGGTATGCCGACCCCAGGTGCCGCCGCATTTATTGCCGCGATAGTATTTACCGCACCATATCAACATGACGGCTACCCAATAGCAGCACTTGCCACAGTTGCGCTTGTCGTGGCCGCCTATCTCATGGTCTCAACGATTGAATTCCTGAGCGTTAAACAGCTCAAGCTCTCCGGAATTAAGCTGAAAGGTCGGATCTTTATCGGGCTTATCATCGCGCTTGTCTGGAAGAGCCCGAGTCTCGGATTGCTAGCGTTATCGAGCGCCTACGTCGCTAGTGGACCCTTTATGCGCATCCGCCACCGGCTGCCAGCATGGCTCGGAGGGACGTCAGTCAGCACTCAATAGTCCGTTTGGATCCTAGTGTCGCTGATAAAGGTACGTTGTGGCACCGCTCCATGGAGGTGCGGGTCGTACCGCAATGAGGGAGTACGTCGCACCTGACTGTAACGACAGTTCACCTGGAAGACGGCTCATGCCAGGGAGCGTTTCACGCAAGATAAAGTTCGGTCCCTCCGAGGCGTTGATGTAGTTACGTACGTACGTTGGGCATGAGTGAGGAGATTGATGGAGTTTGACGTACCTACATCGCAATTCATTCTGATAGTCTTGGTCTCCTCCGAGCGTGATAAGCTCTGATTCGGATGTGCTCTGAATATTTTGGATCGTCTCCACAAAGTGAGATCGCTTGTCACGGATAAGGCCTAGATCGAGTCGAAGACTTCCAAAAACAAAAAGTACAATCAGTGATGCTGCACACATCCGTCCCGCCGAGCCCCTCGCAGAGAGAGTAACGAGGGCGTGCGCAGTGACGAGATAGAGAAACGCTATCTGAATTGCCACGTATCGACCCATAATAAATTGGGGCTGGGCGATTAGTACCAACAACACAGGGGCGCACAGGATTACGCTGATAACGAGCCCCTGTTGTGGATAGCTGCGAATCCACGAACGGATTCCACATATCGAAATGATGCAGGCTCCTGTAGCAATGAGTGATTCAACATCGGTGAAGATTGCATGGTCTGACGCTCTTTCGGGGAGTCCAAAAGCTAACCGCAGTGTGGTGATCGCTACTTCCGCGAAGGGCAACTCAGGACCTCCGCCGATCGCGAGTTTGCAGTAAAACATCAGTGAGAGTGCTGCTCCTACTACGAGCGGAGGACCAAGAGCGATCCACAGGTTTGAAGCGGAGGTGGCTTCGGGGCCATCGGACCGAGTGAGCACGAGCAAGACAATCGCTACGCCTAGGGGAATCGCGAAGATGGCGTGGGTAAAGCAACCAACAGTGGCTGCAATGGCAAAGATGATCGCCGGTCTCGGATTGTGTGGATCCCTGGGGATTCGAAGCGCATATTCGACGCACGCTACCGAGCACAGGATGGCGAGAGCGTAGCCCCGAGCCTCTGAGCCGAGAAGTACGAGGGGAAACGATGAGGCGCAGAAGAGACACCATACTGCTCTCACTTTTGCGTCCTGCACGAGTGTTGAGGCGTGGTTCACAAACATCAAGAGCGCGATGCTGCTAGCGACCGCTGGCAGGCGATATAGCCAGCTTGGGGAAGAGAAGGGGAGACTCCACATCCACAGGCTATTGAGCAGGTGGTTGTTGTCGTGTCGCACCTTGTATACCAAATCCAAGGGGGAGGATGCCGTCGAGATAAGTACCAGCGACCACATCTCATCAAGCCACAACTCGCCAAAGGCTGAGGCAATCCGAAGAATCGAGCCGAGGATAACAAAACCAATCATCCAACGACGTATGGTTGCAGGAGCAGCAGTAGGAGTGAGGGAGAGCATCGATAATCATTCCTGAGGGAAGTCAAGCTTATACTATACTCAACGTTATTCATGTTTGAACAATGAATGAAATTAGCTGGGCGAGCGCACTTTTGACGGAGTCAAGTTGCGCCGCAGAAGACAACAAACTCCTATGTTCGGACTGAGAAGAGCGCATAGCGCTGGAAGCCGTAGCTCTTGCTCCAGTGATTTGCGTTCCTGCTTGGTTAACAATCGACTCACACATCAATAGTCTTACGTTTCTCAACGTCTAGATAGCCCCTTTCTGCAGCCAGAGTGTTTTTTTGTCTTTTACCGCGCAATGTGGCTCCGCCAAGACTGCGCTCACCCAGCTATTGCGAGTGATTTTTTTCAAAAAGCGCTCACGCAGGGTTTATAGATTACTTGAGTCCGCGAGATTCAAACTCTCTTCTAAAAAAACAATTTGTGCTCACAGATAGTTGCTCGTCTTCCAAACCGAGCTCAAGAAAAAACAACTGGTTGATATGACGCTGAGCATGAATCAGTGAGATGAGAGTGGTAGTGTAGAATGCCGATCACAGAGCGCAATTTTTAAAAAGGTGGTGGCACTCGTCAACTTGTATCCGTACTTTCTAAGTAGGAAGTGCTTGTAG
Source organism: Bdellovibrionota bacterium (assembly GCA_044360225.1). Taxonomy (GTDB): domain Bacteria; phylum Bdellovibrionota_C; class UBA2361; order UBA2361; family OMII01; genus OMII01. The sequence goes on along the minus strand of JBIKKR010000002.1, from coordinate 41,067 downwards.
CTATCGAGTCCCGATACCATCCGCACTTTCTAGCTTTGCACTACTCTCAACCTGATCTGATTCGCGGGAAGAGAGTGGAATGCAGGGCGGACGATCCGTTAAGGCTCACTTCGTTCAGAGCTGGGATACGGGTACAGAGTCGTCCAGTTGCTCGTAAGGTTTTACAGTGTCCTGCGCTCTCTTTGGGCGCAGGGTGCACTTTGCTGCTCCTTGAGGCCTTTGCTACGCTCAAGGGGGAGGCCGAACGGTGTGCGACGGCGACTGCGTGATGTTTGCAGTAGTTATGGAGCACAACGTATGAGGCCTTTTCGTCGTATAGGTTCTTTGCTTCCTCGAGCGAGCTTTTTCTATGGTGTTCTCTCCTTGGTTGTAGCCTTTTCTGGGTTCACCACGTCAAGGATCTCCGTAGCATATGGTCAGACCGCAAGTATACCGGTCTTTCCGGGTGCTGCTGGTTTTGGCACCAATACGGTTGCCGGCTCGGGACGTGGCACGACCCCAGCAAACACATCGATCATTAAGGTCACTAACCTGAATGACACTGGTACCGGCTCGCTTCGTGCCTGTATGACAGCAAGCGGACCGCGCACGTGTGTCTTTGAGGTGGCTGGGTATATCAATCTGGCTACGAAGATAGTGGTTAAAAGTCCAAACCTCTCAGTTTTTGGACAGACAGCTCCGTATCCGGGCGTGCAGGTGCGTGATGGAAGTATCGTTGTGCAGGCTGACGACGTACTGATTCAGCATATCGCATCGCGCCCAGGCGACCGTAATCTTCCTACTGATGGTGGTAGTGGTCTTAAAGCGAGTGAGCGAGACGGAATGGGGGTGTGGGGTGTGAGTTCCTCTGATCCGGTCGAGCGAGTCGTCTTCGATCACGTATCGATTACGTGGGGCATGGATGAGTCCTTCTCAACGTACACCGGTGTGAACAGCACACCGGATGGTACAACGCCGATTCGCAACGTCACGATATCGAATTCGCTCGTCGCGGAGGGGCTCAACAACTCAAACCATGGTGATACCGAGGGTAAACACTCCATGTTCTCGCTACTTGGGTCGAACTGCAAAAACTTTACCTACTATCGGAACCTTGTGGCGAACTCAAACGGCCGCCACATCCGGATGAAATCAAATTCTGATATCGAGTTCTTAAACAACTACGTCTACAATTTCGCTAACACCTCTACCTCTGGATACAACCAATGGAATATGGACTACAGCTCCGACGGATCTGCAAATCGCATCAATTTCATGCATAACGTGTATCAACGCGGACCAACCACGGCTGATACGACCTCTCCCGTATTTTACTTTAGCAGCCTTACCCCACTTGCATCGCGAGTGTATGTGTCGCACAACATAGGTACAAACACCCGACCCGCCGATTCCGGGAGCGAGTGGCTGATAGCGAACGCAAACGGCAAAGGCTTGCCGAGCTCGATGCAGGCCACATCGCCGGCCTTTCCCCTCTCAAATGCAGCCAATGAGTTGATTACGCCAGAGGGACTCCTTATGAGCCTCTCGCCAGAGGTGGGTGCTCGCCCATGGAATCGCTATCCTCACGATGCGCGTATCGTCAACGAGGTCCTCAGCAATACCGGTTCACACAAAGATTGCACAACTACCGAGACGTGTTGCGAGACAAACACGGGCGGCACTGGTTTCTGTCCTACCCCCGGAAGGATTCTGATCGATGGATCGATAAAAGACACCGATAATCCTAAGGATGCCTGGTCGGTCATACCAACGGTTACCCGTACATTTACGATCCCAACCAATCCGATGGCTATTGCATCGAATGGCTATACCAATCTTGAGAACTACATCTTCTCGTTTGCGAGTGATGGTGGTGCCAGTGGAGTCAGCACTCCAACTCAAACGCCGACACCGTCACCAACGACCGTTCCTGCAACGGCAACTCCGACGCGGACGCCAACGGCAACTCATACACCTTCACCAACATGGACTCCTGGTGTGCCAACAAACACGCCGACAGCAACAGTAACACCGACACCGACCATGACTTTTACGCCGGGTCCAACGACGATCCCGACGGTCGCACCGAGCACTCCAACACCAAACGCAACGCCTACACCCATTGGTGCAACACGTCACAAGATGCTCAAGGTGACATCGCTCTCAGATAGTGGTGTAGGTACGTTGCGGGAGTGTGTAGCACAGACATTTCCGCGTGTATGCGTCTTTGAGATATCTGGTAGGATCCGATTGGCGTCTGACCTGGTGGTATCCTCGCCGGATCTTATCGTGGTTGGACAAACCGCGCCCCTGCCGGGGATTCTGATCACCAACGGTGGATTTACGATTCAGGCTGCGAATGTGCGACTTGATCACCTTGCCATTCGGCCTGGAGATGAATCAAGTGGTACGAGGCCTGCCGATCGCAGAGCCATTACTATTCGTGGTCTCGCAGCATCACATGTGCGCTTAAATAACCTCTCATTGTCGTGGGGAGTCGATGGGAACCTCACAACGGTAGGCTCTGTACGTGACGTTACCGTTCGCAATACAATTATCGCTGAGGCGTTGTACCGTTCGATTCATCCGTCAGGACCGCGTGGCAACGGGGTGCTGATCGGTGAAGGGGCGCGTAACGTGGTGTTTGTCGATAGCTTGCTCGCGGCTAACTACGATCGGAATATTCGGTGGAAATACGACACCCGCGGAGAGATGATCAATAACGTTGTTTATGGTTGGGGCGGAACTACATCGTGGAATACGACCAACCTCTCAGACCTAGAGAATAAGGATATCGGCACGTACTTAGATATACTAGGAAACGTCTATCGAGCAGGTCCAGGTGGTCTGAGCTCGGCGTACGCCATTTACTCAGAGAACACTCCGAGTGGATCGCGTATCTTCATCAAGGATACTATCGCACCAAAGATATCGAACGTTGAATCGAAGTACCGAGCGCTTGCGCGAATATTTACTGGTCCAGAGCCAACGTCAGCTTCAGAGGCTTATACCCGCGTTCTTGCTCAAGCAGGTACGCGCCCTCTCTCTCGCAACAGTGATGATGCGCGAATCGTATCGGGAGTAAAAGCGCGAACGCTCAAGATCCGCGACAAGGTCGGGACGTGGCCGACGTACTCGGTAGTTCAGCGCGCGATAACCATCCTGCTCGATCCAATTACTGAAGAGGAGTTAGATGTGGCGTTAGCGCTGTTTTACTAATCTTCCACTTGGATACCAGACAAACGGCCACGTGGAAGATTAGTGACAGCCCGCGGAGGCGGGCAAAAAAAGAATACTCATTTTGCAGTCTCCGGCATGCCGGTGGAACATTAGTAAGCGGAGTGGATTACGCCGCTGGTTTGACGGTGTACACATGGATCGGAAAGAGGTTAAGCCACACCTGCTTTCTATCGATTCCACGTAGGCCGCCTGACTCGCGAAGGAATTCGTCTACCTGGCGCATCCGGTCTTTGCGTGATTGAGCACCAAGGGTCTGATTGAGCCGACGTGCGCCGATGTACTCGTAGTACGTCATGAGGGTATCGGGAGTGCTGATCAGTCGAAGTTTAGCGAAGATCTCCTCCACCGTTGTCAGATCAAAATTTACAAATGGGAGCGCACAGACGATGATGTCATACGGCGCACCAACCGGGATGTCTTGAGCAGCACCTTCGAAGAACTCGACCTGGTGCCTCTTTTTTTGGAAAGCTGGCTCTCGCTCAAGGGTCTCTTTAAGAGCCTTCATAAAGCGGGGATTAATCTCACATATCGTGAGGTGGTCGCCCGGCTGCATCTCTCGAATCAGAGGTATCGTCACAGAGCCTGTGCCTGGTCCTAGCTCAAGAATTCGCTTGTGAGCCCGGTTTGATTGACGCAGTGGCGTGATCAGCGCGTGTGCTGCCCACTTGGAGGTGGGAAAGCAGGCACCCGTTGTCTTAAACTCAAGAAGAAATTCGCGAAGAAATACTAAGTTCTCTTTCAACATCAGTACTATCCTGTCACCGGCGAAGGAGGCGTATCTACCACTCATACAGCTGCCGCCCGCAGAGATTGCCTAGCGCCACTCCGAGTTATGGCAGCAGAGGCATGTGATGTGCGCTTACCAACCCATCCCTCTAGTATACCGCATAGCGGGCCCGAGAGCATCAGACGGCTTAATGTACTGATCTTATTGTAATTAGTCCAGCCTTTCGGATAATCCTTTCGGAGCGCTCTCATGGTACGCTCGCTCTCATGGTAGGCAGTAGGAGCAGTGCCCCACTAACCCCTCGCTGATTCACAGCCTCCCTCTACTAATTCGTACCTGAGTCATCTGGAAAGTCCATGGCTCCGGTCACAGAGCAGGGGCTAGGGGGTGGTGGGTAGAGACATGCCTAAGCCGATCGGTGGCGATTGCGATTAAGCTAAACGTGGTTAATAGTTACGGAATCCTCCTGAGGAGAGGAGATCTGTTAGGGAGAGTGTGCATGGCGACAATAGACCGCTGGGACGTTTTTAAAGAGCGATTGGTGTACGATGCTGCTAGTGGGTTTGCGCTCGATACGAGTCGGTTGACCTATGATAGTGCATATCTTGAGCGACTTGCGCCGCGTATGCAGGCGGCATGGGACGCGATGGAGGAGCTGGAGCGTGGGTCAATCGCTAATCCCGACGAGAAACGAATGGTTGGCCACTACTGGCTGCGTTCGCCTGAGCGTGCGCCGTCAGCTGAGATCCGTGAGGCGATTACCTCGACTATCGCCAAGATACAATTGTTTGCAAGCAAAGTGCACTCAGGTGAGATAGCTCCCAAGTCGGGACAGCGATTTCGACGCATCCTTATCGTTGGAATCGGGGGATCTGCGCTTGGTCCGCAGTTCGTATCCCAGGCGCTTTCATCGGCAACGGATCCGATGACGATCACGTTTTTTGATAACACCGATCCCGATGGTATGGGCAAGGTGATTTTCGGCTCGACAGATCTCGCGTCAACCTTGGTGGTGGTTATCTCGAAGTCTGGCGGCACCAAAGAGACCCGTAACGGTCAAGTGATAGCAAAACGGGCATTCGAGGCGGCAGGTCTCGATTACCGCAAACACTTCGTGGCAGTCACGGGCGCGGGTAGTGAGCTCGATACGACAGCGGTTGCAGAGGGGTGGCTGGAGCGCTTCCCGATGTGGGACTGGGTCGGAGGGAGAACGAGCGAATGTAGCGCAGTGGGCCTTCTGCCGATGGCGCTCCAAGGTTTTGATCTCGTCGCAGTACTCAAGGGAGCATCGGATATGGATGCGATGACGAGGTCTCGCGAGCTCGGCGCAAACCCGGCAGCACTTATGGCACTGGCGTGGTACCACTGTGGGTGTGGTAAGGGCAGCAAGGACATGGTTGTGCTTCCGTACAACGACCGACTAGAGCTCTTTAGTAGGTACCTGCAGCAGCTCGTGATGGAGAGCCTCGGGAAGGAGCACGACTTGGCGGGTGCTACGGTGAACCAGGGTATCGCGGTGTACGGAAATAAAGGTTCAACCGATCAACACGCCTACGTGCAGCAGCTTCGTGATGGAGTGCACAATTTTTTTGCCGTATTTATCGAGGTCTTGCGCGATCGCTCACCCCGTACCGTTGCAGCAGGGCACGCGGCAGCGCTACGTCCGGAGGCGATTGAAGTAGAACCAGGAGTAACCAGCGGTGACTACCTGACTGGCTTTTACCTTGGCACGCGTCAGGCGCTCTTTGAAAAGGGTCGTGAGAGTATCACGGTAACGATTCCTCAGGTGAGTGAGTACTACGTTGGTATGCTGATCGCCCTCTTTGAGCGAGCTGTTGGACTGTACGCATCCTTGATTAACGTTAATGCTTACCACCAACCTGGGGTCGAGGCTGGAAAGAAGGCGGCTGCGGCGGTGTTGCAGCTGCAGGGCCGAGTTGTGGAGCTGCTGTTGTCGGGGAACAGATCTCTGACCGTGGACGAGATTGCCCATGAGCTACACGAGCCCGCATCAGCAGAGACGATCTTCAGAATCCTACAACACCTAGCGGCGAATGGACGGCTGAGGGTAGAGCCCGGAGCTGACCTCTTTACGCAGCGGTACTCAATTGGCTAGCAACGTACGTACAACAGCATGGATGTAGGCACACTCTCTACTGCTCTCCACTCGTGGGCCTTGCTCGGCGTGGTGGTGGTAATGATTATCATGTTCATCTCCGAGCGTGTGCCCGTTGATGTGACTGCCATGGCAGTAGTCGTTACTCTGCTCCTCGGCGGCTTTGTGAGCGCTACGGAGGCTTTTTCTGGATTTTCCTCGCCAGTTGTTGTGGTGATGGTCTCGACCCTCTTTGTGGCTGGAGCACTTCGGGTGACCGGAGTGAGCGATGCGATAGCCCGATACATCCAGCGATACGCAGGCTCAAATGAGCGGATCGCCATCGGCATTATTATGTTGGTTTCGGCGGTGGTATCGTCGTGCATGAACAACATCTCAGCAGCGACGTTGCTTATGCCCGCAGTGGCTGTCTTGTCGCACGAGGTGAATATCGCGCCGTCACGGCTCTTTATTCCGTTGGCGTTTGGAGTAACGCTTGGTGGTATGCTCACGGTCATCGGCACGCCACCGAATATTTTAGCGGCTGAGCTCGTTCGTCACAGGGGTCTGCCGCAGCTTTCGTTCTTTGAGTTTAGCCCATATGCGCTGATGGCGATCGTAGCGGGCATAGCGTTCATGGTGACGATCGGCTACAAGCTCCTTCCCATTCGCAAGTCACACGGAACTACCCGGCGTATTACGGATCTGAGAGCTCTCTATCATCTTCAGGATCGTATATTCTCAGTGCGTGTTCCCGAGCACTCACATGTAGATGGAAAAACCCTGGGCGAACTTCGGTTCGGCTCGTTCATCGGCGGAGTGGTTGTTACCATTATTCGTGGTGGTCGTAAGCTACTTTCACCAACGGCCTCAGAGAAGCTGCACGCACGAGATGTGTTGCTTGTGCGCGGCAACCCTGAGCGGTGTAGTCAGGTGCAGGCGTTGCAGGGGTTAGCCATTGAGGATCCGGCACCAGAAATCCTCAAGTCGATCGAAGCTGGGTTTCAGATTGTGCAGTGTACTATCCGTGAGGTGCACACAGAGACACACGTAGTGCTTCTGCGCGAGCTGTTACGTTCAACTGGGATCGTCCCTCTCTCTATCGCTCGAGCATCGCTCGATTACGCATGGGAGTCGAGACCGCCGAGCTGGTTTCTCGACTCGATGGTTCACAAAGGTGATACGATAGTTGGTTGTATCGCAGGGAAGTACACAGAGGACTCCCCACTCGTTGACCTTGACGTGCGCGATGTACCGAACCCAGCGGAGGTGCTCAAAGGGAATCTCTTTACCGTATCGATTCAAGCAGGAGGGTGGGCTGGAGCCCCGCTCCACCGTTTGGCTCACGACACCAAACTCTCAATCCTCGGCCGTATTCCGCAGCAGGGAACGATCGAATGGTTCGATGTGCCCACAATCGAGAGCTCGGGTGAGGAGAGTTTGCCGCGACTCACTGCTGATCACGTGTTGCGACACGGCGAGCGTTACCTTGTGAGTGGTCCCCCAGAGGAGGCCCACCGGAAAGAGGCGCTCAGTGAGCTGTCGTTTGAAGGAGAGGCCGCCTCATCCGAGATCGAATCGTCAGATGTGGGGATAGTAGAGCTCATTATCACTCCACGTTCCGAACTTATCGGAAAGACCCTTGCAGATCTCCACTTTCGTGAGAAATACGGCTCGCAGGTACTTGCATTGTGGCGTGATGGCAAGCCGATGCTTTCGCTCTCGTCTGCGCTACCGCTGCTCTATGGGGATGCGCTCCTCGTTCAGGGGCCGCGTAAGAGCTTTCCGGTTCTGGCCAAGGATCCCGATTTTTTGCTTCTCTCAGAACATCGACAGACTCCGAAGCTGTCGCTGAGATCGTTCTATTCGATCCTGGCTCTCATGCTTCTTATGTTCGCTCCGATAGCCGCAGGGATTCCTCCGCATGAGGCCGCGTTCTTCGCTGCCTGCCTGGTGGTGTTTACCGGCGCAATATCAATGGAGCAGGTATACCGTGAAATTGATTGGCGGGTTGTGTTCCTCTTGGCGCTTATGATCCCGCTTGGCCATGCGGTGGAACATGCCGCGGCCACAAGTGCAGTGGTTCCGCTCGCCCGTGGGGTCGCTGAGAGTGTGCCGCCGATTGTGCTTGCAGTGTGCTTTCTCATCGCTGGAAGTATTATTAGTCAGACGATCGATAGTTCAGTTGGTGTAATCTTCTTGGGACCTTTAGCGCTAGAGATTGCCAGGTACAGCGGAGGCTCACCCACGGGATTGCTCGTTGCGGTTACGCTCGGCAGTTCGCTCTCGTTTATGTTGCCAACAAGTTGTCGGTCAAACTTAATAGTGACGGGAGCCGGAGGGTATAAAGCGCGTGATTTCATGCGTGTTGGATTGCCATTTACGCTCGTAACAGGGGCGGCGCTTCTCGCTGCTTTGTGGCTGCTAGATTTTAGCCGATAAGGTCGAAACACGTTGAAAAACGTGGCATTTGATCCGTTGTGTAAACGGGGGTAAACTACAGCCTACGTGCCCGTAGCTCAGTTGGATAGAGCGCCAGCCTCCGAAGCTGGAGGTCGTACGTTCGAACCGTATCGGGCACGCCAGATTGTCATCTGACGGAACGCGGACTTTCTAGTCTGCCATAATCCTAGATTCAGCAGTTGCAGGATAGAGCTTAACTATGAAATGGTCTGGCAGACGTCAAAGTGATAATGTTATCGATCAACGCGCAAGCGGTAGTTCATCAGGCGGACTTCGAATGCCCGGAGGTCGGCGTGCGGGGCCAAAGCTCGGTCTCGGAGGTGTCGTCGCGCTTGGGGTCGTTGTATATCTCCTAGGCGGAGACCCACGCGCGGTGCTCTCGCTGTTGCAGAACGAGTTACAGCAGCAGGTGGCAGTGCCGATGGATCCGCGGGGCCCCCAGTCTGCATTTGATTCAGATGAGACTAAGGGATTGGTATCTGTTGCCCTTGCTGATCTTGAGGACCGTTGGGGGCAGATCTTTCAGGGGCTAGGGCGCTCGTATACACCGACTCCACTTGTGCTCTTTCGTGGCAGCACCGATACGGCGTGTGGTATGGGTCAGCGGGCATCAGGGCCATTTTACTGCCCAGCGGATCGGCGTGTGTACCTCGATTTAAGCTTTATGGATGATCTTCTAAAGCTGGGCGGCAAGGGCGATTTTTCGTTAGCGTATGTAGTGGCGCACGAAGTAGGGCACCACGTGCAGACTCTCCTTCATCCTGAACGGATGCGGCGGCGGAGCGATCAACGTGAGTCCATAGCGATTGAGCTGCAGGCTGATTGCTATGCCGGTTTATGGGCGCACTACGCTAATCGGCAGCGAGACTTTCTTGAGCAGGGAGATATCGAAGAGGGGTTAGCAACTGCTGCTGCTGTAGGCGATGACCACATTCAGCGTACATCAGGCCAGACGGTATCACCCGAGAGCTTTACTCATGGAACATCAGAGCAGCGCCAGAAGGCGTTTTTGCTAGGATTTAGATCGGGCGATATCGCCTCGTGTCAGATGGCGGGATAGAGATAGTTAGTTTCTGTCCGTTATACCAGAAACCTGAGATAACATTGAGGTTTTGCCTCACGAAGAGGTTCGTTTTTCATTAGAAATATGCTCTTACAGTGGAAGAATCTCCGAAAATCGGGGTTTCCAGACATGGACTAGTTAGGCAGACAGGAATTGAACCTATAATCCTAGATTCAGCAGATGCGGGGCTGAAAACGGCGCCTCTGCCCATAATCACTTCGGCTTTTGCACTTCATCATATTTGCGTTACGCGCTCTACGAGTAAAATCGCAAACCGTTAGCTGTAAGCATCATGAAGGCCGATACCGATGTGCGTGTTCCCTGAGAAAAGCCTTTAACCGCGTGTGGTCGTCTTGTATTAACAATAATCAGATCCCCTGGCGCAGGCTTTATTAATTCTGACGAGCGGCCATCTTGCCGGAAATCATATTTCGGAGAGACTTGGTGAATTTCATTATGCAAAAGTGTTGGACCACCAAACACCTCTAACTCGCCGCCGATTGCTGGAGTCGAGCAAAATACGTTGATCCCGAAGTGTTGATCGCACGGCCACGGGCCATCGACGTGGGGCAACGTTTCAAGGGCATAGCCATGACCTGATCGTGTCAACCGACCGATGCCAACCGTTAGATCTCTTCCAGAGTATGTATCCGGAGCCGCTCCGGCGGGCCATATTTGTTGACATAACGCTAGGAGCTTTTTAATCGGATGAATAGTTGCCGGTGAGTTCCTCAATTAGCTGCGTCACCATTTGGCCCTGCTTAAAATACTCGTCCCACTCCGCACTATCCGAATCCTTTCCTATCAGCGAATTTCTAGGAATACCAACTCGATCAACACCGTAATCATGATACTCCACGTGGCGACTGTTGGTAGCGGTGTCGTGTCCGTAGTTAGCCCTACTTGGGGCTTGTATAATCCAATCAGCCAAACGATCGCATAGATCCTTGGGATAAAAACCAGGGACTCTGAGAGCCGATATCTGACCATCGGTCAGGAGCTGCAGAACCTCTCTCGTTATGAAATTCCTAGTCAGAACTAGTCCGCCTGGTGAAAGCCCATGAATTTTTGTAGTAGTTGTGCCGTACATAATCCTAAAAAGAGCAGTTGCGGGTCTGGAAATGGCGTATCTGCCCAAAATCACTTCGTCTTTTGAATTGTCGGTGCTCACCCTGACGGTGCCAGGGTTGCGCCCCCGACAAGTTCAAAATACTTTGTTCTTTTGAGCACCTGTGCCATTTCAATCCGCCTTAAATACTCTTTTTAGGATAATAAACGTCCTACGTGCAGCCCTTAGTGGTCGGTCATCGATGCCTACTCTCAGAACGGTTAAGACTCGTTTCAGTGCGAGGCTTACGAGCCTCTATCGTAGATGCGAAGCTGGCGATTCGCCTGCTAAGGGCATTGTATAGTCCATGTCCACCAGTACTTTCTAGTAGCTCGTAGAGCTGATGCTCGTAGGGGACATCCTCTGGATTCTTGATGCCCTGGAGGATCGGAATATCTATACCTAGACGCTTCAGACGAGGCGCCGCGACTTGCAGTAAGAGGGCGTACGCGGTAATTCTCTGGTTTCTTATATCCTCTAATCCTTTAGCTACAATATCGCTGCCAGGAATTTCAGGATCGAGCGCTTCGTTATTCGTCATGGGGCTCCTCGCTCAGAGAGGAAATGAAAGCTTCAAGCTTTGCTTTGAATTCATCGGGATTGATAACCGGATATCGAATAAATTGCGCCTCAATCTGGGCAAATCTTTTTTGAAGATTTTCTATGCTTATAAAATCCCTCTCAACAAGCCCACGAGCATCAGCTAAATCCTGGCTGAATCCGCGCTCTATTTTTGCTAAGGCTTGCATGCACAAATCGTAATGAAAAAATGAAATATCGCCGATTTTTTCGATTGGCTTCGCCAGGTCTTGCCATCCAGGGGGAGCGGGAATGAAATCATCGGGAGACGCGAGCTCAACGTTAAGGTTTAGTTCATTCTTAAGATTGGCAATCGCCTCGAAGATACCCCGCGGCTCAGGATCTACCTTTATATCGACATCGATTGTTTGCTCACGGAGGCCTAACAGAAGAGCAGTTGAGCCCCCTGTGAAATACACACGTCCCGCCCCTTGGGTGCGTCTGGCCATCTCACGCATGAATATTCTCAACCGCTCTGTTGTAACTTTTTCTCGCATCTTTAACATTGTAGCACGTCGCAGATGTATAAGAAGATCGATCAATTCTGGAGGCATATCAGTAAACTAGGAGGTTGGGATCTGGTTGGATGGATGCTAGGGGCAGGTTAGGTAGGCTCAGGATGTGCCGGGGTCAGGGAGCCCGAAGGTACGAGGCTACTTTGCCGTGAACAAAAAACACCGCTGCGTCGCAATTGTCGTCGATTGTAAAGGGCCACAAATGCGCGGGCCAGCGTTGCAAAACTCAATGAAAACAGCCATTCCCGCGCATTTGTGGCCTCTTAAAATGGACGAGACGTGCGACGCCCTGTTGTAAGCCTATTCCTGGTGAAGCCTCGGACATTATGTGCTACAGTGTGAGGTTTTGATGCGTAATCTCCGCAAGGAGCGTCAACATCTTGAGAAAAATCAGGTAATTTGTTGTGATACTAAAGGGTTATGTGGCCTGATAGAGCTTATGGAGGCTTGAAAGCTTTACCGTAAAAGAGAGAAAGCAATCAAGAGGTAGTTAAAGGTAATCACGAGGAGACGAAAGATATGGCAAAGAGCAATGAATCAATTACTATGAAGGGCGCACCACTAAAAGTCGAGGGGCGCTGCCTTGAGGATGGGATGCCACTTCCAGCATTTACGTTGACGGCGGCAGATATGTCAGACGCAACGAATGCCACCTTTGCTGGTAAGGTTCTTGTGTTGGTCGCCATTCCAAGCATCGACACTCCGGTGTGCGCTATTGAGACGAAGCGCTTTAATCAAGAAGCAGCGAGCCTCTCAGGGGATGTTGTGGTTGCGGCAGTGAGTCGCGATCTCCCGTTTGCACTCAAGCGATGGTGCGCGGCTGAAGGTGTAGACCGTGTTGCAGCGTTTAGCGATTACAAGTATCGCACCTTCGGTAAGGCCTTCGGCATTGACCTCGTTGATCTGGGTCTTCTAGCACGAGCGGTGTTCGTGGCGGATAAGGGCGGTAAGGTAGTGCACGTCGATTACGTAACCGAGGTCGCTAACGAGCCTGACTATGCAGCAGCACTTGCAGCGGTCAAGCGTTGCCTATAGTGCGATACATGTTGAGCAGTCAGGGTCTACCAAGCGCCGCGCGTTCAGCTTTGAGCGCGTTGGCGCTTTTGTGTCTGTGCTGCTGTGTATCTGGTTGCAAAGAGAAGCCGGAGGTCGGAGTTGTCGAGGTTTCACGGGGCGCGGTTGAAGAGAGTGTGTCTGGAGTTAACTCCGGAACAGTCAAGGCAGAGCAGCTAGCGGAGCTTGCCTTTGGTGCCGTAGGGCGCGTTCGAGAGGTTAATGTGCACCTCGGAGATCGGGTCTTAAAGGGAATGATTTTAGCGCAGATCGAAAATGGTGACCTTAAGTCGAGGCTTGATGTTGCGCAAGAGGAGCTTGTGCGAGCAAAGACCTTGCAGCAGAGCCAGGCTGCATCGCGTAGTAACGTCATTCAGGCGCAGGGTAACTACGATGCAGCTGTCACTGCCTACGAGAAGAGTCTTATCCGCGCGCCGTTTGAGGGGATCGTTGCTGAGAAGAATCTTGAAGTAGGCCAGCTTTCGCAGATTACGGCGGTCATACCATTAGCGCCGATACGACTCATTGATACTCAACCGCGCTATGTTACGGTTGAGATCGATGAGGTAGACCTTCCAAAGGTGAGGCTGGGGATGGAAGCGCGAGTAAAGGTGCTCGCCGTGCGTCGAGAGCCCTTTAATGCGGTGGTGCGCAAGGTGATTCCGTTTGTCAGTAGTGTCCGTGAGCAGGATCGTACGAGCGAGGTAGAGCTTAACGTTGAGAGTGAGGGGATCCTCTTGCCGGCAGGGGCTTCAGCGGATGTGGAGATCGTCACCGCTATCAAGAATGATGTCGCAGTGGTGCCATCGCGCACGATACTTGGGCGTGGCGCAGGACGGTATGTTTTCACGCTGGATGGCACGAAAGTATCAAAGACACCCGTGGTCGTTGGACTTGCTGGGTACAATCTCACTGAAATTGTTTCTGGACTGCAGGTAGGAGAGCGGGTTGTTGTTCCCTCTGAGAAGATTGAGCTTGCCGATGGTTTAGCTGTTACGGTCAGGCGCTAGGAGGAACGTGACGGCACTACTCTCGCTAGAATCGGTGTCGAAGGTGTTTTATCGCGGGGATGAGCGGATAGAGGCCCTCTCCGAGCTGTCGCTGACGATTGATCGTGGTGAGTGGGTTGCGATTACCGGAGCCTCGGGTAGTGGTAAATCGACGCTATTGTATATCTTAGGTCTTCTCGATCGTCCGACAGCTGGTCGGTACCGTATTAACGGCGGGCCAACGGAGACCCTCTCTGATGAAGAGTGTGCCAAGCTGCGCAATCATACTATGGGATTTGTGTTTCAGAGCTTTCACCTTCTGCCTCGCGTCTCAGCGCTGCGAAATGTGATGATGCCGCTGGCGTACGCATCAAGCTATGAAAAAGCGATTCCCGATCGTGAGCAACGCGAGAGAGCAGAGCGAGCACTTACAGTCGTCGGATTGCGTGATCGGATGGATCATCTCCCAAATCAGCTCTCGGGAGGCCAACGCCAACGAGTAGCGATCGCCCGGGCGATCGTCAATAATCCCCGGGTTCTCTTTGCTGATGAGCCGACGGGAAACCTCGATTCAAAGGTTGGCGGAGAGATTGTGGCGCTTGTTGAACGGCTCCACGGCGAAGGTGTTACCGTGGTGATGGTGACGCATGACAACGCGATCGCCCAGCGTGCTAAGCGCAGGATCGTGTTAGGGGATGGGAGGTTGATCTCTTCGTAGGAAACGCCGGTTTGTTCGCAACAAAGGCTCAATCAGATGACGCAACTGCTCTTTCTAGGTTCAATGATGTCCCTGCATGATACCGCACGCGTTCGTCGGGGCAATCCAGAGCTGTAGCGAAGCAACCATACTGCTTCTTCGGCTATTTTGTGTATAAATCCTGCGCGAGTGATTTTTGAAAAAAATCACTCGCAAGAGCAGGGCGAGCGCAATCTTGGCGGATTGCCAAGTTACGCCGTAATACACGACAAAAAACACTCGGGCCGCAGAAAGGGGCTATCTAGGTGTTGAAAAAAGGCAACTATTCACCAGAAAAAACAAGTTAGCGGAAGTAAGCTATTAAAACAGGCATTTTTTGCTGGACTTTCTTTCTTGTCATCCCCTAATCGGGGATGCGCTATTTTATAGTTAGTTTTTTCCACCCCGGATAAGCTTCCGAAAATCCGCCCCTTAATAGGGGCTTACGTGAAAGAAAAGGATTATACTGAATAGCTACCCATTTTTTCAAAAATGAATGAGGCTGGGGTTACTAATACCGGAGCGCGTATGCAGTATCGTGAAATAGCCAGGATGTCGGTTGAGTCATTGTTATCGCAGAAGTTGCGGACGGCGCTCACTATTCTTGGGATGGTTATCGGGGTGGCATCAGTTGTGCTCCTCGTGTCGCTGGGCGAGGGTGCTAAGAAGTATGTGCTGCGAGAGTTTGAAGGACTTGGCTCAAATCTGATAATCATTCAGCCCGGAAAGTCAGATAAGAAGACCCACTTTGGTCCACCAGTAGGCGCGGCGCAACGTAAGATGACTACCGCTGATGTGGCTGCAATCGAAAAACGCGCGCTTAATGTGCAGGCTGTTTCTGGGGTGGTCATGGGAACGGTTTCAGCACGACGAGAAGAGTCAATCAGCAATATCACCGTCTTCGGCACTAATGAGCAGTTTCCCCAGATCATAACTCTCGCTCCGGGGAGGGGTGGCTACTTTACTCGCGAGGAAGATGAGTATCGTAGGCGCGTGGTGGTACTCGGAAGCAACATAGCCACACAGCTGTTTGGGGATGAGGATCCGATTGGGCGGGCTATCAAGCTTAACGAGAGCGAGTATCGAGTGGTTGGTGTGCTTGCACCGATGGGCGATAAGCTGGGGTTAAGCTTCGATGAGATCGGATTTATCCCAACCGAGGCGGCGTTAAAGCTCTTTAACGAGGACAAGCTGTTTGGTATCCGCGCACGAGCATCGTCGCGGGTCGGTATCGATGATGCAGTTGCTGAGATCACTCAGATACTTAAAGATCGTCGCGAAGGTGAGGAGGATTTTACTGTCCTGACGCAGGTATCGATGATGGAGAGTATGAATACGATTCTCTCGATGCTGACGTACGTACTGGCGGCGATAGCGGCGATCTCCATGGTAGTTGGCGGGATCGGCATCATGAATATAACGTGGGTCTCGGTGGTGGAGCGAACGCAGGAGATCGGTATTCGACGTGCGGTCGGGGCGCGTAAGCGAGATATCCTCCAGCAGTTTTTAGCGGAGGCTGTTGGGCTTTCGTTTCTAAGTGGTATTATCGGAGTTGGCGGTTCTATGCTGCTCACGTACGGCCTGAAGCTTTTCTTCCCGACGTTCGACATGCGGGCACCACTGTGGATAGTGGTGCCAGCGTTTGTGCTTGCAGTTGTGGTAGGGGTTGCCTTTGGGGTTGGTCCTGCATGGAGGGCCTCACGAATCGCAACTTTGGATGCGTTACGCCACGAGTGATGGCCCGATGTGACTCGGTAGGCACATTCGCAGGACATCGCAATTCGCTCGCTCTCTACTCGAAGCAGCTGGAAGTTTCGATCAGGATACAGATGCGCGGGCCTGTGCTGCAAAACTCAATAGAAACATTTTTTCCGGCGCATGTGTGGTCCTTGTAAATGGACGAGAATTGGGAAGCCCTGGCACTTTCGAATCGCGGTGTGGATTGGATGTCCGGTGTGGTATACTGAATCGATCATGACCACAGCGATAATCGTTACAATTTTTATCCTTGGATACGCCGCGATAACGCTTGAGCACTCAATTAAGGTCAATAAAGCGGCATCGGCCCTTGTAACCGGAATCCTCTGCTGGACGGTGCATGTGCTTAGTGGGGTAGATGCGCACTCAGTGAATCATGCTCTCGCTGAACAGATGGGAGAGCTGTCGGGAATACTCTTCTTCTTGCTCGGCGCGATGGTGATCGTTGAGCTGGTCGATGCGCACGATGGTTTTGATATCATTACGTCGCGGATCACAACATCGAGCAAGCGTAAGCTGCTCTGGATCGTCGCAACGATGGCGTTTTTTCTGTCATCGCTGCTTGATAACTTAACGACAACGATCGTTGTTGTTACTCTGCTCAGGAAGCTGATAGCAGATAGAGAGGATCGGCTCCTCTTTACCGGCGTAACGGTGATCGCGGCAAACGCTGGTGGTGTATGGTCTCCAATGGGAGATGTGACAACAACGATGTTGTGGATTGGTGGCCAGATATCGGTGCTTCCAACAATCACATCGTTGCTGATACCGAGCATGGTTTGTTCTCTCGTTCCGGTGATCGCTGTGTCATTGCGACTACAGGGCTCGATCTCGTCCCCGCCAGGGAAGCGCGCGGAACTGCTCTCGTCGTCAGACTTTGAGCGAAAAGCGGTGTTTTGGTTGGGATTAGCGGTGTTGCTGTTTGTGCCGATGTTCAAGTCGATAACACATCTACCGCCATTTATGGGAATGTTGTTTGGGCTCGGGGTGATGTGGGTCCTGACGGAGCTGATCCACAGCGAGAAAGGTGAAGCGGAGAAGGGGGTACTCTCTGTCAATCACGCGATACGTAAGATCGATACGCCAAGTATCCTCTTTTTTCTGGGGATCCTTTTGGCCATATCAGCGCTACAGACAACCGGTATATTACAATCTGTAGCGGTGTGGCTGCAGTCGCTAGTGGGAGATGTGGTTATCTTGGGATTAATCATCGGCTTGCTCTCTGCAGTGTTCGATAATGTTCCTCTCGTCGCAGCGGTGCAGGGTATGTATTCCCTCAGTATGTATCCGATGGATGATTTCTTTTGGCAGTTTCTTGCCTATACATCGGGAACTGGTGGTAGCGCCCTGATTGTCGGCTCGGCTGCAGGAGTGGCCGCGATGGGCTTAGAGAAGATTAACTTCTTCTGGTATGTGCGTACGATCTCCTTTCTCGCGGTTATGGGATATCTCTCTGGCGCGGCGGTCTTTGTCATTCAGAAAACGTAGCTACTCAGCATAGTCCATTTTTTCATGTAAGCCCCTAACCGGGACGAGCGGAGATGGCATCGCAATTCTCCCGCTATCTACTTGAAACTACTGGAAGTTTCGATCGGGATACAAATGCGCGGGCCAGCGCTGTAAAAATCAATAAAAACAGCTATTCCCGCGCATTTGTGGCCCTTTACAATGGACGAGAATTGCGATGCCCTAACGAGCGGAAACCAAGAGAGGGAATGCAACTAATAAACCCGCGCATGGTTTATCATCCTGCATCTGCGGCCTGGTGCTTCTCAAGAGATCTCTGAAACTCTGACCAGATGTCGATCGGCACTATCTCAGACTCGAGTTCGACTCCGTCAACAGTGAGGTATAGGCGGTCATCGATAAACGAGATGTTCCAGCGTGGGCTTGATGATTCCAGTTCGATCAGGTTTGTTAGAAATTCCTGATCAATCCGGTAAAATAGCACATTCTCGACCCAATTAGTGCTACTGCCACGAAGGTGATGGCAGAAGAGGGAGAGATCGTGATCATCGTACAGGTAAATGCGGTGCTCGGCATCGGCGTGTTGCTTGAGCGAGAGCTCAAGTTTGCGTTTCTCCGGGGCCCCAACGTGGGCCGAGAGGTGGAGGGTGCCCACCTCATCTTGATAGACTATCGTCGCCTCCTTTGAATTCAAGGCGCCCTGCGTGAACTCAATGCCAGAGCGATAGGCGTGGGTATATGCGATAAGTCGTGCGTAGAAGTGTTCGTGAGGTTCAAGCTCGTGGCGAGGCACTTTGAGGCGGAAGTTGGTGTAGATGTTACGGTCTGAGTGGTTCAGCTCGATAGTGAAGGTATGGAACGCCGCAACAAAAGTCATGCGGCCTTGCATAGCGCATCACAGCACCGGAAGCAATTGCCGCCGCTGGATGTTTGCTGTGTATGCGCCCGCAGCAGCTATACGATATGTACGGGGTCATCAGCAGAGCTGATTGACTCAGGCGCATTGCATACCGCAGCGTAGTGCGACCTGAGTTGCTCCCTCATCAGCAACCGCGACCGATGCAGACGACTCTTGACGGCAGGCACCGAGAGCTGGAGGACATGACTGACAGCCTCGTTCGAGAGCCCATCGATGTCGCGCAGGACGAAGATCGCTCGGTAGTCCTCCGGTAGCTGTTGCACCGCTGCCTGAATCGCATCACGCAGCTCGTGACGTGAGCTCATCGTATCGATATCAAACATCTCGGTGCGATTACCTACCCAGTTCTGTCGAGTGTTCGGCTCAATATCCTCTAGTGAGACACTTCGACGACGATTGCGAGCGCGGATCTTCATAAAGCTTGAGTTCATGGTGACTCGGTACAGCCAGCTTGAGAACTGCGCTTTGTGTTCAAAGCCGCCAAGTTTCGTAAAGACTGTTATGAATACATCTTGAAGGATCTCCTCTGCATCCTCCTGACTACGTGTGATCCTCATCGCCAAGTTGAGGACTTTAGACCCATATCGCTCAACGAGCTCTTCAAAGCAGCTCTCTTCTCTCCCAATGACTCCCTTAACAAGTTCTGCGTCAGTCTTTCGTGTCGCCATGGTTCCCCTCCACAAAACGATACGTGATGGGGATCACATTGACATAATGGGGATCGACAATTGTCACGGATTTGTAAAAAGATCCCCCAAAGGGTTCCGTTTTCTGAATCGCAGCTTCGTGCCGAGGACTCACTGAAATGGGGTTTTAGGCTCTTTGTGTTTCGTTAATTCAAGGAGTTAGGGTGCTGGGGCAGTTTCCCAGCAGGTGTACGCAACTGGATAACCGACAACAAAGTTTTCTGACTCACTCAAGACTTCTGCAGATTCGAGTGGATTCTGTTTCATCCCTTAGAGTTTACCAGCTCCTGGTAGTCACAGCATCGACCTCAACGGCGCGACAGGGTGTCGCAGTTCTCGTCGATTGTAATAGGCCACAAAAGTGCCGCGCGCTGCCTGGGGATCGGTGACATGACAGGAGCGTGAAGTCATGGCAAACTAGCGGCTGTTTTATGACGTCCTGTATCCAAGGTGCAGGGTAAGGAGCGAAGCTGTTATGTCCAGAAAAGTACTGTGTTCGAAGTTTAAAAAGGAGTTGCCAGGGCTTGAGAAGCCGCCGTTCGCCGGTGACATCGGTATGATGATCTACGAGCGAGTCTCTGCTGAGGCATGGAATCAGTGGAACAAAGACATGCAGATTAAGGTCTTAAACGAGTACCGACTTAACATGGCTGATCCTCGCGACTATAAGGTGCTGGTTGATCAGATGATGCGCTTTCTGGGGCTTGAAGAAGGGAGTGTCGCCGAGGTAGAGAACGCGGATCGCGGTCGCAATCAATCATGAAGCTCGCTATCGTTGGTGTAGGAAACTTGGGTGGAGCCCTCGCTGAGGTTTTGCTATCAGCGGGTTTCTGTCGCAACGATATGACATTAGTGGCTCGTAGTGGCAGTTCCGCTGA
The DNA here is from genome assembly GCA_044360225.1 of Bdellovibrionota bacterium. Taxonomy (GTDB): domain Bacteria; phylum Bdellovibrionota_C; class UBA2361; order UBA2361; family OMII01; genus OMII01. The sequence goes on along the minus strand of JBIKKR010000002.1, from coordinate 20,812 downwards.
ACGGTGCGCGCGACTTGGATTGCCGGTGTGCGGGTTTGAATCGTTGGGTTATCACGATCTTGTTGTCATGACGGTCAAGCCGCAAGATGTTGTGGCTGTCTGTGCTCACATGAGGCCAGCGCTCTCAGAACATACAGTGATTCTGTCGATGATGGCTGGGGTACCATGCTCCGTAGTGCGCGACCATACGAGCCACTCGGCTGTTGCGCGTGCCATGCCGAATCTCGGTGCGATCGTCGCAGAGAGCGCAACTGTCTACTATGTGCCCCCAGAATGTACTCAAGCCCAGGTGCTACACGTTGAACGGGTGGTGCAATCGCTCGGATCAGCGCATCGCGTTGAGCAAGAGGAGTTGTTAAACGTAGCGACTGCAGTTGCCGGTTCAGGGCCGGCGTATCTGTGCTGGCTTGGAGAGCAGATGGAACATGTCGCAATTGCTGAGGGACTCTCATGCGCTGATGCGCACGCGCTCGTTCTGCAGACGTTTAAAGGAGCCGTTGCGTACCTTGAACACGGTGGTGATCGGTTTGCGGAGCTGCGTGCACGGGTTACATCACCGAACGGTACAACGGCAGCTGCTCTCACAGTGCTCAGAGAATCGCTCTCTGAAGAGCATGTGCGTGCCGCAGTTCGTGCAGCGCTCGACCGCTCTCGTGAACTTGGGTTGCTTGCTGGTGGCGTAACTCCTCTTTCGTAATCTCATCGGCACGCATTGCGCTCGCCCTGGTACTACGAGTGACTTTTTTCAAATTACTCGCGCAGGATTTATTTTGCGCCGTGTCTCTCGAGCCCATCTAACATTGCGATAGTATTGGCAAAACGGGCGCCGTGAGTTTGTCCTCAAGGAAATGTCCACGCGCTCCGAAGAAGTATGTAACCGGTAGGAATAATCGCTGTGACTACCAATTTCTTTGAGGAAACGACGCTCTTATGTACGGCAAAAATGCTCACAACACATATCAGGCGGTTCAAATTACAACCACAGATCGGGGGCGTCTCCTGCTCATGATGTATGAAGGCGCAATCAAGTTCCTCAAACAGTCGCGAATCGGATTAGAAGAGAAGGATATTGCGAAATTCTGCCGTTTTCTCGGTAAGGGGCAGGCCATCATCGCAGAGCTGATGAATACGCTCGACTATGAAAAGGGCGGAACGATAGCCCATGATTTGGAGCGAATTTACGACTTCATGTTGTTCTATCTGAGCGAAGCGAATCTCTACCGAGACGGTGAGCGCGTTGCCAAGGTGATCGAACTCATCGAGGTCATCTATTCAGCGTTCAAGGAGGTCATTGAAAGTGGTAGACATCTTGAGCCCGTATCACCGGAAGAGCAGGCTGCTCGAATGGGTGACGCTCTTAAGCGAGTGCAGATCAGCCTGTAGGATGACGAGGGCGAGGTAGCTCTTCTCCGTAAGGGACTAACTCCATGAATTTTCTGATATCTTCTGCGCCTGAGGGGTGACGTATCCTGTCCGCATCAGCACCGCTGTTCTGCTTGAGGGCTCTTTCCTGCGGCTTTCTCGCATCTGGCCGCATCTTTAATCCTGTACCCCTATGCTCCAGCCTCTGCAGTTAAGTGGTGGAGAAGGTCACGCATGTCGACCACACGGGGGGTGTCTGTCTCGTACCTGTAGGGATCTTTTTCATGAAGCCTCTTGCACAACTTGCTCTAACTATGCGCGAGGACTGGGATCGTCGCGTACAGCACGACTATCGCTTCTGGATAGCGAACGAGATCTCTCCTGATTCGTTTCTATGGCAGGAAGGCGAGCGAGATTTTGCGCAGATGGTAACGGGCACGCCCGTTGGCGCTCACCTGACTGCCGTCGAGATAGGGTGTGGCGTTGGACGTATGTTGCCAGCTGCGTCTCGTAGGTTTGGCTCGGTGATCGGGGTAGATGTTTCTCCACGGGCAATTGCCAAGGGTCAGGAGTTGCATCGCGCAGCATCGTTTGGACAGGGGGCCGTTTCGCTGACTACAACAAATGGCGTAGATCTGAGTGCAATCGCCTCTGGTTCTGTTGATTTTGTCTGGAGCTTTGCTGCATTGCCGCACATGCCAACACGGGTGTTCGCGTCCTATCTTTGTGAGATCCGTCGGGTGCTACGTGCCGGCGGGTGCGCTCGACTCCAGGTGTTTGTCGGGCTCCAGGATAGTCCAGCAGAGAGCGATACGTTGCGAGTTCGGGCCTACAAAGAAGCGACTCTCAAAGCTGCTACAGCGAAGGCTGGACTGCGGTTAACTGCCTTGGCACAGGTGACTATGCCGCTCCAAGAATTGCTCGAAGAGCTGTACTTGCAACCGATTGTTATTACCGTTGAACTTGGAGAGGGGCAGGTTGGGAATTTCGAAGAGGTCGCAGCAGCATTACTCCCCGAGGGGCCAGAGGTAGACGATGGGAATACCTCATGTACAGATTTTGAGGCCTGGATTGCGCTCCATTATGCAGACAGGTTGTACCAAGATGGAGATTTTGATCGTGCGCGCGCAGCGTTGGAGTATGTAACGCAGCATTGTAAAACGACAGAGCTCGATGTTCGCGATGTGCTTGAGCGCCTCTCTAAGGTTACCGCAAACCAGCAGATGGTGGCCGATATCACGGCATCAGCCGGGGAGGGGCAGATTTTTCAAGCAAACATGGAGGTCGTACAGCGTCGATTCCCTGACGTGTACGAAAAGGTTCGATTGGGTAGCCCTCCAGGAGAATCGTCTATTGAGGCTAAAGCGAGCATCGATGGTCCAGTGCTCTGGGCGGGTTCAACCTGTCTTGATCATCCTGAAAAGCCGGTTATGGCTGGACATGCCTGGGCTAAGCGTACTCTCAACGATTCTCGGTTTGCACAGAGCCCTCAGCTAGTTGTCGTGGGGTTTGGGTGTGGTTACCACCTTGAGAGCCTCATTGAGCTTCGAACTCAAGCTGTCGCGTGTATCGAGACGAGTGTTTCCTCGCTCCGAAGAGCGCTTGAAGTGCGTGACGTTCGCCCGCTCTTAGAAAAGCTCTCGTTTCTTGCGCTCACGGAATCAGATCGCTCTGAGAGCCTTGAGCCCCACGCTGAGATCGTTGTGCGTCCACAGTCCCTCGTTGTGTCCGGTGACGTTGTCCACTGCGTCACCAAGGGTTTTAACAGGCGGCGTGGACAATCATCGCTTCATCCAAAGATCGCCGTGCTCGGTCCTCTTCAGGGAGGCACTTTACCGATACTACACTATACAACAACGGCCCTGCAGCGTCTCGGACAACGGGTCCGTTGTATCGATGTGAGCAGCTTGAATGCCGGATATGAAATGATTGGTTCGTTGATGCACGACGATATTCGGCAGAACGTCTGCCGCCAGACCTACGTGGAAATGGTTTCATCGATCGTGCTTGAAACATGTATCGAGAAGCCGATTGATATCCTGATATGCATGGCGCAGGCGCCAATCTCCGCGCGGGCACTCACCGAGCTGCGCCGTAAGGGAGTTATCACGGTGCTGTGGTTTGTTGAGGACTACCTCCGGTTTACCTATTGGAAGGAGTGTGCGAAGCACTACGACTACGTATTCACGATTCAAAAAGGGGACTGCATCGAAGCGATCCGGAAGGCGGGAGCTGCCCATGTACACTATCTCCCTACCGGGTGCGATCCAGCGGTCCATGCGCCTGCAACGCTCACTACCGAAGAGCGACAACGTTGGGGATCTCCGATCTCTTTTGTTGGAGCGGGCTACCACAATCGACGCCAGACTTTTGCCGGATTTGCCCAACTTCCCTTCAAAATATGGGGGACTGAGTGGCCAGGGATGAAACCCTTCGATCGTTTGGTGCAGGAAGCAGGACGACGACTGAATCCAGAGGAGTACATTAAGATCTTTAACAGCACTGATATCAATCTCAACCTGCATTCGAGTAATGAGCGTGACGGCGTTGATCCCAGCGGGGATTTTCTCAATCCGCGCACGTTTGAGTTAGCCGCATGTGGGGCATTCCAGCTTGTGGATGAGCGAGCACTCCTCGCGGAGTGTTTTGAGCCCGGCAGAGAGATCGCTACATTCTCGTCCGTCTCCGATCTTAAGGAGAAGATCGCATACTACCTTGAACGGCCTGAAGAGCGACGGAGCATCGCACGACGTGGTCGTGAGCGGGTGCTCCGTGAGCATACCTACGAAAAACGGCTTGAAGAGATGTTAGCGACAATTTATGCGAGCTCGTACCAAAAGCTTAGGCTGCGAGGGCAGGAGAGTCCGTGGGCAGAGATGATCCGACGGGCAAGCTTTGATCCTGAACTTAAGCAGCGGTGTGAGCGAGCGAGCGCGAGGGGTGAAGAGCCGATACTCGATGGGTTGATTGCTGATATCAGTACGGGCGAAGGACAGCTCACTGATACTGAAAAGAAGCTACTTTTTTTGTTCCATGTGAGAAAGCAAATCATTCGAATGCAGCATGAGGGTGCAGGAGTGAGGAACTAGACGATGAAGAAGCGACATCCGTATAAAAACAAGGTTCTCTTGGTAAACATCACGCGACTTGGGGATATGCTCCAGGCGACGCCAACTATCGCTGGAATTAAGCGGGAAAATCCGGATTGTCACACAACAGTACTCGTAGAGAAGCAGTTTGCAGATATATGCCACATCCTTCCGAATATCGATGAAGTAGTGACCATCGATCTGGCTTTTACATGTCGCTCTTTGGCTGCCGAACAGGTAGGGGTGATCGATGCATACCAGTATGTTTCTGAGTTCGTTGATGAACTCCGTGCCGAAAAGTTTGACTACTGCCTCAATATGTCCTCTTCGGCGTATACTGCGCTGCTGCTACGCCTACTGCAGGTGCCACGCACGGGGGGCTGGACGGCAGATGAGGAGGGGTACCGGATGATTGAGTCTGAGTGGGCCCGCCTTTTTGCTACGTCTGTGCACTACCAGAATCGTCAGTATAATTCGCTCAATCTGGTTGATATGTTCCGCTGCTCAGCAGATGTAGAGGATCACCCGGAGAAGCTCTTGGTAAACATTGAGCCGAGTGCACAACGGTACGCGGAGGAGATGATCCGTAATGCGGGCTTCACGAACACGGGGCCGCTCATAGCGGTGCAGGCGGGTGCTAGTCAGGCGAAGCGTCAGTGGTCACCGACGCTCTTTGTCGAGATGGTGAAGATCCTCGATAAGGAATATAACGCCCGAATCATTCTCACCGGGGCCCCGAAAGAGATCTCAATCGTTCAGCCGATACTCGATGGCTGTCAGTCGCTCAACGTATTTTCTGCGGTCGGTAAGACATCGATTCCGCAGCTTGCAGCGCTCCTCAAGGAGTGTAAGGTGCTCGTGACAGGAGATACAGGGCCGATGCACGTCTCGGTAGCGGCGGGCACACCGGTTGTGGCGATGTTCTTAGCCTCAGCATATGGATTTGAGACCGGGCCCTACAGTGCTGGCAATATCGTTTTGCAGCCCGTAATCGGGTGCGGCCCGTGCAACCCGAATAAGCCTTGCAGCCGCCCGGATTGTCATGAAACGATATCGCCACGTCTTATGGCAGACCTTGCGATCGCGCGAGCAGCTGGTGAGGTAACGCACCTATCTCGCGAGCAAGCTGATCCACGCCACGTCATGGTGTACCGGACGGTGTTTGATCAACACGGCTTCTGTGACATGCAGTCGATCAATGCTCCAGGTGGTGATGCATTCGCTCGATACAGAAGAGCGTACCGGAAATTGTGGCTAGACGACCTTGGAGGTTTTGAGGTGGAACGTGCACCAAAGCAGCAAACAAAGAGCGCAAGGCTCGGTGTGATTGATCCCGGCGTGGAGGGTCTCCAGGAGATTGCTGGCTGTGCACAGAAGGGCCAACAGCTTATGGAGCGCCTTAGGCAGCTCATTGTGGATATTCGAGCCCCCGGGTCAGCGCTCCAGAGAATTAACGTTGAGATCGCTGAATTAGATCGAACCGTCGAAGAGCTCGGCTTTCACTACGGTCCGATAGGCTCGCTTGCAAAGATGTTTTTGTTTGCCAAGGAGAACTTAACTGGATCCGATCCTCTCTCTCTTGCATCTCAAATGGACAGCATATACGGCGATCTCGGTAGGCGCTGTCAGAAATTTAGCGATTTTTACCGAGAGAGTTGAGGCGAAGCAAGAACGAGAGGTTGTAAGGTTGTAGTCGGCCAATACTGTGGCCACTCAGGTGTGGGGAAGGGTACTTTGCGAGGGTCGCTATGATGCGAGTTACGATAAACGGTGGATACGTTGAACTTTCTTTGGCGAATGTGACTCAGTTTGCTGACCTCCTTGAGCTCATAAAAGCTCAGATCGACCCTGAGCATATGATAACAGCGCTCACCATAGATGGACGTGATCTAACCGACGAGGAATGGAGTGGCACCGTTTCACAGCTCCAAGGAGATACTCTTGAAATTCTCACGGGACACCCAGAGATGTACGTGAGTGAAAAGCTCCAGGATGCTTCGCGCGTTGTGCGTTCATGCTTCTTCGAGTTTCGAGATGCGCGTAAGGGGTTCCAGGATGGCGATACGATTACCGGCAATAAGCGTCTAAAGGTAGCTGTGGAGACCTTGAGGGCATTCTTTGACTGGTATGGGACGCTCACGCAGTTGGTATCGGAGACAAAGCGCGGAAAACTCGATATTTCACCCCAAGTGACTGAGATATCAGAGACGTGTAAAAAGATCTGCCAGCAACAGCTCTACCAGTCGTGGTGGGCGCTCGGAGAGAGCTTAGAGAAGGAGCTTGAGCCCAAGCTTGATAAGCTTGAGGATGCGTGTCGCAGAGTAGCACGGGATATTCAGGTCGAAGCACCACAATAATTAAACCTAGATTCAGCAGTTGCGGGTCTAAAAACGGCGCATCTGCCCAAAATCAAATTGGCTTTTGAATTTTCGGTGCTCACTCGGTTGGGTACAATTAACTAGAAACGTGCACGAAAAAAATAAGTTTTACCTGGAACATTAAGGGGTTACCGCCTGCAGCGGCTCGTGTGCAACCACTCTATTTCGCGATGCGCCTTTTCTTCTTTCTGGGGCGCACGATGTGTTGCGTCATAAAACGCAGGGCTGAATCTTTTCTGGAACCAATCCCAAATGGCTGCATCCTAACCTCTACCCCCGACCCTATGTTGTTGCCGAGGAGTGGCACATTGAGGGCGTAGGGGTCGCGCACGAAGCGAACGATGTGCTTATAGAGGAAGGTGTAAGTGACAACGGAGAGTCGAAGACAAAGTGCACCACGGTATCGGGTTCTTATGCAGACCCGCCCAAACGTGTTTGTACATAGAGGTGGTGACACGATCGTGCTTGAGCGCCTCAGCGAGGGGCTCTCTCAACGTGGCCACCACGTAACGATTGATCTACAGGGGAGTGCCGATCTCTCATCTTTCGATCTAGTACACCTCTTCAATTTCGCGACAACCGATCTGACGAAGCAGTACGCCAACCGTACCATCGCGGCTGGTGTGCCGTATGTCGTCACAACTCTGTACGAAGACCTTCCGCAGTTCCACAGGCAGTCGCACCTCGTAGCTGGCAGTTTGATCGAGTACGTGAGAGGAGGTCAGCGACCGGGGTCCTACGGAGTAACGCATCAGCAGCTACGTGCGATTGAACCATCGCCACGCTTTCCAGCCGATGACATAGCCAGAAATGCGGCAGTGCTTATGCCAAACGGCGCAGGAGAGGCCGCTGCGCTTACTAGAGATTTCCCGTACGCGCAGCGTATCGCAACGGTTCCCGTTGGAAGCGAGGTAGGCGCGTTGTGTGGCCCAGAGCTCTTTGAGCAGGTGTATGGCGAACGTGATTTTGTTCTCTGTGTAGGTCGTCTAGAGTCACGTAAAAACCAACTGATGCTTTTGAAGGCTCTGGAGGACTCGCCGTTAACGGTTGTGTTTGCCGCAGGAGGGTTCTCATATCAGCCGGATTACGAAGCTGCGATTCGGTCCTTCAAACGTCGTGGAAAGACGATTATTCTTGGGTTGGTTGATCCCCAGATGCTGTCGTCTGCGTATGCAGCCTGCAGGATGCACGTTCTGCCAAGCTGGTATGAGCTGCCGGGGCTTGTCTCACTTGAGGCTGCAGCCCGCAACAAAAATATCGTTGTTACGAGAACCGGGACGACCGCTGACTATGTTGGCGATAAGGCCTTTTACTGCTTGCCATGGGATAGCGACTCAATTGTATCCGCAGTGACGGCAGCATACTACAGCCCGGTGCGCGAAGGTGTAGTCGAGATGGCCCAGTCGTATTCGTGGGCTAGAGCAGTAGAAAAAACGGAAGAGGCATACAGGGAAGTGGTGATCCAGAGGGAACCAGTAGCCGTGTCTAAAATCGTCACAGAGCACCGTAATCAGGCACCTGTGAAGAACGGAGAGTACAGTATGAACAACGAAACGCCCAACTTTACAGAGATCGTCGAGCGTGGTGAAAACGCAGCAAAAAGTGCGGACTTTGAGACAGCCGATACTTACTTAGCAGAGGCGGAGCGGCTCGACCCTCAGTCGCCTCGAGTTCTCAAAGCCCGTGGAGCGGTACTCTTGGCCCAGATGAAGCCGGTTGAAGCGATGAGCTTCTTTGATCGAGCACTCGCAGTAGATCCGAAGGAACCAAAGCTGCTTGCAGGGCGTGGGATGTGTGATCTACTCCAGAGCCATCCCGATAAGGCAATGGTCTTCTTCGAGCGTGCTCTCGAGATCGAACCCGATTACCTCGTTGCGCTCTACCAGCTCTTGGAGTGCGCATACGGCCTTGGAGAATTTGGGAAGGCTCTGAGGGTGCTGACCCGGTATCTACAAGTAAAGCCAACAGATGTGGATATCCGCTTCTGCCTTGCGGGGTGTCTGTTCAAAAATGGCCAGATAGAGGCGGCCCAGTGGGAGCTTGATGTCATCAGCCAGACGCACCCAGATCATCAAGGGGCGCGTGAGCTCCGACAGGTAATCGCTGATGGTTGCAGTAGTGCAGCAACTTGCCCAGTCGCTCCAACTTCGCAGATCGTACCACGAGTTTCTGGTACCACGCTGCGCGCATCTCTCTCGGAGCTCTCGGAGCGGGTGCGATCATGGAAAGTTGAGTCGCGGATGGACTCCCCAGCGGCAGCTCCGGTAGCTGAGCCGCCGATTCAGACCGCCGAGGTGTTGAATGATGAAGACGTCGCACAAGCTATCGGCCGCGTAGAGGATCTCAAGCGCTCGGGTGAGTTTTCAGCGGCGATTGAGGAGCTGACGAAGCTGGTGAGCAGGGGCGAGTTGGAGCGGCCGTACCGAGAGATAGTAGATTGTCTCGAGGCTGAGTTTACCGTTATGGGCGGGGATCTCCGAGCAGCAGATGCGAAGTACGATGAGATTCTTGAGTCTAATCCGAGATGCGCACGCGCACTGTGTGGCAAGGGTGCGCTTGCTGCGGAAGCTCAACAGTGGAAGCTCGCAGAGCAGTACTTTACTCAGGCAGTCGCTATCGATAGTGAGTGTGATGTGGCGTACGCCGGTATGGGTCTCTGTATGATGACCGAGAATAACGCGGAGAAGGCGTTTAGATTCTTTCAGGCAGCGACAGAGAAGAACCCCGAAAATCACCGGGCGCTACTCGGATTGCTTCAGACCGGATACCCGCTCAAGCGTTACACGGAGATGGAGAGAATGCTGACCGCATATCTCGATCTTCATCCAGCGAGTTTGGATATGCTCTACTCGTTTGCTGGGGTCCTGTTTGCACAAGGCAAGGTGAACGAGGCGCGGCTTGAGATCGAGAAAATTCTCATATTCGAGCCACAGCACGAGCATGCACTTGAGCTGCGAGGTATAATCGATCAAGCTGAATCAGATCCAGCGGCAAGGCACTAGTTCTACACCGTAAACAACGCCAATTCTCGTAGGTGCCGTGCAATCAGCGGCAGCACTGAAATTGAGAATGGTCGTTTGGTGCGCATGCCATCGTTGATTTCCGACATGATGTCTCGGATTGCCTGGTGTTGTTTATGCTTGGCAAGAGTCGCGCTAATCTCTCTACTCGACGCAAGTGAGCGCGAGAGCAGCTTGCCCGTAATGCGCGAAAGTTCCCGCCGAATCTCCTGAAATGAACCCTCTGCGAGCTCTTGCTCCCACTTGTTGCCGGCCTGGAGTGCCTGCTCAAACTTAAAGAGGGGCTGTAGCTCCATGCCGTCGAGGACTTGCGCGAGTGTGGCAGCAACATCCTTGACGTTGTGTCGGTACTCACGGGCGCACCAGAGGGTTTCGAGCGCAACGTGAACTCTACGGAGAAGTCCTAGAATAACCGCATCGCTCTCGGGTAGTCCGCTTGCCTGGTACTCTGCTACTCGTTTCTCAAAACGGGTGAGCTCGTCGGCGCTAAACAGCGCTCGTGCGTGAGGGACTAGTGTTGAGAAACTGTCGCCGTAGAGCTGGACGAGTTCTTCAATCGAGCTACTCGGATGGCTCTGCATGAGCCACGAAGTGGCGTGCCGCAGCGCCGTCGATAGATCAATCCAGCTTTCGATAAATGCCGGGCAGCCCTGGACGGTATCAAGCGTGCGGAGGTGCGATCGCAGGCCTCGGGCACCAAGGATGATGTCAGCTGCCAACAGACACTTCATCGCTTGGGGAACCGAAGCTCCGGTGGAGTGTGCGATCATTGGGAGAAACGAGATCCCAGCCGCAAGTGTTGCCTCATGTACGATCTCATTAGCGATAATTTCACGGCGGAGTGAGTGGCCCAGGATTGCAGAGTGGAACTTGCTCTGCACTTGGGCTGGAAAATAGGCACGTAGGTATTGTTCAAGATGAGAATCGTTGAGTAGGTCTGACGACCGCAAACCATCTTTAAGCCACATCTTTACCGCAGCGCTGCAGATGGCGAGCTCAGGACGGTACATGCCGCGCTGAGATGAGGCTCGAAGGTCAAGTTCCTGCTCATCAGGAAGGTTGTCGCGGGTGCGATCGAGGAATCCACGCGAATGCATCTCGCGTATGAGCGCACGATAGTGCTCGATCGTGTGAACGGAAGCGCTCTCAGCAACCGTGAGCAGTAACCCTTGGTCTCTATTGTGCTGGAGCACCGACTCCACAACATCAGGAGCGATCTCCTTCAGTAGCGTGTTACGATCGGCTTCAGTGATCGTTCCCGCAGCACACAGCGGTGAGAGCAGGAGCTTCAAATTCACTTCGTGGTCAGAGAGGTCGACGCCTCCTGAATTGTCGATCGCATCGGTATTGAGTTTGATCCCTTGCTGAGCGCACTGGATACGCGCTCGCTGGGTAAAGCCAACGTTTCCACCTTCCCCAATAATACGGCACCGCAGCTCATCAGCATTGACGCGAACAGCATCATTCGCGCCGTCGTTGACATCGCTGTGAGACTCAGAACGCGCCTTAACGTAGGTGCCTATGCCGCCGTTCCACAGTAGAGTGACTGGAGCTTTGAGGATCAGAGAGATCAGTGTTTCGCCATCCACGGTCGCTGGCACATCGTCGCTGATGCCGAAGGCCTGACGCATCTCACGCGTAAGCCCAATCTCCTTCGCAAAACGTTCAAAGACGCCGCCACCCTTCGAGATGACAGCTGGATTAAAGTCGGACCACTGAGAGCGAGGGAGTGAAAACAGACGAAGTCGCTCCTGAAATGCCTCTTTCTGCAGCGGATTTGGGTCGACGAAGATATGCTTATGATTAAATGCGCCAAGAAGCAGCATGTTTGACGTGAGGATCATAGCGTTTCCAAACACATCACCGGACATGTCTCCAATCCCAACAGTGGTGAACGGTTCGTCGGTACTGATCCCACTATCCCGTGCGTGACGCTGCACGCACTCCATCCCTCCACGAGCTGTAATTCCATACTTTTTATGGTCGTAGCCTTGCGAGCCGCCCGAGGCGAAGGCATCACCGAGCCAGAACGAGTATGTGCCTGTGGCGATTGAATTTGCGGTGTCGCTGAATGTAGCTGTACCCTTGTCTGCCGCGACTACAAAGTACGGGTCAAAATCGTCGTGGATGACACAGTGTGGCGGCTGCACAGGCTGATTTGCTACGAGGTTATCGGCGATCGAGAGTAGTGCAGTTATGTACTCGCGGTATGCGCCTTCCACTGCAGCTCCCATTCCCTCCCCAGATGTGGGCGCGTTCTTAACGATAAAACCGCCTTTAGCGCCACTGGGAACGATAATGACGTTCTTGACCCGCTGTGTCTTAACGAGTCCTAGTACCTCCGATCGGTAGTCATCTAAGCGCTCGCTCCAGCGGATCCCGCCTCGTGCAACCTTTGAGCTTCGCAGGTGGGTGCCCTCGATTCGCGAAGAGTATACGAATATCTCGTACAGAGGTCTCGGATGAGGCAGGAACTCAACTCGCTCTGCGTGCACTTTGAGGGCGATCGTGTCTGTAGCCTGATACACGTTAGTCCGTACGGTGTTTTTAGCGAGCACGAGGAGCGCTTTCAAGATTCTGTCGTGGGTGACATCGCGAACACTTCTGAGAGCTATCTGGTATTCCTGCTCGATCTGTAGGCAGCGCTCCTTCCGTTCCGCCAGAGAGAGTTGTAGTGCTGGATCGAAAGCTGTTTCGAAGTATCTGACGAACGTAGCCGCAACGTTAGGCGAATACGCAAGCGCCTTCCACATCGTTCTCTTCGTAGCGATCTTGTAGGTTTGCCAGAGAAACGCGCAGTAGCAGCGCAGTAATGCTATCTGATCAATCGAGAGACCTTTGGTGCGTAAGAGTAAGTTGAGCGGATCGCTCATGGCGGTCCCGCGTAGGATTCGCACAAGTCCGGGTGCAACTGATGTATTGAATGCCGCAATGTCGAGTGGCTGCCCATCAAACGCACGCACAGCGCACTTGAGTATATGGATCTGATCGAGTGAACGACCGAGCACGTATGAGTTGGCGTCGAGCACTTCAAGGCCAATATTTTCAAGAACGGGTACTGCAGTGCTTAGAGAGATCGACGAATTCAGAGAAATAAAGCTTAGCTGCGCTGGTTTTGATGATTCTGGCTCACTGAACATAGAGGCTGTCAGCGGTTGGTTGGTGCTTACCGAGGTCGCCAGGTGGTAGTCGTGTGCTGCCTCTGCGACAGACACACTCGCCTGATAGCCTTCGGGAAACATTAGTGGTAGCGCTTGCAGTGTGCCATCGTCGTCCGAAAGTTTCTCGTCAAGCAGCTCCTTCCAGCTTAGCGTGGCGCGTTGCAGAGCCTTGCCGAGATCCTCAAGGTCAGGCAAAGAAGCGAGAGGGGCCTGCGGAAGTGGAGTGCTGATGTAGAGGCGCAGCTGGCGCTTCTTGCTGGAATCAAGGTGAATATCACTTGAGCCGGTACGCACACCGAAGCACGACTCAATGAGCAACTGTACATCATCGCTCATGCTCGCGCTGTATCGTTCAGGTGGAACCACAATCGTGGTTAGCGCCCACCGCTGGAGCGTATCGATGCAGGTAACGCTCCGTGAATCTTCGCGCGAGAACACTCCGAGCGCCAGTTGCGCGATTGTCTGCAGATCGCGGATCGGCATTCGTAGTGCCTCATCCGTAGGCATATTGTCGATCACCTCTATCACGTACTTGTAGTCGTGAGAGTTCGGAGGGGTCCGCTCTGTAGCGAGAAGTTGATGGAGCTTCGTTCGTACAATCGGGATATCAAACGCTTCGTAGGCCCACGCTTTTGATGTGAGATAGCCAACAATCGAGATCCAATCGCTCGAGTGCGCTCTTGGTTTCACGAGAACATTGAGCAAGGGGACGTTGCGATGGATCGGAGATCGAAGCTGCAGCTTCGAGATAGAAAATGATAGCTTCGATGTCTGCATGCGTTGCAGATCGACGAGCAGCTCGTTGCTCAGTGTGTCACGAAATGCCCCACCTGTACTCCAGACGCCACATCCATGGTTTAAGGTGTGCTCGCTGTTCCACGACGAGACGCCAATAAAAAAGAAGCTCCCATCGGCCAGCCAATCAAGGAAAGAACGCACCTCTTGTTGCGATAATGTTCCCCACTCAGTAGCGACCGAGCCGTCCAGTGAGCCAGCAGCGCCTCTAGTGTTTGCAAGCATCTGTTCATGGTCACCGACGATCGTTACGAGTGTCTTGAGCGTCTCTCGCAGCTCAGGAATGAGAGCTCCGATATCGCACTGTGTGTTTTGTCCGACCTCAATGTACGAGAGCGCTATGTTTGTGCCGTGTACCGACAGGATCGGATGCTGGAAGCAGTTCAGGGGTATCCCTGCCTCGTAGAATCGCTCCGCGAGCGAGCTAATGATAAACGGGTGGTCGCGCAGGGCGATAAAGATCCCGGTCGTATCGCCCATATCTTTCATGCTGACAGCGATCCGGTCTGTGTTTGTGAGTTGCTGTGCAAGCGCTTCAAAGCAGCCAAGGGCGATGTGCCGTACCTGCTCTTCGGTCTTGCGCCGCATTACCTCCGGAGGTGAGCGATAGAAGAGACGATCAAGAAAGGCGGATACTCTGTCGGCTGGAGTGGTGCTTCCTGGCAGGCTGATAGCCGCCACAAGATTAGTGAGTTCGGGCGTGAGATTCGCCGCGATTGATTTGCTGAATCCGAGGGGAAATAGGGCAGGAGACATCTTTGGTTTGGTAGTAGGGGTTAACCCAAAAAGTATATCTGTTTTCGGGCCTAGGGGCACGCAGATATCGGTCAATAGCAGCGCAATTCATTGATATTGCCAGATAAGCAAAGCAGGTGAGAGATTTGTGCAGCTTAAACGCCGTTTTAGGCGTGGTTTGTTCAGCAAAGCCTTCTTCTGCCGACCATACCTGTAAGCGGCGAGCTGCCGGTATCTCCAGCGTGAGAACGAGCCATGGATGGCCCGAAGCGTCTGATTGTAAGACGTGAGCAGGGAATAGAGAACCTTCGGTCCGTTGTGAAGTAGTGGTCAGCGCCTTTTGTCGCCGGGGGAACACCTCCGTGCGCGGGTGTTGAGGACAGTGAGGTTGTACCATGAGTTTTGTAACAAAAGGGAGTTGTTCATCATCGGGAGGGCGTTCCTCCAAGAACGGCGCATTCCCGACCGCTTTTAGCAGACTCTCCGCAGGGTCTGCGATACGGGCTGGGCCCGAGCCACCTGGTTGGTGTAGTGCGCCTGGCAACTACCTGGAATCGTTTAGTCGCTCCGATGGGTGGCAGGCTCGCTCCCTCAAGTCGCTGGAGGCGGCCGTGGCGGCGCTTCATGCAAGCACTGAGGCAGTGGAGAAAGTACGAAGAGCCTTTGAAGCGGTGAGCCGGGAAAACGCAACGGCTGCCCAAGCCCAGGCCGGACAGGTGGACGCATTCTTAGAGACTTCAGGTAGTTGGTACTGGTGCCGCGGTGGTTCTCAGTACTCAAGAGGTCTCAGAGATGGGACTGCGGGGGTAGCTTCGACGCATCGTCTTTTGGGATAGGAGGTTATGGGGGAGGCTAGTCGCCTCGAGCGGGCAAAGTCGTGCAATAGGCACAGCGCCTGCTACGAGGGGCTTTTGAGCTAAGGGAGCCCGAGGAGGGGCTTTCCCAACAGGCATCCGGTGGGCGCTTTTCAGCACACCGGATGCCTTTTTTATTGGTCGTGTGTTAACTCGTTGGTAGCGGTTATCGGCCAATCAAACCGTCTGAGAGACCGATTGTAGTGCCGTATGATGCTCCATCTACTATGTGTGTTCCCTCTCTTGGTCCCGGCTCGTCCGGGTTCGGCTCTGCTATTTGTACTGAAGAGCTGGATGTGGTATCTCAACCACTCGCTCGAGTTCGTTTAAAACGGGGCGCGCACATCCGATTTCCTCGTGAGAGGTGAGGGGCTGATGGGAGAAGCCATGGGGGAGCAAGGTATATATGGTAGCGTTTCGTTTTAAAAATGTATGTCTTGAGTCTTGTGCCATAACCGTCCCGCCGCAGGTGCTCACCTCTGCCGAGATTGAGGACAGGTTGGCTGAGATCTACAGGGAACTGGGGCTCCCCTTCGGAACCCTTGAGCGTTTGACCGGGATAGCAGAGCGCCGCTTTTGGGATCTTTCAGAACGTCCAAGCGCTCTTGGAACCGAGGTGGTCAAAAAGGCCGTAGAGGAAGCGGGTTTTGGTTTGCAGGACATGCGTGCGCTTTTCAGCTGCGCGGTCACCCGTGATTACTTTGAGCCAGCAACCGGATGCATTATGCACCGCAATCTAGCGATGCCCGAGGATTCAATTGCTCTCGATGTGAGCAATGCCTGCTTAGGGTTCATGGATGGCCTCTTCTTCTTGGGAAATCTGATCGAGACCGGCCACGTTAAAGCTGGAGTGGTTGTATCTGCTGAGCACACCCGTGTTATCGTTGAGAACACCTTTAAGAGCGTACTGGAAGGAAAAACGCTTTCTCGAGATCAGTTGTTGCGGATGCTTCCGACGTTTACCATCGGCTCTGGTGCGGTTGCATATGTGTTATGTCATGAGAGCATTTCGAAGCGCAAGCATCGTATTCTCGGTGGTGCAACGAGGTCTGCAACGCAGCACTGTGATCTCTGCGTAGGGAATGTTGATTACCACCTCGTCGATGGCCCGCCACTGGGTCCAGTGATGGAGACAGAGTCATCGAAATTAATAGCTGCAGCGGCAGTCCTTGGTAAGCAGACCTGGAGCGATGCGTCAGAGGTTCTCGGCTGGACGAAGCAGGATGTCGACCACGTCTTCTGTCATCAGGTCGGCAGGCAGGTGAATGAGGCCTTTTACAACACACTTGGGCTCGACTACACTAAAGAGTTTATCATCTACCCGACTCGTGGAAATCTCGTCTCAGCAGCTCTGCCAACTGCATTCGCTGTGGGCATTGAGGAGAAGAATCTGCAGAAGAATGACAAGATCGTTCTCACCGGATTCGGGTCAGGCTTAAATTCGCTGTTTCTCGGTATTGAGTGGTAGCGAGGGCATGTGGTGGTAAAAGAATCGCACGGCTCGCCCATGTCACCACAACTGCTCCCGTTTCAGTCACGTTTTGTATCGGTGGCCGGTTTCCGGATGCACTACATCGATGAGGGAACGGGCCCAGTTGTTCTGTGCCTCCATGGAAATCCTACCTGGTGTTTCCTCTACCGCAACGTTATCCGTGAGCTCCGCGATTCGTTTCGAGTTATAGCTCCTGATTTTCTGGGTTGTGGACTCTCCGACCGAACTCCAGGGGTGCGGTTTAAGGCGATCGATCGAATCAATCAACTTGAAGAGTTCGTCGATGCTCTAGGGCTAACAAAGTTCTCAATGCTCATGCACGACTGGGGAGGCCCTCTGGGGACGGGCTTTATGCTCCGCAGGCTCGATTCGATTGAGCGTATCGTCTACCTCAACACCACGCTGACTGAGACGGAGAGTTTGCCACCGATTATCAAGCTTGCAGCGATGCCGGTCATTGGTAAAGCGCTCACTCGGCACACCGCGTCGTTTGTAAAGCTCACAACATCGATGGGTGCCTACAAGAAGCTCACCCCCGATGTAAAAGAGGGCTACCTTGCTCCATACGCAAATCGTAGACAGCGCGATGCTATTTGGGACTTCGTTGATGATATTCCGTTTGACACGGATCATCCAACGTACTCACAGATGGTCGAGATTGCGGCTGGTTTACCAGAGGTGGCGCGTAAGCCGGTAAAGATTATCTGGGGACTTCGTGACCCATGCTTCCATCGCGAGATGCTCAGCAAGGTTGCAGCACACTTTCCCCAGGCCGATATCCTTGAGATTGGCGATGCGTCGCACCTGGTTCTTGATGATGCCCCACACATCGCAATTCCGGCGATTAAGGAGTTTCTCTCTAAGCCCATCCCGACGCACGGTGAAGATACACCGCCGAAGACGGTTCGCGAGGAGGGAAGCATTCATGTGATCTACGATCAGGTGATGCGTATTGCCGAAGAGCAGCCGACGCTCTCTGCGGTAATTACTCCGCGCTGGGTGCGTGATCCGATTAACGGCAGTGCGTTGCACTATGCGCATACAACCTACGGTGAGCTTGGTAAGCTCGTCAATCAGTACCAGCGTGGATTAGCTGATGCGGGGCTGGCTCCTGGAGATCGAGTGTTGATGTTGGTCACACCGGGGGCAGACTTTTTGGCGCTCAGTGTCGCCATAGCAGGTCGCGGAGCAACTCCGGTTTTTGTTGATCCAGGTATCGGGCTTGAGAGGCTCACAAAGTGCATTCAGGATGCCCAGCCGCACGCTTTTATTGGTTCACCAAAAGCGCACATTCTGCGACACCTAAAGCGTCCACTGTTCCATCGACTTAAGTTTTACGTTACAGCCGCCGAGTGGGCCTTCTCGCGTGGCAAGTCGCTCGGGCATTTTAAGCGGTTCGCTAATGCGCCTATCGCCCCCGTGCCACTTCCAGTGCTCCAGAGTGATGGTAGCCTCAAGGCCAACAACGCAGCGATGATAGCATTTACATCGGGAGCCACAGGGACGCCGAAAGGAGTTGTCTTTACAAACGAAATGCTCGCAGCGGAGCTTAGGTTGATTCGTGACGTGCTTGGTCAGCACGTGGGCGCTCGAGATCTTACGCTGCTTCCGATATTTTCTCTCTTCAACGTGGCGCTGGGAGTCGCCAGCGTGTTCCCGTCAATGCCAACCGGAAAACCCTTGGCGCTTGATCCTGCGCAGGTTGTTAAGCTTGTGCACGATCTCTCGATCGACAGCTCGTTTGGCTCACCGACACTGTGGAACAAGATCGCCGACTATACCTTTCGGATAGGAGCTACTCTGCCGACGATGCGTCGGGTGTTTATGGCTGGAGCGGCTGTGCCTGCTGCAACGCTCACGCGAGTACAGGGCGTTTTACCGAATGCGCTCGTCTCAACGCCCTACGGCGCTACTGAGGCGCTGCCAGTAACGTACATCTCAGCGCCGCAGCTTGCGAGCACTAGTAAGGCTCGTGCTGCATCAGGCGAGCAGGGAACACTAGTTGGTGAGCCGGTCCCAGGCGTCGAGGTTCGGGTGATCAAAAGTTCGCTTGATGCTATTGAGCGGATTAGTGACGCAACGCCGCTGCCAGTTGGAGAGATAGGTGAAGTGATCGTAGCGGGTGAGAACTGTAGCCCGGAATACCTCAATCGCCCTGATGCCAATCGCCTCGGCAAGATCCTCGATTCGGACCGTGGATTCTGGCACCGAATGGGTGACCTTGGGTATCTCGATGGTGAGGGGAAGCTCTACTACTGTGGCCGCAAATCGCACTCGGTCTACACCGCAGAGCGTGCCTTCCATAGCGTTCCGATCGAAGAGATCTTCAATCAATTAGCGAAGGTTCGGCGCACCGCTCTGGTTGGAATTAAGGCCGGTAAAGAGCCAGCCCTTGTGGTTGAGCCGTTGCCGGAGTTCTGGCCAGAGACGCAGGCTCAGGAAGAGGTATTTAGAAGGGAGCTTCGAGAGCTGGCGTTGCAGAATCCTCTAACTGCAAGTATCACCACATTCTTTTTTCATCGATCGTTTCCGGTTGATGCTCGGCACAACGCGAAGATATTCCGTGAGCAGCTCCAGGAGTGGGCTGAGAAGTCGATCACTGAGCAGCAGCAGGCTGCATAGGCTATGACAGAGCGCTACGTTATTACCGGTGGGGGTGGCTTCGTGGGGAAGGCTCTCGGCCAGGAGTTGGTCCGGCGAGGATGTCAGGTGGTAAGCCTAGCTCGAGGCGAGTATCCTGAGCTGCGACAGCTAGGGATAGAGACTCAGCGAGTCGATATAGCGTCTGACCCTTCAAAATGGGCGGACGTTCTGCAAGGTGCCACGGGGGTTTTTCATACCGCAGCCAAAGTTGACATGTGGGGCCCGTATGACGATTTTTTTCGGACGAATGTTGTTGGTACGCGAAACGTTATCTGGGCGTGCAAGCACGCAGGGATTCGCAACGTAGTGTACACGAGCTCTCCGAGTGTTATTCACGATGGTAAAAGTCTCGAAGGAATCGACGAGAGCTATCCATACCCGCGACACCACCATGCGTTTTATCCTGAGACGAAAGCGATCGCTGAGCGAGAGGTGCTTGCTGCGTGCGATGCGGCATCTTTGTGCACGGTGGCACTGCGGCCGCACCTGATCTGGGGTCCGGGCGATACAAACCTTGTGCCGACGATCCTCGAACGCGCTCGCGCCGGGCGTCTTACGAGAATCGGTGATGGTAGTAATCTGATTGACCTCACGTACATCGATGACTGTGTGTCCGCGCATATCTTAGCGATGGAGGCTCTCCAAGCTGAGGGGGTGCGGTGTCTTGGCAAGGCATACTTTATAAGCCAAGGCGAGCCGGTCAATATGTGGAAGTGGATCGATGAAGTGCTCGTTAGAAACGATCTGCCCCCGGTATCGCGATCGATTCCGGTGGGTCTTGCCCATGGACTCGCGTATGTCATGGAGGGATTGGCGCGTACGTTGAACTTCGTAGGGATTGAGTACACCCCATTGCTCACACGTTTTTTGGTCTCAGAGATGGCGACGCATCACTACTTTTCGATCGCAGCTGCACGGCGGGATTTGGGTTACGAGCCGTCGTGTTCGATAGCTGAAGCGCTCGATAGGACGTTTGCGTGATCGAGACAGAGCGCGGGTAGTGACCGTAGATTGGCGTATTGCTTTTCAAGTTCAGCCGAAGCCTTGATGAGAGGTGACAGAGATTGTTGCTATCCCTTGCCCGCGGTCTCGTGTGCATGGAAGGGAGCGCGGAGCTTCTGCTCCGCCCATAGCATGCTGAAGCGTGCGACATCTGGAGGGCGGACTTTTAGAGAACAGAGGGGATTTAAGAAGCCCGACATAGCTAGTTGTCTTATATGGGCAGGGGCGGCGAACTTGAAAGTTCGCGTTCCGACCCTTGCCCGCGGTCTCTTGTGCATGGA
>JBIKKR010000041.1:0-19680 GCA_044360225.1 Bdellovibrionota bacterium | reverse complement strand
AAGATAAGTACCGCCCCTGCCCCCTGCTTGTTAAGTACGTCGAAGCAGGCTGGTTCGGCAAGAAGACTGGCCGAGGGTTCTACAGCTATTAGGAACGTGCTAAACACCCTAAGCGGCTCTCCGCGTCCTCGGAGCTTCCTGAGATCGCTGTCGTATCGCCAATGCAGCCAAGCTTACGAGCGCCCTCTCCCGCAGTGGAGATTCAATTACATTAACGATTGAGAGTGCGGCCTCTAGAAATGCGCCCTGATAACGGGCCTGAGCCTGATGATCCTCGGACGCCAGTTGCTCAATCACTCTCGCAATGTACTCACTACCTTTTGTCATCCCTGAACTCCCTCGACACCCGACGCCGGCGGATGCTTTGCCTTACTCGAAACTGCGACGAGGGCATCAACCATATCCTCAGCGAGCACCATCCATGAGCGCTCCTGCTGCCCCTCCTCTCTGAGGTGTTTCTCTAATAGCTTAGCCACATCAACCTCGCCGAGCGCCTCTGCGATGGTCTTTGCCTCCTCGTAGGAACTCTGTTCATAGGCAGCTATGGCTCTCATCGTGAGCACTAAACCCAGGTCGAGCAGTGTGTCACTACCGCGACTCTGAATGATGTCATGCCCCTTTTTAATGAGGACATCCATTACCCGACACTTTGCTTGATGTGGGTCAAGATTGCGTTTCTCAAGCAGTACCTTGAGAGCTTCCGCATGGCGCTGGGTCTCTTCGCCATGCGCGACAAGCTGCGCCTTTAACTCCGCAGAAACTGCACCTTCTACATAGCGCCTTGATTCCCGGGATGCATGCGCCTCCGCAGCGTACAGTTCCTGCAGCTGCGTATCGAGGAGCGATTGTAAGGTTGAATAAAGCATAACTACCTCGCGTTCACGATTGGTTATTGTTAGCAACAAATGTACGTTGCTAATCGCTCAATAGGGTATGACAGTAACCAGGGGTAGTATTCTTGCAGGTGGCCACCATTTCCGTGCACATTCAACCTAGATTTAGTAGTTGAGCAGGATGAACATGGTGCAGGTGCTCAAAAGCACAAAGGGTTTTGAATTTTTTGGAGGCTTGAACCCTGGCACCGTCAGGGTGAGCACCAAAAAGTCAAAAGTCGAATCGATTTTGGGTAGACGCGCACTTTTCAGCCCCGTAACTGCTGAATCAAGGTTCAACCCTACTGAACTCGAGGCCGCTCTCCCCGAATACGCATCTCGCGTATGTTCTCAACGATCCGATCAAAAGGGATCGGCTTCGACATATAGGACATCCACCGCTCGCCAGTTGTGAGTCCGCGCAACTCATCGGGCTCATAACCGGAGGTAAATATCACTCGGAGACTTGGATTTATCCGATGCAGGTGCTCAACAAGTTGAGGAGTTGTGATATCTCCAGGGACACACCAGTCAGCGATGAGAACATCAGGCGGGCTAACCGAACACTCAGCGTAGGCGCTATCGGTCGACGCGAACGTCCTGACGCGGAGCCCCTCACCTTCCAGCAATTGGCGAAGAGCCATAGACGCGAGCACATCATCTTCAACAATAACAACGGTAATCACTTCCACCTCCGCACCGCCGGTGGAGCTTGCACTACAGCACACCCACGGTATCAATTCAAAAAGGTAACTACTCACTGCAACTGCTCCCCTTGAGTTAAAGGCCGGAGCATAAAAAAGCAAGTCTTAAAAGATGGAATCTATCAATATCCACGCGGTGCCTGCGATAGATCAGCTGATTCACCGTTTGAATTGCGTTTCTGGCGCTTGCTGCATACTCATAACCCACTTACAATCATTAGAAATGAAACAGCGTGCCAAGATTCAGGAGCGCGGAGTCGCGCTCCTTATGGTGATCGTCATGATAGCGATTACGTCTGCCTTACTCGTGTCCCTCGCGGAGTCTTCGTTCATTTCGATGCGCCTCAATCGCGCGGCTGAGCAGCGTATTAAAGCAGAGTATCTCCTGAAGTCCACTTTTAATGTAGCCCGGCTTTTGCTTAAAAACGATTCAACGCCAACGGATGACCCGCAGCAAGATGCGTGGATGATGCTGTTCTCGAGTAGCCACGAAGTGCCACCAGGATACCTTGAGCCCCAGGAGCCCAACGTCAAGGTGCAAATGGTAATAAAATCAGAGAAAGGCAAGATTCCCCTGCTTTCTCTTGTGTCCGGCAACACCCCTGATCCCCGATGGCCGCAGGTGTTAACGAATCTGTTCCAGTTGCTGGGCTTTGATAACGAGGACCGTCCCGACATCGGCGCAAGGTGTAGGTTTGAAAAACCGTCATTCTGCACATCAGTTGAGATGGTTGCGAACTTAATCGACTACCTTGACCAAGATGATAAGAGCCATCCGGGCCCACCGGCGCAGGGCATTGAGTCAGATCTACCGATGGGTGAGATGTTTCGCAACAAAGGGATCCTAGACTCCCCTGAGGAGCTGCTGCTCATCCCAGGCTTCACCCCGAAACGGGTTCAGGCGATCCTTCCCCTGATTACGATAGAATCGCGCGCAAAGGTGAATGCCAACGCCGCAGAGGCTCCGGTCCTGCAAGCCATAGCAAACCTCGATCCAGGCGCTCCAGCAGACGCAGGGGTCGAGTTGGTCAACTGTCGCACTCCAGACCGCCTCGGTTCGTTCAAGAACATCTCGGCTGATATCAACACCTGCATGCAATCACGATTCCCCTCTCTAGGACCGGCTATGGCACCACTTCTCGATGTTACAGGCAACGTGTACCGAGTCATTGCCCATGTAGAGTATGGCCAGTCTGGGATTTCGTTCATGGGCACTGCTGTGTACGAGACTCAAGGCCAAGGCAAGCTGCCCAAGCTAAGAAGCATGTTTTTGTATTAAACCCTGCGTGAGTGATTTTTGAAAAAAAATCACTCGCAATAGCAGGGCGAGCGCAATCTTGGCGGAGCCAAGTTGCGCCGTAACAGATAAAAAACACTCGGGCCGCAGAAAGGGGCTATCTAGGTGTTGAAAAAAGAAAGACTATTGGTGTGTGGGTCGATTTTTAACCAAGCAAGAACGCAAATTACTGGAGAACGAGCTACGGCTTGAGCGCTATGCGCGCTTCTTGAGATAGAATGAAGTGCATTGTGTTGCTCGATGCAGGCAAGCCACTCCAGTTGATTAACTCTTGATCAACATATTGGGGACAGGTTCAGAGGATGAAAATGATGCAGGTGCTTAAAAACACCAAAAATTCAAAAACCGAAGTGATTTTGGGCAGATGCGCCGTTTTCAGACCCGCAACTGCTGAATCGAGGATAACACACTGCTTTTCTTAGACCCCAATAAACGCCTAACCACCTGAATTTGACATTATTGTTCGACCAAACTATCATCTCCTCCCTACGAGGTACCTCAGAGGGCTTCAGTTGCATTCGGGGCTCACGTAAGGGCTTGGGCACTGTGGTAAAGTAAGCGCCCCGAACTTTTATCGTTAGAGAGTTAATTATGGCACGTCGTTGCGCTATTTCAGGGGTCACCCATCAGAACGGAAATCGTGTTAGCCACGCTAACAACAAGACACACCACAAGTTTGAGGCAAACCTGCAGAGCAAGAAGATCTTCGTTTCTGAGCTCGGCACGTCGGTCCGAGTTAAGGTTTCTACCCGCATGCTTCGTACCATCGATAAGCTTGGGCTGACTGGCGCTCTCAAGAAGCACAACCTCACCCTGAAGGATGTGGTAGGCTAGTGCATTGCTCCCTTGCGCTCGGCATTGAGTCGCTCGGCGCTTAGACGCACGGCTTCAATCCCTGGTAGGATTGGGTTACCGCTATCGGCGCTGTCCTTTTCCACAGCTACACATAAAGCTGAGTAATTGAGTACTCCCAAGCGCTGTCGCGTTGGAACGAAGATCTCGCTGCATGCCTTACACTGGACCACCACGATTATCCCCTCAAGGGTCACCTTGGTGTACTCAGTAGCAAAATGCTGATCGTCAGGTCCTGAAATGCCGCAGTGCGGACAGGTGATCGATTCAAGAAACGTCTCGGCCATTCCTTTGACACGAAATTTGAGTGCCATATCCTTATGTGCTCCTGTTCGCGGGTAGACGCTTTATCAGCGTCACCTCCGTACCCCCACAGCTAAACCGCACTTCGTCTACCGCGTTGTTGATTAACGTCAAGCCACGACCAAAACATGAGAGATCATTTTGATTCGCATGCCGCAACTGACTTGGGCTAAAACCCTTCCCCTGATCCTTAACGACTATTTCAACCGCTTCGCCATCGAACCAACTGATAACAGAAACCATCCTGTTGGCGTAATGGGGGTCCATGAGCCGCTCTTTCCTCACCGCAGAAAACTTATCTGTATTCCCGAGCTGCTCCTCTCTCCAGCGTGAATCAAGCTCAAGATTGCCGTGCTCAAAGGCATTAAGAAGAGCTTCCTGAACAGCGAGTCGTATCTTTAAAGCATCTGTTTCTGTTAACCTTCGACTTGCCACTAATCGGGCGATGATCGGCAAACTAATCGCCTGAGCTTCACCTAATTGCTTACACGTGAAGCGCATCTCCGTCCGCTCGCTGACAACAAACGAGTACGCAAGCTGTTCACGCGTTTCCTGCCGCTTTGAGATCGTTGCTTGTTCCATGCAGCGCTCTACCCAGGACAGATCAAAGGGGCGCGTGATCACATCAGTGTCATTTCCGCGGAACATCCGCACATCGGGGCCTCCTGCGGGAGAATCACACACAACGGCCAAGAGCTGAGAGGGCTTTCGTCGACACGCCTGTCCAAGCAGCGCCTTATAATCAATCCCTGGCATATCAGCATCGGCTATCACAAGGTCAAACACCCCAGCCTCTACGAGCTGCTTAAATTCCTTGGGATCGGTCACAACAGTACATTCCCATCCCCTGTCACTACACAGCGATTGTAACGCTCCGCGCCGTCCCTCATCACTATCCGCCACAAGAATCGATGGTTGTGGGAATGTCATCTCTCTTCCTTTACGGGAGTTCTCTCTTCCGCCTGCACCGCTGCTACTTGTCAATCGGCAATAACTTATCCAACATCAAAAGTTCGAAGGTTTCCTTCACAAACCCTTCGAGGGGTTTCACCATCAGCACTCCTCGCTGCGCCTTTAACTGTTGGTAACAGCTGAGCACTTTACCGATCCCATAGCTGTTGATTATCTGTGCGCCCGAAAGATCCAGCACAATCGTCCGCATGCCCTGCTCGTATATCTCATTGAACGCACTACGCAGCGCCTCCCCGGCAACTTCACTGTCCAGGTCTCCTGTAACGTGAATATATCCCTTATCCCCGATTACCTCTGTCGGAAACTCCATAGCAGCACCCTCTCGCTTGCATACACACAATTGTGGACGTTCTGAGCGGATGAATAACCCCTGCGGCACACCTCGCCCTGTTAGAAAGTTCGTCATCGAAGCGCTCGAGCTTTAGGTTTAAAACAGCAGTGGGGGCCAACTTGCTTTTTTTCTGAGTAATCTTCTATACTTCAACAGTTTAGGGGGATCTTTGTGCCGACGGCTTGGAGGCTGGGCATAGCCAGATAGCGGCACCGGACGAGATGGTGTTAGCCATGAGGAAGCCGAGTGAGTAGGCCTTAGCGATGCCCAGCGACCGAACACAGAGCGCCCGTTCACATAATGCACCACCAGGTAGGGCAGATGGCACGATCAGCCGAACAACAAATCTCTGATGCCGCACACTCGTGCGTCTCGGAGAGCGCGGACGTCCACGCGTCAAGCGCTGAGTATGCCAAGCGCTTCGCCGGACCGATCGGGTTGTGGCTGCTTGATGTTCAAAACGAGATTCTTCTATCGTTGATATCAGGGGAAACCCAATCGATTCTCGATATTGGGGGTGGGCACGGCCAAACAGCCATTCCGCTCTACAAATCGGGGAAATCCGTCACGGTTTTGGGAAGCTCCGCTGCGTGTGCGGATCAACTTACGAGTGAGATTGATTCAGGTTGCATCTCTTTCAAGGTTGGAAATCTTATTCAACTTCCGTATGGCACACGTTCATTCGACACTGCCGTATCATTTCGTCTCATGAGCCACTGCACTGCTTGGAGGACTTTAATATCTGAGATGTGTCGCGTAGCAGACCACACGGTTATATTTGATTATCCCAGCTGGTGCAGTGCAAACGTGTGCACTCCACTACTCTTCAGGATAAAGCGCAGGATAGAGGGCAATACTCGTCAATATACTCTTTTTACGACGGGCGAACTGAAACGCGAATTCGGCAAACACGGTTTTGTATGCACCGCCCTACGCAAGCAATTTTTCTTCCCGATGGGAATCCATCGAGCCCTACGGTCTCCAACGGTGTCGCGGCTCCTTGAAGGGTGCGCTGCATTCTTCGGGCTGACCCGATTGCTGGGATCACCGGTGATTATTCGCTTTGAGAGGTCCGCGCGTGGCTAGTGAGGTCTCCCCGTCACAACTACCAAACGAGCGCCCACGGTCAGCGCGCGGCAAGGATACCTTACGCATTGTGCCCTCCTCAGATAACGGCCCCACCCTGCGCGATGGCGGGCCGTTTGTTACCTCTCTCGATTGGGAAGCAGACCGCAACACAACTACTCCCCGCGCCCTACGCAGCTTGGGTAAGATCATTGATGGAGGACTCTGCCATCGGTGCGGCTCTTGTGTTGGTATCTGTCCGACGGGAGTTCTTGGTCTCGACAACGAGGATTACCCATCGGTACACAACCTCTCGGCGTGCACGGATTGCGATCTATGCGTCAAAGTGTGTCCCGGAGACGAATTCGACATTAAACAGGCCTATCGTGAGGTTTACAACGAAGAGGTAGATCTAACATCGACTCACGGTCACTTTACGGATGCATACCTATCGTATGCAACGGATCCAGAGATTCGCGAGCGCTCCACGAGTGGTGGCCTCGTCACTGCGTTACTACTCGATCAGCTACGCAGCGGAGCTATCGATGGCGCGATCGTGATTACTTCGGACCCAGAGCAACTATGGAAAGGCAAACCTATCGTTGCCCGCACGGAAGCAGAGATGCTTGCTGCAATGAAATCAAAGTACGCGATCTGCCCGACAAACTCTGTGTTCAGCGAGATTCGAGAGATCCCAGGGCGCTATGCTCTGGTGGGACTCCCGTGCCAAATCCATGGCTTCGTCAAAGCTGCTCGACTTGACCAACGACTACGAGAGCGCATTGTGCTCTCGATCGGACTCTTCTGTCACGCAGCAGTTGAGCATGAAGCTTTAAAGATTATCTGGCGCTCATTGGGTGATAAAGTCCATCGGACGACCAGGTACATTTCCAGGGTCGGTAAACACCCCGGCACGCCGCACCTGGAGATGCAGGACGGGTCTCTGTATCCAGTCTACTTCGGAGATAAGAGTGGCTACAGACCATCCTCAATGGAAGTCATCAATATCGTGTACCGCCTCTACACTCCAGCACGCTGCCTCACCTGCTTCGATGCGAGCGCAGAATTCGCCGACATAGCTGTGGGAGATCCGTGGATGGCCCCTCCTCACTCTGGCATCGATTTTTACAAGGGCTGGAGCTTTGCCCTGGTGCGTTCAGCCCGAGGGGCGGCAGCGATGAAAGCGTGTCTTGACCACAACCTCATTGTGAACGAAGTCGTTACGCGCCGCGAGGCTCTTGCCTGCAACCGAATGATGAGCACTGAAAAGCGGTGGCGCGCGTTTCGGGTGATAGAGACTCTGCGTCGCCAGGGAAGGCCCATACCCGCGTATGGCCCTCACGGCTTTCGATTTCCGCGGCAATCTGGAAAGCAGTTCATAAAAACCGAGATACACATGTTCACGCACATGTTCTGTCACCTGCCCAAGTTGCGTAGGGTTGTCCTCAAACTTACTCTGTCGAATGTGGGCTACATTCTTTTGTGGCTTAATTCTCAACGTCGATCACTGCGCTTCTTTGTACGTGACTCATGGTCGCGCATCCACAACGCGCTGGTAGGGAGGCGTTAGAGGATGAAGGTACTCGTTATAGCACCTCAGCCGTTTTACCAGGAACGTGGAACACCGATAGCCGTCAGACTCGCGGTTGAAGCTCTTTCGCGCCAATTGCCACTCATCGATGGCCATCCCTGCGTGATTGATCTCCTCGTGTACAACGAAGGTGCGGAGATTGCTATTCCCGGAGTGAGGATAGTACGAGCAAAAACGCCGCGAGCCCTCCGGGGGGTTCGTCCCGGCATATCGTGCAAGAAACTTCTCTGCGACTGTTTTCTATTCATGCAGGCACTCCTGCTGCTCATCCGCTCGCGTCACCAGCAGTACAACGTTATCCACGCGGTCGAGGAGTCGGTCTTCTTCGCTTGGATAGCGAAAAAAATCTTCGGCATACCGTATGTCTATGACATGGACTCATCGCTGGCTCTCCAGGTCACCGAGCGGTGGTGGTGGTGCCGGCCCTTTCTTAGAGTCTTCCAGTTTTTTGAAGGAATCGCGGTCCGCGGCAGTGTCGCTGTTGCGCCCGTGTGCGATGCGCTTGAAGTGATCGCTCATCAGCATGGATCATCATCAACTGTCGTCTTGCGAGACGTTTCACTCTTATCGAAAGAGGGTGTCCCTCCTGCTTTTCATGATCGTGCCTCTCTCTATGACCCACGCATCTCACCGGCGGACACAATTGTTCTCTATGTTGGCAATTTGGAATCCTATCAGGGGATTGACCTGCTCATCGAGTCTTTTGCCATAGCCCACAAGAGACACCCGGATGCGCGCCTTGTTATCGTCGGAGGCACCGAACAGCACATCCGAACGTACCAAGAGAAGACGACGGGCCTTGGCTGCAACGCTGCAGTTCTCTTTTTGGGGCCGCGGCCGGTCCATTCATTGGGAGGTCTGCTTCAATCAGCTGATATAGTCACTTCACCTCGAATTCGGGGAAACAATACTCCAATGAAGATATACTCATACCTCCACTCTGGGACGGCTCTTATCGCAACAGACCTGCCGACACACCGCCAAGTACTCGATGAACGTCTGGCGCTTCTCGCTGAACCTACCGCAGAAGCATTCGCAGGTGGGTTGTCACAACTCATCAAAGATCCTGCGCTGCGCCAGCGCCTAGGTAAGGAGGCACAAGCAGTGGCCGAGCAGCTCTATACTGCTGAAGCGTTTGAGCGCCAGATCGGTGCACTTTATACGACAGTGTTCCAAGGGATTTCCCCGGCTCCGAGCAACGATCAAACCCTTTGCAGCAATGTATAGCCACCATGAAGAAAGTACTTTCAGCAATTCTCATTTCGCTCACAGGAACGTTCGTTGCGCTACTTGTTCTGGAATTAGCCGTGCGCCTACTCCTTCCAAAACCGGGGAAAGCAGGACCTGGCTGGGACGACCGACCCCTATTCTATTTTCGCGCTCCCGGCATGCCCGGCATGCAGGATTTTCCGTACACGGTTCCAAAGCCAGCAGGCTCATTTCGGATTGCAGCCATCGGTGACTCATTTACCTTTGCACCGTACATGCAGTTCACCGATACCTACGTAAAAAAACTTGAGACGATGCTCAATCTTCGTGATAGTGGGCGCAGTACTCAGGTGATTAACTACGGCGTTCCAGCATACTCCACCTCTCATGAGGTGCCCGTTACACAAAAGGCGCTTAGTGAGGGAGCCGATGTGATTCTCCTGCAGATAACGCTCAATGACCCTGAGGTAAAGCATCATACCCCCCAAGGTATCCGAGAAAACATGGATGACCGTTTTGGCCCACTCAAATTCACCGGAGCCATGGAATGGCTTCGAGTCAATTGGAAGACCTTTGGCTTCGTGGCAGCTCGTCTGCATAATACCACGACTCACAGGGAATACATCCAATACTTCACCGATCTGTTCGAGAACCCCCGTTCATGGAACCCCTTCACTGAATCGATGAAGCGTCTCGTTGAAAGTGTGCGTCTGGCTCATAAACCGATTGTCGCGGTTGTTTTTCCCCTCTTTGGCCTACCAATGGATGAATCCTATCCCTTTCATCCAATCCATGAAAAGGTCCGCAACCTCATGCACGAGCTAGGAGTACCAGTGCTAGACTTGTCGCCGATGTACGAGGGGATTCCTCTCGAAAGGCTTCAAGTGATCCCTGGGGTAGACCGTCACCCCAATGAGATTGCGCACCGCATGGCTGCCGAAAAGATCTATCTGTGGATGGAGGAACAGAAGCTGCTTCCTGAGTATGCTCTCATCTCTGAGAAGTTTGCTACTCGCCTGGGTATTGATCCGCAGAGAACGTGGGCTCAAAACGAGATAAAGCAGTAGCGGGTACGCCATGAGCCACTCCATGCAACCTAGAGATTCAATTGCTGTTCCCCACCACCGCATGCCTGCCGAATGGGAGCAGCATCGTGCTACGTGGATAGCGTGGCCATACTTAGAATCTGACTTCCCCGGAAAAATCGACGCCGTGCGCTGGGCCTACTGCGAACTCGTGCGGCATGTAGCGCGCGTTGAGCGAGTCGAAATTCTGTGTCTTAATGCAGAGGTGGCGCACGATGCCTGCACACGACTTAATCGATTGCAGATAACAGGGGACATCAGGATTCACCAGACCCCATACAATCGCTCGTGGCTTCGAGACTCGGGCCCAATTGGGATACTTCATCCGAGTACCAGCACAACAAGCTGGATATCTTTCCTATTCACCGGTTGGGGGGCGCTGCCGGAGGTCGAGCTCGATCAGCAGGTCCCCAACTTTATCGCCCGCACCTCCGAGCGTGATCTGGAAGTTGTTCAAGCACACGCCCGACAACCGGTGCTGGAGGGAGGCATGCTCGATGTGAGCGGAGATGGGCTCATTCTCGTAACTGAAGAATGCCTCCTTTCAGAGCACCAGCAACGAAACAGAGGCTTTACCAAGAAGGACTATGAAGCGATCTTCGCCTCAGTGCTTGGAGCAACTAGCACCATCTGGTTACCACATGGCTTTGCTGGCGATGATACCCATGGGCACATCGATAACGTAGCTCGATTTGTGGACCGTCGTACTGTCGTTGTCGCGACAGCAGATGAGACCGATCGGGAGCAGTACGAGAAGCTGCGAGATAATGTGTCTACCTTGCGTGCCTTCCGTACTCCCGAGGGGGAAGCTCTCACAGTAGTCGAGCTGCCCGTTCCAGAGCCGCGTTACTGTGACGGAATGCGACTCCCCGCAGGGTACCTCAATTTCTATTTTGCGAACTCGCTCCTACTCGTCCCCACTTACAACGATGTTCGCGATCGACATGCTCTGGGCATCCTCGCGGATCTATGTCCTCATCACAAGGTTATTGGTATTCACTGCGGCGATTGGATTCTCGGAGGTGGTAGTCTCCACTGCTCTACCCAGCAAGAGCCACTGGGTGCATAAACCTACAGCGCTACCATCGGCAAGTGCACCGGCTCTCCGCGGTGTACGGATGCGAGGGCTTGACTGATATCCTGACTGTTCAACGCGCGACCCATTTCAAGGAATTGGGTCGCCTCGCGCTTATGCTCCGTACGAAACAGTGCAACCCCAAGATTCCATGCAATCCTCGGATCGTCTTTAACCATTTCAAAAGCTGCCAGACAGCTTAGCACCGTTGCGCAGGGTTCTTGGTACATTCGCCCTGGAGTCCAAGGAAGTGCCATAGAAGACGCCCGCATTGCAAAATCAGTCAAAGCACGGGCCTTTGCGTGCGGAGAGTCCACCCGCCATCCCTCTTTGTGATACAGGAGTATGATATTATCGAGCGACAGGTAGCGGTCCTTGACCATGCCCTGCTCGCGAGTGGACGTTGAATCCTGTGTCGAGATAGATGTTGGCCTATTGAGGAAGCACCCGAGCGGTTGAGGGATATGCAACGCCCGCAGCCCTGCCAACGAGAAACGTATGCAGAAGTCCCAATCTCCAGCGGCCCTCAATTCATTGCTAAAGTCTCCAACTCGCGCGTGCACGGACGCTCTCCACATTGGCTGACATCCGAACTGATAAAATAAGAGCGCGCCTGGAGCAAAGAAGGTCGGATAACGGTAGCGCGAGGTGCGCGGATTCTCAAAGAACGTTTCGTTAGCTACCGCGCTCTCAAAGACATCGGCATACACCAGATCTACCTCGGGATGCCTATCGAGCGCCAAGCTCATAATCTCTAGGGCTTCCGGATGGTGGCGGTCATCAGAATTAGCGTTCGTAATGTACTCTCCTCGGGCTATTCGGAGTGCTCGATTCCACGCCTGGTACAGAGTCTCCCGCTCTGCCGTACGCTCGTACACGATTAATCCGGGAAACTTCTTGAGGTATGGCTCAACTACCTTAGCCTCTTCTTGAGGAGAGTTGCTATCTATAATGACTATCTCCAACTGCCCCCGTTTGAAGAGAGACTGCTCGACGAGATCGTCGAGGCACCCACGAACAAATTCCTGAGAGTTATAAAGCGATACGATTGCGGAGATACGTACCATACTTAGACCTTTGTGTGAGATATCAGTTGTTCAAGTTGGGCACGAAGTTCGAAACCGGGAGCTTCCTCAATCACCCTTTCGGCATATCCTCGTGCGAGAGGTAACTCCTTCCGCTCGGCATGCACCAAAGCTAATCGGAAGAATGCTTGCCAATCGCCCCGTATACTCTTTTCTGCTGCCTGACGATACGACTCGATAGCCTGATCGACCGATCCTGATTCCTCACACCTAAAACCGTTGATAAGGTGCGGCCAGGCGTCCCGGTTGTAAAACATGAGGGCCTTCTCGAGATGGTCATCTGAGAACTCATCACTCTTGGTCATCAGTTCGTGAGCCAAGAGGACTTCGTGGGCTGATGCTGTATGAACATTCTTAATCTGCTGAACTCCTGCAGGGAGCTGGTCGACGGATATCCCGATACGAGTGGATGCGGCCTGCTCAGCCCAATGCATCACCTCTTCCGCAACTACGCTCCACGGTCGAGTACGACCCAACAGCCGGGCAGACTCTGACATCTTCCTCAGTCGGGGCTTATCGCGCAAAAGAGCAGCTATGGCATCTCGCAAAGCGGTTGGGCTCTTGTCGTACACCAGGTCCCCGAGTTCTTTCTCAACGAGATACTCAGGTACTCCCCCTACTCCATTAGCAACGACTGGGCACCCACTTGCCTGAGCATCGATCACCGCGAGCCCTGCGGTCTCGAATGTTTGAGAGGGGAAAACCAGCATTCCAGCCGTTTGTAGTTGTCGGGCGATCTCCCGCTGGGGGACTTTGCCGTGAAACTGCAACCCCGGCAATTTCCGCATCAGTTCGTATTTGTGGGAGGTGAATTCTGGCCAATAGGATTCATCTCCAAATACGGCCAGCTTGAGGTTCGGAAATTCGCCTTTTAGCTCACCAAAAACCTGTAAGAGCACGTGTATGCCCTTCGGTGCATCAACACGTCCGATAAAAATCAGCTGATCCCAATCCCTCCCCTCCGGACCAGCATACGTGAAGACCTCGGGATCAAATCCGTTTCGTACGACTTTAATCCGCTCTCCGTCGACCTTACGCGAAAGGATTATTGACCGCTGGATATCAGACACACACAGCATGTAGTCGATCGCATGCAGCACGGTCGTAGTCTCTAGTCCGCTTGAAACTAATGCTGGAGAGTGGTTAATCAGGATTCGCGATAAGCAGTTAGGCTGCGCCCGGATATGCAGGAACGGATGAACCAAGGTCGCGGCGATACAGTGGTAAGCCGGAAGCTCTTCGAGGCGCTTTGCGATCTCATGAAGAGCATATTCTGGGCCAAAGTTCCAAAACTCAATGCCCTCATGTTCGCAGTCTCCGGTGGGAAGGTGTGCGCACGCTATCACACGATAGCCTAGCCCCTTGATTGCGCGCGCTAGCGCCATCGTAGCGCTCTCGCCTCCACCTGCGTTAACACCAGATGGATATACCGCCCAATCGTTGAAGAATATTACCACTGCTGGTTTCGTCAGCATTCCGCCCACCTAAAAAGACGGTCTTTATCCCGTACTGAGATAGGATGAACAGAGGGTCCTAAAGGGTTGCAATAAACCGCTGTATCGCCTCAAAGGGGCCGTTTGGATGGCCCCAGACCCTGACACTGTCAGGATTATGGAGGAAATAGCGCACTATCGTCGTAGGACAGATATCCCCCGACGGTAGCTGCGGCATCTCAACTTGAGCTCCATACGAGCCCACTAGCATTGAGTCCTGTACCCGTGGCAACGGATCTGTCCCCGGGAGGACAAGGTACCCAGCCCGCCGAGCTCGTGACAGGAGGCTGGACGGGGGCCCCACACATGAACGCATCGCTATGTCACCGAATACAAGCTCTGAAGCGGAGCTGCTCTCAATAAGCCGCCCGATAAGCTCGCCGCGTCGTCCCAGCCACTTACCGGGAGACCAGGGGAGACACGGCACACCTTGGGACCTACTGATACTCTCTAGCACAGCCTCACACGGAGCTCCATCTTCGATAGTTCGAACTACTCCCAGCCCTAAGACCTCAAGCCGCTCCTCAGTCACGTACTGAACGCCCCGTATCACTGTCAGAGAACCAGCCCCAATCGATACCTTTCCAACAAGCGCCTCAGACGATGAGTCCCCAGCAGCAGGCGACTCTTGCCACTCACCAAATGTTGACGATTCTCGACGGAACCTCGCAAAACTATCCTGACCAACGCGGTCGACTATGACCGCCATCCTGTAGGTATCGGCTCCCGCTCCCAAGTTACGTATCGCTGCAGCAACCCAACAACCGAGCGGATACGAGTCATAGAGATGTGCGTGAGGATCTAATCGAACGATTGGCACGAGCCTCCTTTCTCATTGCATCGCATCGAGCCGTGCAAAGAATGCGCGTGCGCAGCCCGGCGCTAGCGTGACGATCGGATTGTTCGGCTCTATGCTCCACTGCTTCAACGGACTACGGCGGCCAAGTGGGTCGCAGAACACCTCACACCCAGCTTCGGCTGAGAGCAGGACTGCCGAAAAATCCCAGGGTTTCACCGCAAACTGGAGCTGGATCTGCTCGTAGCTTAACGCAAGCCGAGCACAATCATTGGCAAACCCTCCGAATCGGTACATGTTCTCCACTGCGTTCTCTTTACGCAAAAACTCTACAAGTGCTGCCTCGCCATACCGACTAATGAAGAACAGCATTCCCGCCTCGCTAATATCCACGCACGGTTGTGCGATGAGCTTTCGCGGTGGCTTTATGAGTTCCCAGCTATCGCTAAACACGGTCACAAAAGTTCCCTGTCCTTCAATAGCGGTAAACAACTGTCGATGCGGAACGCTGTAAAAGGCGGCTACGGCCAATTTGCCCTCGTGCACAAAGCCAACGAGCGGTCCATAGCCAACATGGCCTCCCATTTGGCCCAAGAAGCGCTTGCAAGAGGTTGTCCCATCAAGAGGGTCAACCAAAAAATAACTCGGTATATCAGATATAAGCCCATGAGAAGCCGGATCCTCCTCTGCTACGATAGGATAACTCCCAGAGAGGCGTTTTAAGATTATACGCTGACTCTCAAGGTCAAGGTTCATCACTAAGGTACTATCCGGCTTGACCTCAACCTGCAGCTTTTCACCCGACCGGCTGGCGTGATCGAGATACATCCCTGCCTCTACCACAGCGGCACGGATCTGCTCGGCAACATGTGACAAGATGCTATCTCTCGATGATTCACTACTCATAGCGGTATCATAGACGTTTACGCGCCGTGTGTCATGTCGTTCCCACGGAAGTCGCCCCTATACCCCCTTACAACCTTACCTTCGAGGGGCTGCATCACAGGGCGTCGCAATTCTCGTCCATTTTAAAGGGCCACAAGTGCGCGGGAATGGCTGTTTTTATTGAATTTCGCAACGCCACTCCGCGCCTTTGTATCCTGATCGAAACTTCCAGCGGTTTCGAGTAGATAGCGGGAGAATTGCGATGCCCTGGCTGCCTCAATACTTTCTGGCTGCCTGCACAAATCTGTCTTACACTAAAAGTGAGGACCATCATGTCGGAAAAACTCGCTCCTCTACTCGGTGAAGCTCGTCCATCGGACTCCGTGGCCTCCATGCCGCTTGGTGGTGTTGTACGTGAGTACATCCGTCTCTACGCAGAGGGGGTGTCGCACACAGCTCGTGCCAAGCAACTAGACACCGATAAATTCATGCTCTTTCTGAAGCGCTATCGCCGCGCTCAGGATATCGACCAACTACGAGTTGCTGACTGGGATTTCTCTGCAACACAACGCTTTGTCGATGAGTCACTGAAGTCAGGCGAGGCGCCGGCAACTGTCTCGCGCCGTCTAGCCACGCTCAAGCATATGGGGCGTGTACTTGCGGAGCGTCTTCCTGGATTCATCAATCCTGCCCGCGAAGTTCGCCCTCCTAAACAGCAACCAACGCGCCCACAATCGATCTCGGACGATGAAGTGGGAGCAATTAAGCAACGTGCCCGTGAACGCAGCTCGCAAAACGCGAACTTTGCAGCTCTACGAAATGAGACACTACTCACCCTCTTCCTGGATACAGGACTCCGAGCTGACGAGATGAGAAGTATCAGGATGTCCCAGATTGCACCATGCCTGACTTGGATTAAACAGGTACGTACCAAGGGTCGTCAATTTCGCAACGTCTACATCACCGAGCAGATGCGAAACCTACTTCAGATGTATCTCAAAGCGCGAAAAACGGAGTTAGAGCGTTTTTTTCCGACTCTATCCCCTCAGGTAGACGGCAAACTCCCCTTGTTTATAAGCGGCTTCAAGGCTTCTCCGGCCGACCCAAAGAGTTTTGAGATGGGAGCAAAATCGATATGGCGCATCATCCGTAGCTTTAGTGTAGACACAAAACTACACCCTCACCTGCTGCGGCATACGTTTGCAACGGATCTCTTAGAAGTGTCACGAGATATCCGTCTCGTTGCGCAGGCTCTTGGTCATAGCGATGTGCGGATAACTATGCGATACACCGAACGAGGGGATGAGGAAGTAGCGCAAGCACTCGAGAAGGCCAGAAACAAGGGGAAAACGAGCAGACATTGAGTACGCGATACGGTAGCACTATGACTCGACCATTCATCTGCTTTGCTCATCGAGGAGCATCCGGTCATGAACCGGAGAACTCTGTACCTAGCTTCGTCAAGGCAATTGAGCTAGGCGCGTCTTGGATTGAACTCGATGTTCGAGTGGTAGAGTCCCAAGCTATTGTCTTCCATGATCGCTCGCTCAAGAGAATGACTGGTGTCCAAGGATTAGTATCGAAGCAGACGCTGCGGGACATTCAGTCTCTGTCACTCCCGCAAGGACTACGGATCCCCCTACTTCGCGAAGCGCTCGCCATCTGTAAGGATCGCGTTTCACTCCAGATCGAGCTCAAGGGTGCGGGGACTGGAGTCGTGGTTGCAGAGGAGCTGAATGCGGCGATAGGTGATGGTTGGCGTCCTGAATCCCTGCTTGTATCCAGCTTTGATCACGCCGAATTACTAACATTAAAAACGCTAGCTCCCCACGTGCCCCGAGGAGTTCTGGTATACGGATATCCCCTCAACTGTATCGGGATTGCGCGAAAGCTTGGGGCAGTATCAGTGCACATTGATGTTGATGCCGTGTCTAAGGAGCGCATTTCACGCATTCAGCAGGCGGGTTTCAAGGTATACGTGTATACCGTGGATGACCTTGATGACATCAGAATGCTCCGCGACTGGGGTGCTGATGGAGTCTTTAGTAACTATCCCGAACGGGTACTGAAATTGCAGTAGCGCGCTATACGCCCGATCTTCCGCGCCCAACGATACACAAACGAAGACTGCGCCTGTTCAAGCTCCTGCTCTGCCTCGACTACCCTCTTAGACAGCGAACTTCCCCACTCCTCTGCGGCCACATACCTACGCTTGAGCTCATCGAGCATATCTTTGAGCTTGCGTCCCTCCTCACGCATGTCATGACACATAGCACCTACTGCGTGGTACTGCTTGAGAACTAACCCGAGCTCGGCCTCACGAATTCTGCGCGATTCCTGCTCTTGTGCGAGCTCGATTGAGTGGCGCGCCTCCGCAGTATCTAAAGCTTGCTGCGTATCCTCAAGCTGCTCGCGCGCCACAGACTCCCTAAACGCAAGCTCATCGATGCGGTGATCCGCAGCAATCAACGACTCCTTATAGTCTTTGATCCCATTCACAACTGGCCTAGATGCGGCAAGAACCGCAGATATCAACTCAGAGTGCGCTAATAGTATCGGAGATACCTCAATGGCATGCGCATTACTATGGGTCTCTACAGCGCCTCCTGACCCTTCGCCGCTCTGAGGTTGGTCGCCACTATGCATAGGTTGTACCGAGTCACCATTATGTGGTGCTATCACCGGCGCGTAGAATTTGCCAGCGCTACTGACCCCTCGTCCCTTGTTCCATAATAACGAGTGGACCGCGTGGCTGTGCGCAAGGACAAGCCAGCCTGGTGCCAGATATCTCTCTAACCCTTCGGTATGCACCGCACGCCACCACCTCTCAATCTCCTCCTCAGCAGCCTCAGATCCCCGGTAGAGATCCTTGACGAGAGAGATCCACGAAAGCCGATCCCTCCTGGCCTGTGCCGAGTTAATCAACAGCCGAGGCGCTGCGTGATTCGGGAAGGTGATATACTCCTCGGAATGAGCAAATCCAGCGCTGGCCAGCGAGCGCTTGATGGACTGTAACGGTGCCCCCTTACCTCGTACATGGTCAACCGAAGGCTCAATGTGAGCTTCGCCGGGTGCATGCAGCGGATTTCCTACTGAGAGAATAAGGGTCCCAGTAGATTTCAAGACCTTCCTGCACAGCGTCATTAACTGAAGCCCTGGATCAAAGAACTCGCTCTCTACAAAGGTTGGGTCGACACAGATGACAAAATCAAACCGATAATCGACCAAAACCTGCTCTAGAAAACCCGTGATAACCTCGACATTTGCGAGATCTCGACACCGCAGCCTGGCACATTCGGCTAATTCCTCTGATGTCTCAAGTGCGACCACCTGGTATCCCTGCTCTCCAAGGAACCGAGTCAAAGCCCCTCCCCCGCAACCCACCTCTAAAACGCGAGCAGACTGCGGAATCTCAAGTGAGCGAATCAGAGCGCTACGAAATGGGGTAACGTGATACCAACACTTCTCTTCGATCGCTCGCCGTAGCAGCTCTGGTGAAAGGTGGCTGACATCCTCGACCTCTCTTAAGATCTGCTCCAAACGAGAAGCCTCGCCCAGCTCGCGCGTCACACGCGCAATTCTAGCTAATGTGCCAGGGGCGATCGGAGTAATCCCAATAGCTGTGGCAGGGACCTGAAGCTGTGCAGCACGAGAGGCGTTCATGGTCAGAACTATATAGGGCCGCGATGGTTCTCGAAATCGCAAATCAGCATGACGCAGCACTTTTCAGCTCTCAGCATGCGCTCGCGCAGATCAACCACAACCACAGATCAACCACAACCGCAGA
Source organism: Bdellovibrionota bacterium (assembly GCA_044360225.1). Lineage (GTDB taxonomy): Bacteria > Bdellovibrionota_C > UBA2361 > UBA2361 > OMII01 > OMII01. The sequence goes on along the minus strand of JBIKKR010000041.1, from coordinate 278 downwards.
TCAACCACAACCACTGTCACATTTTGCTTAGCATTGCTGTGCACGGATATGGCAACGTGGCATCCGTCATCGGAGCATTGCCATGGATACGAATCGCGTGCCGCTGATATCTCTGGAGAGTACGCGCCTCTAGTACCCACTTAGTTTGCAGTTTGTGCGACGCAACGCCGTGATAGTCGGCATTTAGGAGACGGCGGAGCAGAAGCTCCGCGGTCCGACCCAGCCGCACTACCACGCCTACTAAGGCCTGGAACGCCAACCGGGGAATAAACTGGGGA
>JBIKKR010000001.1:0-60134 GCA_044360225.1 Bdellovibrionota bacterium | reverse complement strand
CTGGGCAATCTCGGCTGAAACATAATCACTTTAATCGACAGATCCTCAGACAGCTACCAGAGTTCAGCTACTTACAGAAAAGCGATTGATTTTCCTATTTTTCGACTTGGCGGTTATGCTTCGAACTCTTTTCAACTCAGCTTCTTCTGGACTTAGTTCTGAGAAGATTCTGGAAGCACTTAAGAGCGATAAGTCTTCGCTTGTTGGAGTCACTGGCGCTGCGAAGTATCAACATAGTAGCGACGGAGATTCATACTTTGAGTTTCCAATTCAGTTGAAGAGAGTGGAAAACGGCAGCTTTCTTCCTATCTCGGAATAAGACGTTTGAGTCAGTTTTGTGTCAGTTCAAAAGTTAGCTGCTTCTGTCGTTGCAACATGCTGATTTATAAGCTAGATTTTTATCAGAATCGGACAAGCACTTAATTCGTAATGAGAGGGTCACGTGTTCGATTCACGTAGGTGGCTTACTTAATCTGCACGTCATCTCATCATGCTCTCACAAAAAATTCGGTCATCGATATCGGCGATTGTGCTAACGCTCAGCACAATCGTAGTGATTGGAATTGGATGCAGTCATGAATCGTCGGCTCAAGAGAAGTTCAAGGTGGGGGCTGTGCTCCCATTGACTGGGGCGGCTGCTGATTACGGCATTGCAATAAAAAATTGCATTGAACTGGCGAGGAAAGACAACCCTGAGCTATTCACCAACATCGAGTTTATTTATGAGGACGCTGCTTACGATCCCAAAACAGCAGTCTCAGCTTACAGAAGTTTGACTGATGGGCAGCAGGTCGATCTGACCGTCACTTGGGGTGTATCGTTCTGCAAAGCTCTTGCACCCATTGCTTGCCCGCAAAAAGATCGGCCACCTGAAATCAAAAAGATCGGCCACCCATTCGCAAAAAGATCGGCCACCCTGTGGAAAAGTGCCAGGATACCCCTCAAACCGTATTTTAGGAGGGGTCAATGGGCAAAAGAAGGAACCTACAGGGGGGAGTACTCGAGATGGAGAGGGTGCGGAACGTACTGCAGCTGTCTGGACTAGGATTTAACCAACGGGCGATAGCCCGAGCTACCGGGGTAGCCAGGTCATCGCTTCAAGAGTACCTACGAACGGCGGAGGTGGAGGGGATAACCTACGAGCGGGCAGCAATCATGACCGATTCAGAGCTTAGGGAGGCGTTTAAGAAACAGCGCCCTGGACGCTCTAGGGCGGAGGTTGCCGATCCGGACTTTGAGCAGGTCCATAAGAGCATGATGTCCCGGAAAGGAGTCACACTGGAGCTGCTATGGAAAGAGTGGCGAGCAAACAGCACAGGAGAATACAGCTACAGCACATTTTGCCGTAGGTATCATGAGCACATTAAACACTCCCAAGTTGTAATGCGCCAAGCCTATACGCCCGGCGAACTACTCCTTTCTGACTATACCGGCGCAACTCTCTCCTACTGGGAACGAGATGGAGAGGAACACAAAGTTGAAATCTTCGTGGCGTGTCTCGGTTTCAGCAACCTCATTTACGCAGAAGCCAGTCGCAGTCAAACAGTAGCAGACTGGACCAACTCCCATATCAGAGCCTTTAGCTACTGCGGCGGTGTGACATCAGCCGTGATCATCGACAATTTGAAATCTGGAGTCACAAAAAGCGACCGCTATGAGCCCGATATAAACAAGACGTTTCAGGAGTTTGGGGAGCACTACAGCACTACAATCTTTGCCGTCAGGGCGAGGAAACCACGTGATAAAGCAAAGGTCGAGCAGGCGGTACAGCAGGTTGAGCGAGATATCCTAGCCCCGCTAAGAAACAGACGCTTTACATCATTAGAGGATATTAACATCGCCATAGCTGAATTGCTCGAGCAGCTAAACTCACGAACTATGAAGGACTACGGTATGTCTCGTCGAGAGCTTTTTACCTCAGCTGAGAAGGGGGCGCTAAAGACTCTCCCGGCACTTCCCTTTGTCGTTGCGTCATGGAAGCGCGCTCGAGTCGGAATGGACTATCACATCGAGTTTCAGAGACACCGATATTCGGTTCCCTACTACCTTGCTCGCAAGGAGGTAATGATTAAGAGCACCGAGAAGCTCATTGAAGTATTTTGTGACAACGAGCGTGTTGCATCCCATCGGCGTTCCCATAAACCCTATGAATTCAGCACAATTGAAGCGCACATGCCCCCACAGCATCTTGCAGTAAGGAGCTGGACAGAAGAAAACTTTGTCGCTTGGGCACAGACTGTAGGCGAGCAGATGCAGCTGCTCGTGCGACGTATTCTCGAGACCCCGCGCTTTAGACAACAAAGCTACCGGTCTATTTTGGGAATACAGCGTGTATCGACAAAAGCGGGTGCGCCCATTGCGGAGGCAGCAGCAACCCGCGCAAACGAGCGCGGAGTCGCATCAGCACGCGCCTTTAAACAGATCCTCGAATTCCTCGTTGAGAAACAGGGTGATGTATCGGCAGTAAAAAATGCAGTCGATATCTCCCACCCTCACGACAATATTCGAGGAAGTTCCTATTACCATTAATAATACCAGGAGAAGGACACTATGCTACCTAAAACTACCCTTGAACGACTACAGAGCTTCAAGCTCACCGGCTTCGTTGATGCTTTGATAACGCAGATGAGTGGGATGCAGTATCAGGACCTCTCGTTCGAAGATAGGCTGACGCTCTTGATAGACTCTGAGTACACCAGGCGTCTTGATACTCGCACTAGGCGCATGCTCAAAGAAGCCAAGTTGCCGAATTCTGCAACGATAGAAGAGCTCGACTTTTCGATTCAGCGCGGGTTGCAAAAGCGCACAGTGCTCGAACTAGCGCACGGCAACTGGCTCTCACAAGGCACTAATCTAATTATTACCGGTCCTACAGGTACTGGTAAGACCTATCTAGGCTCTGCGATATGTCACAGTCTGATTCTTAAAGGCTTTACGGTTCGCTTCCAACGCTCCAATCACTGGTTGGCTGACCTGGAGTCGTATGCCGAACGTAGAAGGCTACCACAGACAGTAATGGTGCTGCGTAAGGTTCCCTTGCTCGTCTTTGATGAGTGGCTCCTGGACCCCATTACAGGCGCTGACGGCAGGAGGTTGCTTGAACTATTCCAGAGTCGCGAAACCCGCTACTCCTGTATGTTCCTTACCCAGATTCCGGTATCCGCTTGGCACTCTAGATTCGAGGACCCTACCACCGCTGATGCTATCCTAGACAGGCTCGTTCACAACTCATTCAGGATAGAGCTCTCTGGGGAATCCATGCGTAAGTTGAGAGCTCCAGATACCTCGCTCCACCAGGGGGAGCGCGTCGCTTCGCTCCGACAGTCTTGATATTTTTTCTAAAGGGGGATACACACACGAATAACCGAGTTATCCACAGGGTAGCCAGGGGTGGCCGATCTTTCTGCGAACAGGTGGCCGATCTTTTGCGAATAAGCACCTCTGAGACGGTTGGGGTCACCGGAGATCCAAAACCGCAAAGCAGAGACCACTCCGTTCATAAAGGAGCTGAGCAGTGGATACACCTGGACCCCGCGAATCGGATAACGCAACCGGGTGGTATGCCTCGCTACACGGGAAGCTGCGGAAAGGGAGCAGTTGCGCCCCTGAAAGGTTCAAAACCCCTAGTGCTCTAGTTAGGTTAAAGGCGATGGTGTAGGCACCGAAAATCGCATGCAATTTCGGCATATGTACCAAAGACTATGCAAGTCTTTACTATCACACAGCTTTTTCTTTTTGGTGCTCGTGGTAATGGCAAGAGGGTGTCGCAGTTCTCCGCTTAAACACTTGAAACCGCTGGAAGTTTCGATAAGGATACAAATGCGCGGGTAAGCCTGTTATTGTTTAGAATCTTGCAACGTTGCCGCCTTGAAATGTGCCGACAGGAGCCCTTCAAAAAAATCACCGTTCATCACTACTAGGAAGCCTCGATTTTTTTCGTGATGAGGAGTGGCTCATCGCGCTCTGAGAGGCAGCCGGCGATTTCACGAGAGTGGCGAATAAGCCGGCAGGCGGGAATAATTTGGTCGACTCGAAACACGTTAATTTTCTGATTTGTATTCAGCTAAATCGAAGAAATAAGCAACAAGGTTGTAAGACCAGATGCGCGCGCTCTGAGAGAGGTGCTCACTAAATGCTGACTCCGGAAATACTCCCCGAAATGCTCCGGGCCCTGGGCCAATCCAGAAATACACATTGACACAGCCTGTGTGACTGTGTAGTTTTGAGGCGTATGAAAAACAAGAATGTAACGATCTCTTTAGATGAAGATCTGCTTAACGCGGGACGGCGGTATGCCAAGCTAAAGGGTACCTCAATCAACGAGATGTTTAGGGAGTTCCTGCGCGATAAAGTTGTCGACGAGACCGGAAGCGATATCGCCGAAGAGATTCTGGAAGCGCTCGATGCCGCGCGGGGAGACAGCGGGGGAAGATCGTGGAAGAGGGAGGATGCGTACCGACGTTAGGACTTTCATTGACTCTAATATTCTGTTGTACGCCATTGATCGCAGTGATCGAGTGCGACGGCAGAAGGCCCGTTCGATCCTGCGGGACTTGATACGATCTGGGCTGGGGGTGGTATCAACTCAGGTTGCACAGGAATTCTACGTGATAGCAACCAAGAAGCTCAGTGTAGATCCACTGGCGGCCAAGAGGGTAGTTGAGATGCTCCATCAACTCGATTTCGTCTCGGTCAACATTGAACTAATTTTGAGCGCGATAGACTGTAGTGTGTTGTCTAGGATCTCCTTCTGGGATGCCCTTATAGTTGTCTCAGCGCGATCAAGTGGTTGCAAGGTTCTTCTCAGCGAAGATCTCGCTGATTCTCAGGTTATCAACGGCGTGAGGGTAAGAAATCCGTTTCTTGAGCGGTAGTCGGTGCATCTGCGCTTCTTGCTGCTGAGCACACGCCAGAGCGCACATTCAGTAAGGCTAATGTAGTAGGTCCCTTATGGTAAGACAGCGAATTCTGGAGAAGATAATCCCTACCCTCAACTCTCAACCCTTCGTCAGAGGAGAATTTATTTCTCTAGTCGAAGAGATGCCGCTCATTGTGAAAGATCCTACCACTGAAGAAAAAATTAAGGAGTTTGCAGTTGGTGGAAAGCGAGACGCATCTGCTGCTATAACTGCTGCACGAGACGCTTTTGATAGTGGGCCATGGCCTAAGATGACTTATTCGGAAAGAGGAAAGTACCTCTGTCGCCTCGCGGATCTGATAGATGCTCACAGTGACGAACTTGCACTACTGGAATCACTGACGAGTGGACGACTACTAAAAGGAGTGAAGGCCTGGGATATTCCTCATAGCAGTGAATTACTTCGATATTATGCGTCTAATGTAGAACATCATTGTCGAGAGCGTCATATATCACATACCAACCACTCCATTAGAAGAGAGCCGGTAGGTGTTTGCGCGCAGATACTTCCATTGAACTTTCCGTTTCCTTCAATATTTTGGAAAATGGCGCCGGCTCTCGCAGTGGGATGTACGGTGATCATAAAACCTTCAGAACGGACGCCGCTAGGAGCACAGTATTTGGCCCGATTTTGAGACTGTAGCCCGGCTACTAAGTGCTCGCCTGATCCGGTTTCAGGAGGCAGATTGAGACTGTAGCCCGGCTACTAAGTGCTCGCCTGATCCGGTCGGAGTTTTGAGACTGTAGCCCGGCTACTAAGTGCTCGCCTGATCCGGTCGGGGTCACCAGAGATCCAAAACGGCAAGGAATAGGCCACTTTTGAGACTGTAGCCCGGCTACTGAGTGCCGGCCTGATCCGGTCGGGGTCACGAGAGATCCAAAACGGCAAGGAATAGGCCACTCTGATCATAAAAAAGCTGCGCAGTAGATACACCTCTGCCCTGCGAATCGGAGAACGCACTCGTGTGGTATATAGACGTCCTAGGACACTACAAGGACGTTGGCTAACTTCGGAAACGATGGTGGATATAATCCTGGAGGATATCTCTCAGTCATATCTCCCTGTCTCCATAGGGCAAGAACTCTTCTGGCTTCCTGCTTCAATTTCTTGAACATCCGGATGTACGCCATTCTAATGGCGCGTCTCTCAGCAAGACACCACATCCTTTTCCCCTTTCTACTGGGACGATAGGTAAGATCAAATCGCTGAGTAATGAGTCGTTCACGGCCTATGACGCTTTTCTTTTCCCGTTCGCGCGCACGCGCTGCGCGGCCCTCAAGAGTTCGGACCCGTTCAATAACTCTGGCGTTCATTCGCTGCTGCTCTATCGGATCTGTTACACCAAAGACCTCAAGCCAGGCATTCGGTTCAAGCTTGAAGTTTTGTAGTTCCGATGAATCCGCAAGAAGCCTGGCTGCTTCCTTAGTATAGCCTCGGAGGTTGTGGCTGTCTTTGGTAAGGGCTCGGAACTGAGGTCTGCGCAAACGTTTCCAAACCTTGACGCACTGTCCCTCCGTGAACATCCTCCAGGATGAGAATCCTGGATACTCATCAATTGAGGGCACGAGGCTGTCCTTTGCTGGGTTAGAATAGATATAGGCGATAACCATCATCGCCTTTGCAAAGGTGAGCACTGTGGGGCTGTCGTACCCCTCGCACCAGAGAGTTCTCTTCTTTCGCCCAAGAAGCGAGTTTATCATGTGGGCCGATTCGGTCTTAAAATGCCTCATAAAGGCAGGTACATGCTCTGGATTGTACACCGTGATGACCAGATGAATGTGCGTCGCTTCGACCAGAAAGTGCGAGATCCTTACAGGGTATAAACTCTGGGCAGCTGCAAGGCAGCTTTGAATAATAGCTAGACATAGCGGGTTGCTCAAAAGCAGTAATCCTTCCTCAACTGTGAAGGTCACAAATAGAACACTGCCGTTAGGGTGATATTTCATATCCAGATGCCGTTTTCAGATTCGATACTCTCGATACTCTTATATCGAAAGTGGTCGACTGAAAGTTTCGTCGTGCCATCCCCTAGGCTGAAAAAGCTGCTCTGGGGTGGCCGATATGCGGTCAAGATAGCCACCTGCCGGAACAGGGGCTGAGTAGCCCCTCTACACGGAAAAATGCAGCTGTTACCCCAGTTTTATCTGTACAGGCTCCTTCATCAGACGCGCGATAAACGCCTGTATGTTGTTAGCATCGCGTAGCGAACATAGCTCTGGATCGGCAGATACCTCGGAGTCATCGTCTAAAAATATGTAACGATGGAGCGAGCTACCCCATTTAGCTTCAAATTTTTGAAGGAAGCTCGTGTCATAGCTTGGAGACGTGGATGAGCTATCTTGAACGGTCCATGTTGACTTGCCCCAAAAGTGTAGCAGGTAGGAACTGAGCGCCAGTTTGACTTCAAATCCTGCAAGCCAGGCACGGAGAGCGTAATCGTAGTCTTCGCCTCCTGCACGACCAAATGTCTCATCGAATCGGCCGACGGCGTGCAGAATCGGCAACGGAATCTTTACGCAGAAGAACGGAAATACAAGGAGCGGCAGGTAGCCACCCCCTGTTTTTCGATGAGCTTCGGCGAGAGCCTGAAACATACGTGGTGACTCAAGGTACTGAGAGAGTTCCATCGGGGCTTTGAGCACCATCGTAGTCGCTACGTGTTGCGTACTAACCACAACGGCGCTACCGGCGTACTGCACCTCACGGTTCGATACCGGTGAGAGGATCGCCTGATCATGGCCGAGAAGCGGAGTCAGCCACTCGTCAGCGTAGATGATATCATTGTTCATAAAGAAGAGATCGCTTTCGGTTGCTAACGCTCGGTCAACCATAGCGTTTGCATTTGCAGCGAAGCTCTTCGGTGTGGAGTTATTCACCAGTTCGGTGCGCACTCCGTTCAAGGGTATGCGGTTGTAGACTTCTGGATCATCGTTATTGATGAGAACTACCGCGTCTCTGTCACGGAGCGGAGTCGTTTCGAAAAAGCTCTTGAGCGCATGTGGCGTGTATTCTCTGGACGTAGCCGTAGTGACCATGGCGAATAACCGTGATCGCTCCGGTGGTGTGCTCTGTTTCTGGGGTGTACTCATAGGTGGACTACCTTCACGAGGTACCATGGGTTGAGCGGGTCGGCAAGGTTCTTTCCTCCTATTGCCACAATCCTGGCGGTGATGTAGCAAGGTCAGATGGACCTATCGCAACTCTATCTTTATCAGGTGCGAAAACAACAATAGATATGAGTAGAGCGACACAACCTCATCGAGTGCATACCGCGTTGATCGCCATTACAGTAGCAGCCGCGGCTCTTGCTGGGTACATGTATCTACACGTCAATGTGGTTACCTCATCGCGTGCTGGGCGCTACAACTACCATATGTACCTGGCCGAGGCTTTTTTGCACGGTAGCCTATCGTTGGTTCGACATCTACCAGACACACTCGATCTCAGTGTTTTTAATGGCAAGCTCTTTCTGTACTGGGGTCCGATGCCGGCGGTAGCTCTGGTGCCTCTGGTGTTTCTCTTCGGCGCGGACTGGTCTGATGTATGGCTTACGATAGGCTTAGCCACGTTGAATACAACGGCCGTGTTTGTCCTGCTGGAAACCACCAGACGTCTTCACGGACTTTCTCTACCAAAGATGTTGCTTCTCACAGGTGTATACGGATTTGGCTCACCGCTGGTACCTTTAGCGTTAGATGGAACGGTTTGGTATGTAGGCCAGCTCTTTACTACGCTTTTTGTTACAACCGCGCTTATTCTAGCGCTTCGACCAGAGCCGTCTTGGCGTGACTATATGATCGCCGCTTTACTGATGGGGATGGCGTGTTTGAGTAGAGCGTCGGTGCTGGGAGCAGTTGTGTGGCTCTTGGCTCTGATCTATGTACGTGCTCGTCAGCGCTCCTTAACGCAGACTCAGTCGGCTATCGCTGTAGCACCCGCGCTCGCAGTTCTTGGATTTCTCGTTATGCTGCTGAGCATGTACAACTATGCGCGCTTTGGATCGCCGTTAGAAAACGGATTGAGATACCATCGAGCGGATCTCTCCCTCTTTGCAGATATCAATACGTACGGATTGTTTAGTGTGCACTTTTTTGGGCGCAACTTTTTTTATCACTACCTCGCCTATCCATATCCAGCGTCATCAAACACCCTTATGGGGGCATCTCTATTCCTGATGACTCCGCTGTACTTCGGAGCGTTCTTTGCAATCAAAGCGAAGAGGGAGTGCTGGCCAATGATATGGGGACTCTGGTTGACGGTTGCATCGATAGCTCTTCCGAGTCTTATGTTGTGCGGCACTGGGTGGTCTCAGATCGGGCCTCGTTACACCCTCGACCACGCTCCGTTTCTTTTGATTTTGGTTGCTATGGGGATTAGTCGTTGGTCGATTCAGATCGTGCTTGTTTTTGCAGGCATATCGGTGGTTCAGTACCTGTACGGGCTGTTTTTGATTGGGTGAGAGGGGACCGATTTAGGTGAATTCTGGTCGTTTCAGATTGTTTGGGGACGTATAGCGATTTGCAAGTAGCTGTATCCTGTTCAAAACAGACTTCCCAGGACATCGCAGTTCTCGTCGATTTTAAAAGGCCACAAATGCGCGGGAATAGTTGTTTTTATTGAGCTGTGCAGCGCTCGCCCGCATGTGTACCCTTATCGAAACCCCCATTTCGAGTAGATATCGTGAGAACTGCGGCGTCCTGGCAAGATTTCCCCCTGTCGTTGACCAAGCCCAGAAAGTTAGCTACTTTTACAGTATATGGTGTCTTGTATCCGCCCATCGCTATCGTACAGCGCTCCCCTTACCGCGGCGGCCTCGATGATTATCATTTCAATTATGATGGAGACGGTGGCCGTTTAGGCGATCTTCTCCCAGCACCCCGGCCACTCTTTTTTCGTCTGATAGATACCCGCCCGTACGGGCCTTTATATTGTAGTTATAATTATGTCACTCCCGCATTGTAAAGAAGCTGCACCATCCTCAGCTGAATCTTATGTTCGCTTGAGTCGTGATATCTCGCGACTTTCTCACGCGCTCATGCCTGTAATGGAGCAGTACAACATCAAGATGCGCTTCTCCGCTCCCACAGAAACAGGTTTGATCGTTACTGATGCAACCCGAAATAAGACGGGAGCATACAAGGTTCGTGGCGCCCTGGCGGGAGCTTTGGCCGCGAAAAACGCCGGACAATACGCTGTATGTACGGCATCCGCAGGTAATCACGGTGCCGGTCTCGCCTATGCTGCCCAACTCCTTGGCTTACAAGCGCGGATATTCGTTCCTGAAAACGCGCCAAAGGCTAAGACTGATAAAATCGAGGCCTTCGGATCTACAGTTACTCGGGTTGGCGATACGTTTGATGCATGCCTCGCCGCAGCTCGTAGCGATCTTCGCGCCCGAGGACAAGAAGCGAGCTTTGTTCACCCATTTGATCAGGAGTCCGTTGTCGCCGGTCAAGGTACGATCGGGGTTGAGATCCTTCGACATGCGCTCGAGCTCAGTAACTCCAGAGCTTTTTCCCGGGTACGAATCTTTGTGCCGGTCGGAGGTGGGGGGCTTGCCGGAGGGATCGCCAGTGTTATCAAGAATGCGTGGCCAGACCGATTACCGACGCCAGAGATCATTGGTGTTATTGATGAGAGCTCGCCGGCATCACTGCTCGGAACTTATTTTGGGCGCCCGGTTCGAGCAGTGCCAGACACGATCGCCGATGGAACTCGTGTGGCCCTGGTTGGGAATACCTTCATCTCGCTGGCACCACTCCTCGACCGTATACTGCTTATCCCGCACGATGCGATAGTTTATACGATGCACAGCCACTTTCAGGCTACGGGAGACCGACTGGAGGCGTCAGGTGCGCTGGCACTTGCGGGCGAGGCCTATGCTCGTCGCCTCAACCTATTCGATCAGGGTGAGTCAGCCCTTTCCTATGCTCTCATATCGGGTCGTAATGTCGACCAGCAGGTTTTTGACGATACGGTTTTGCTCACATCGAATCCGAGCACCTCAACGCATGTTCGCTGTGCCTATGATGTGCGTATTCCTGAGAAGCCCGGACAGCTGCGAACGTTTCTTTCTGTGGTCAAGGATTACAACATAACCGGTCTGACCTATAAGCAATTCGTCGGGTCTACAACAGGAACGCTGAGGGTTGATTTTGATCTGGAGCAAGAGATGCTAGAGGATTTGGATCGCAAGATAACACAATCCTTTCCTGGCTCAATCCTACTGCGGAGTGGCCAGCACGCACTTCTACAGGTCGGCGCTCCAGTGGCACATTCTTACAGGGATGAGTTGGTAACGCTTGAGGACCGGCCCGGTAGTTTCTTGCACTACATCGAGGAGCTCAACAATCCGAGCGCTCTTGGTTCGGTAGGTTTCCTCTTCTATCGCAAGCCGGCACTTGCAGGAGCTCGCGCTCAGGTTGTAATTGGACGTGAGCACTGTGAGCCGTTGAGCTGCTCAATAGCTCAGTAGTCGAGGGTAGGAATTATCCAAGTATCTCTCGGAATCGAGCAAGTTGAGGTGACGCGATCTTTCGACACTCTGTAGTAGGATCGTACTTTTGGCAGAAGTTCTCTATCTGAAGCGCTGACTCCTTGGCTCGTTGCATATCTCCTTTGGCGAGATGGTAGAGCACGTGTAATACCAAAACCGAGATTGAGGTGGGCGCGATCTGTCGCGCTCTGTTTAAATCTTCAAAGAGGGGCGCATCAACCTCGGGAGATCTCTTGATCAGCTGCAAGATATTGGCAAACGGATTGAGGTGAGAAAACGTTGGAATGTTTCGGGCCCGCGCCTCATCGGCTTGGATAAATAGCATGTAGGAATCGTCAAAGTAGGCGAGTTTCCACGCAGGATCTGCAGATAGTAATCGATGCATAGCTGGAATGGAGATCTCTGAACGGGGGAGTGGCAGGATAAACGCTCGCATGTCGTACCTCGCAATATCGTTGCGTAGGACATCAACGTGATTTTCAAGCAGTAGATAGTGAGCAAAGAACGAGTCGCTATAGACCTCACCCAATCGAGTGCTATCGAGAAACACCTTGTACCGAGGAAAGGCTTGATACAAAAAGTATGAGCCAGAGCTGTGTTCGGTGAATACATTTCCCTCAAGAGAAGCATCCTTGAGGATCTGTATCGGCTTGTCGGGAAAGGTACGCGCATGAATGCCGAAGCCGATACGACGGTCGACATCACCACTGAGGTAGCCAAACAACGTCATTCGGACAATAAGCAGAGTGGTACCACACACTACCCCCCAGGAGATGATCCGGTAGTGTTGCTTGATCGCTCGTACGTACTCTCCTGACGGCTGGCTGACAACATATTTGAAGGTAGTCAGAGCCAGTCCTAGCAAGCACAGGTAGTATATTGGAATGTGGCGAGATGACACGAGTGAGAGTGCCAATAAAGCTGCAGTAGCGAGAAGTGTGACGGTTTGTCGGGATTGGTTCTGTGAATTTTTTATACGTTGCCAATAAGTGATCTGTGTGCGCACAAGAAGTGCCGTGATGATCAGTGAAGCAAAGAACCAGCACGACTGCGGCTCCGATGCCACCAGGGGATCCCATGGAGCTAGCCATGCGAGGGGAGTAGAACGTAACGGGTCGCTCGGAGAGAGTTGGTGACTGCGTAGAGCATCGAACATGCGTTGGTAGATCGCTACCCCCGAGGGATTGAGGATGTTTGCAGCAAGAACGCTTAGGGTAACGGTAGCTCCGTGACAATCGATTTGTTTAAGAATGTGTGCGCGCCCTACGCACCACACGGTGACCAAAAGAACTCCGATCGCAGCGCTTGGGTGGGTGTTTGCCCACACTACTTGGAGTGGAATGGTCCATAGAATTGCTCGGCGAGAAGAGGATGTAATTAGCAGTAGGTATACGGCAGCAAGCAGATATCCGAAGCAGTACGTGAGTGTATCGAACCAGTAGCAGGAACACAGAATGGCAAGACCCACCGCCACAAATGAAGTCAGCGGCATTTCGGTCCGCCGCTCCCAGATGCAATAGCTTAAGGAGTACGTGAGAGCCACGACAATCGCGCACACGATCTGAATTCCTGGCACCCCAGCTGTCGCGTGAGCAGCAAAGAAAAACAATGGTAGTAAGGGGTGGCTGAGCAACCACTTGTGAGGCCCGGTATAGGAAAAGGGGTCAACAGAGGGAACGTGGCGGTGTTGCCACAGGTAGCCCCCGGTTACCACATGAGAGAAGACGTCCTCAGTTTCAATCGGGAATATCCCGACTACAGCGCACAGTGCAACGATAGCAAAAATGGGTGGAAGAGCTCGCCAGGTAAGAGACAAGGGAGCCGAGGTCGATATCGCAGCCTCTGTGGTGGAAATAGAGTGGGCAGAATCGTCAGTACGAGGGAGGGATTCGGTCCCCACACGTGTGCTCCTCTTGGTCCGTTTCATGGTGCTCTGATGTATATTGACCCCAATAGTTCGGTTCGCTGCTATCGCCAGCCTAAGAATAGCGGTCAACCGAAATACTCTATGAAGTTGAAACGCCTCATAATCCCATCACACGCAGAGTTGGAACAAGGGTCTATTGCCTTAGCACTGTCATTAGTTACTGTCTCTGTGAGCTAATCTCCCACTCTTACATCTGGCGTTGCACGCTGTTCAACGTTAGAAATTCACCATGGGCCGAAATGCAAAACTAAAGCAGCAACGGAGAGAAGAGCGACAGCAGGTGACAATACTACATGATTTGTCGACCCCCCCAGTAGATTGTGAGGGATCGGCTGCTGGTTTCTCATGGCTGCACGTAGCGCTCATTAGTGGGCTGGCGTTTATCTCTAGCATCTTTCTGATCGAGTCTGAAGATATCTTCTCGAACATCGTAACGGGAGAGTTTCTGTGGAAGACGAAGACGTTTCCCGAATTAGATCCATTCTCGTTTACAGGGCCGCACCGATGGCTCCTTAATCGACCGCTGCCGTGTGTCGTGTTCTACGGAGTTCATTCTATAGGCGGCCTACCAGCAGTGCAGATCTTTTGCGGGCTTATGATCGCTGCTACGTACGGGCTTCTGTACGCCGTCTGGAGTCGCCGAACGAGGCAACCGGTGGTGGCGTTCGTGGTAACATCCCTCGTTGTGATGGCCTCGTGCTACTGGTTTCAAACGCGAATCTACGTATTCGCCTACCTATATGTAGTCATCTCATTGTTGTTAGTCACGTCAACCTCTTCGAGGGGGATGTGGTGCGCGATCCCGCTTCAGGTGTTGTGGATAAATAGCCACCCGAGTGCGATTCTTGGAGTTTTCTTTACGGGAGTGTGGTGGTTTGTTGAAAGCTACAAGCAGCGACGCTTCGACGCGTACCAGACTCAGGTCTTGCTCGGTGTTATTGTTGCCAATGCGATGTCGCCGATGGGGTTATCGGCGTACGGCAAGTTTGCCGAGGAGCTTTTGAGTGCTCATCCTTCGAGAGAGAATATATTCGAGTGGTTCTCGCCGTTTTCAACGCTCGTAGCCAGCCAAACACTGGCGTGGTGGTTCTATGGGGCCTGCATCCTGGTCGGTGTTCTCGCAGGTGCGGTATTCATCTCAGGGGCTAGGGTGCGTATTCCTGCGGCTTTGTTGATTATTACCGGAGCGTTGTTCTCTCTCGCGCTAGGCTGTTCTCGGCACATTCCGCTCTTGTATCTCGCGTTGTGCGGCGTTCTTACCATAGCTGCCGCGCGGTGGATACAGGAGCGGCAGATCACCATACGTCCTCACGTGGCATCGCTCATCTTTGTGAGCGTCCTGCTCGTTGCCGTTAAAGTTGCTTTGGTGGGTTACTCTAACGGTACCGCCAAGCGCACATTCGCTTTTGGCGTCGATCCGTATAAGTTCCCCGAGAGGGCGATTCAGATTCTCAAGGAAGCAAAGGTAGAGGGGAACGTTTTTTCGGATTACGACACGGGGGCCTATTTTCTCTATCGGATGTACCCCGACTATAAAGTGTATATCGACGGAGCTCGGCTTGATGAGGTCTATGGGGAGCAGGGGTTTCTGCACTACATGAAGCTAGGTAATGACCTGGAGGTTCTAAAGGGTGATATACAAAAGTACGACATGAGAGCCTTTATAGTGCCGCTGCCTCGGGAGGCGAGTGAGATCGTAGTGGTACATCGCTTTTTGTCGTCAGATCCCGATTGGAAATTAGCCTATTTTGATGATGTAAATATGCTCTTTGTCCACAGGGATGAGGCTCAAAAAAGAAGCATCCCAACGTATGCATTCTTGAATCCGTTCGTGTCGATGGATGAGGTGATAAAGAGAAATCCTGATGCTGCAGGCGGTTTTGAACGGGATTTTACTCAAGGTGATGTCGTTAATCCTGAATCGATAGCGTTTCTTATATTAAAGCATGGCTACTTCAAACTTCGAGGATGGAACGACAAGACCGGCGATGTAGTACTGAAGATGCAGGAGCTCTGTTCACGGAAGAGGCCATCACCAGCATGTGGTATCGCGGTGGAGAGGTTTCGACTCTAAGACCATAGGTCGCTCGAGCCCGGTCACGCTAAAAGCTCCCGCAACACCCGCTCGCGACGACGCATCGCTTGAGCCTCGCGTGCGGGAACTCCCTCATGGTCATATCCGATCAGATGCAAGATGCCGTGAACGATAAGTCGCGTGAGCTCCGCTCGCACCGTTACGCCGAAGCGTTTGGCTTGCCGAATTGTCGTCTCGCTGGAGATAACGAGATCGCCCAAGTAACTTCCGGCTGAATCCTGTGGTTTGACCGAGCCTCGGATCTCCTGTGGAGTATACTGCGGGAATGAGAGCACGTCGGTTGGCTTGTCTTTTTTGCGAAATTCGAAGTTAATCTCGCGCATCCGTGCGTCATTAATCACCATGACATGTAGCTCGGACACATGACTGAGCGCGATCTCTTCCGCGATGTGCTTGAGGGTGCTGCGCACAATTGAGCGAATGCTCTGAGAGGGGATCTTAAGTAGTGTACTCTCAATGGTGCAGTGAATCTGCCATGAGGTTGGTCGAGCTTGTGCGACCGTTCTACTCGCGGGTTTCGTATTCCGCGCTGTAGTCCGCTTATGATGAGTAGCCCTACGAGTAGGTGGCCGTTTCTTATTCAATCCCCAGTCTCCTCAGATTCTCTGGCTTTGCTTCGCCGTCAGCTCCAGAAGCAGAGTCGCCCGCACCCCTATCGCCACTGCGGTCGCTGGTCTTCTCGGCCGGCTCGGCATAGGCCACGCGCTGATGGTAGATGCCGGTAAGGATGTGGGTGAAGCTCCGTGCGATAAGATGGAGATCGTGCAGGGTAAGTTCGCACTCATTGAGCTCACCACTCGCAAAAACTTTGTTGATCATCTTCTGCACCAAGCCCTGGATGCGGTCTTGGGTCGGCTCGCTCAAGGTACGCGCAGCAGCTTCGATGCCATCGGCAAGCATAAGCAACCCTGCTTCCTTGGTTTGTGGGCGGGGGCCAGGGTACTGATAGAGTGAGCGGTCAACCGTGTCTAGCTCAACACCGAGCTCCTCGGCATCCTTACGGGCTTTCTCGTAGAAGTACTCGATCACGGATGTGCCGTGATGCTGCGGTATCATATCTTCGATGATCTTTGGTAGTTTGTGGCGCCGCGCGAGCTCGATACCATCCTTAACGTGAGCACGAATAATAAGCGCTGACATCGATGGGCTGAGCTTGTCGTGACGATTCTCTCCAGGTTCCTGGTTCTCCACAAAGTAGAGCGGTTTGGTGGTCTTTCCGATGTCGTGAAAGTAGGCACCAACTCGACAAACAACAGGATTAGCACCGATGACGTTCGCTGCTGATTCAACCATCATCCCGATTACCATCGAGTGGTTCCAAGTGCCCGGCGCTTGGATGCTCAACTCCTTGAGGAGTGGGTGGTCCAGAGTCGCCATCTCAATAAGCCGCATATCCGAGGCATACTCGCCGAAGTACTCAAGTATCGGTGTGAGCGCGACTGCAAAGAGAGCGCTGGAGAGTCCACTGACACAGCACGCTACTATCCTAATGGTGGCATCGAGTGCGCTCGTGCTGTGGTCGATAACCATAGAGACGGTGGCAAACGGTATGAGAGAGATGGTTATCCATACTGCACCTCGCAGGTACGCACTCCGTGATCGTACTCCGCGACGGAAGGCGAGGCAGGCAACGATTGATGAGGCAAAGATTGCAGAAGGTATGACGGCGTGGTTGAGCGATCGCGCTGGAGTATAGAAGGCATACACAGCAGTGGCGCAGGCTGCAGCAAACATAGCGCGTTGTGAGCCGCCGATTGATTGAACTATCAGCACAACGGCCGCGTATGGCAGCGCAAAGCTCAACGAGACCGCAGATACCCCGGCAGACGACAGGTGTAATCCCGAGTACATCACCAGCGCCATAACGATCACTTCAGTAAGGGCAACCCAGAGGGTCGAGGTTGAAAGAAGTATATAGAGCGCGGTAAATCCCTTGCGATCATGTGCCTGATACTCTGACATGACCGCCTGCGCGCCATAGTGCATCATTCCCAGCGATAGCCAGACCAGGAACGCTCGTGATGCACGTTGCAGGATATCGCGATCGGGTACAAAAGCTCCCAATATCCCTTCAGCAGCAACACTAACGAGCCCGATCCAGAGGATCATGGAGAGAGTTTCTCGGCGCTGCGGAGAGAGGAGTCGGCTACGCTTCATCACGGTCGTAGGCTTGAATAATCCTTGAGACGAGTGGGTGCCGCACAACATCCTCATCGGTAAAGTGTACGATCGATATTCCGTTAACGTCTTTCAGGAGCTTGAGCGCATGACGTAACCCTGACTCGACGCCACGAGGTAAATCGATCTGAGTTGCATCCCCGGTGATGACACAGGTAGAGCCAAAGCCCAAACGTGTGAGTAGCATCTTCATCTGCACCGGAGTTGTGTTCTGCGCTTCATCGAGGATAACGAAGGCATTCGAGAGGGTTCGACCACGCATGAAGGCAAGTGGGGCCACTTCAACGACACCACGCTCAACTAGTTCTTTCGCGCGGTCAAAATCGACCATATCGTGCAGGGCATCGTAGAGTGGTCGGAGGTAGGGGTTGACCTTCTCAGCCATATCACCGGGGAGGAACCCGAGCTTCTCTCCAGCTTCAACGGCCGGGCGGCACAGTACAATACGTTTGACCTCTTTATTGAGCAGCGCCGTTACCGCCATCGCCATCGCAAGGTAGGTTTTGCCTGTGCCTGCTGGGCCGACGCCAAAGACAACGCTGTGACTCTTAATCTCTTCGATGTAGTTTTTCTGGCGAAACGTCTTTGGAACTATCTTCGTGCGTTTGCCGCTCACTCGAATTTCGTCACGAAAAAGCTCTTCGAGTCGGAGGCGCCTGTTGCCTGAGAGCATCTTAATGGCGCGCTCTACATCACCTTTAAAAATATTCTCTCCCGATTCAACGAGACCGCGGAGCTGTACGAGGAGGTCGTGTCCTAGCTCAACATCAGTGTCTTGTCCGACAAGCGTGAGGCCATTCGCAGAGCGACCTATCTTAAGGCCGAGTTCTCGCTCTATTGTCCTGAGGTTTTCGTCTTTGTCCCCGACGAGCGCCTGCATAACAGTTGACTGTGGAAAGGCAACCTCCATCTCTTTGGTTGCACCCTTGGGATCTCCTGCGCGTCTTCCGTATCCTGTCATGTACCTCTCGTTACAACTTTTTCCTTCTATAATACTCTAGCATAACCTCTTGAAGATTCACTGGCTAATCATAATCCTAAAAAGAGCCGATGCGGGTCTGAAAGTGATGCATCTGCCCACAACGCGTGGGCGCCCGCTACCCTTGTCCAATGTCGGCTCCAGAACAGATAGCAGGGCTTCGCAATTCTCTCTTCTTAAATGGGGCCAAAAATGCGCGGAACGGTCTGTATTTAATGAGTTTATCGACATTTAGCCGCGCATTTGTGTCCCTGTCAGGAATGCCATTCGTTTCAAGTAGATAGCGGGAGAATTGCGAAGCCCTGAACAGATAGCTCAAGGTTTTGCCGCGATAATTGGGTAGGTGTCCGATATCTCTAGACCTTCTACCTCACGTCTGAGGAGATCGAGTGCCACGTACGTGGCGTACACGCGTATCGAGCGTCGATCGTTCACGTAGAGAATTTTCCGCTCCAGAGCCCTGCCGTCCGGCCCAGTCAGGCCGATCCACACCGTACCAACCGGCTTATCGGGGGTGCCGCCATCTGGGCCAGCCACTCCACTCACAGCTATGCCGTAGGTAGTGCGCATAATCTCCCGTACTTCCCGGGCCATCGTGTGTACTGTTTCAGCGCTCACCGCACCGTGCCTATCAAGGGTGCGCCCTGGTACGTTGAGGATCCGCTCTTTAATCCGGTTGTCGTATGACACAACACTGCCTGTAAAAATTGCCGATGACCCCGGTGTCTCAGTCAGGTAACTTGCGACGAGTCCACCTGTGCACGATTCGGCAGTGGCAACGGTGGCGCCTCGTGCAACCAGGAGCTGTTGCACTCGCTCGACGAAGCTTTGAGAGGGGCTCTCTGTGTAGATCGTGCCGCGATTCAGTACGGCGCGTACCTTTGCAGCGGGCTCTTCGAGCGATACCTCTTGGGGAGCTTTGAGCACAACATGGACTTCAGGGAAAACGGCGCGATACGACACAGTGATCTCTTCCGGTAGACCACATCCTTCAACGAGTTTTCCAGCTACAGATTCGGGCACACCAAAAACTTTAAAAGTGTGCCGCTGGATCGGCCGCACACCTCCCGCGTGGTTACGGATTACCGGGAGCACAGAGTCGTTGAACATCGGCGTGAACTCACGCGGCACACCGGAGAGTGAGCACACGGTGACCTTGTGCGGGCCTGCTCCAGCGCCGGTCATCATAAATCCGGGCGCAGTGCCGTTTTTATTCGGTATCATCGTTGAGCCAATCGGAAGGAGCGCTTGCTTGAGGTTTGATGGATCAAGGATACGCGAACGTTTGCTGTAAAACTGCTCTAAGTGCGCGCGAGCCTCTGGGAACTCTGCCACGCCGACCCCAAAAAACTGTGCTACCATGTCGCGGGTAAGATCGTCAGACGTTGGTCCAAGTCCCCCGGAGGTGATGATGATGTTACTCACGCGACTTAAAGACTCTAGCCCTGCAACGAGCTCTGAGATATCGTCATCGACCACGAGAACACGCTTGAGCTTCAGTCCGAGGTCTGCAAGTGCGCGAGCAACGATATTCGAGTTGGTGTCGATTACCCGACCGTCAAGGAGTTCGGAGCCGGTCGCCAGGATTGAAACAGAGAAGCTCATGCCTTCTTTTTCGCGCTGCCTGCCGCTGCCACTGCGATACTCTTGTGGGTCATCTTCATCTCGGCGATGACCGAGAATACAGCCTGAGGTGCTTTGATGTCTGGTGTCGACTGGATAACCTTGGCTTGCATCGGATCAACGTAGGTTCCTTTATCAAAGAGCCCAAAGTGGAGGTGTGGGCCACTTGAGAGGCCGGTGCTGCCGAGAGCTCCAATAACCGAGCCTCGGGTTACTCGCGCGCCGGTCTTAACACCTGGGGCGATCTTTGAGAGGTGCATGTATTCGGTTGTGTACCGTGAGTCGTGGGCGATTCTAATCATATTACCGCCACCTTTGTTCCAGCCAGCGAAAGCAACAACGCCATCACCAACTGTGCGAACCGGGGTTCCAAGTGGTGCTGCGAAATCGACTCCGTTGTGTGGACGCGAAATCTTGAGGACGGGGTGGAAGCGGGCGTGGGTAAATACAGATGAGATCCGTGTGAACTGTACTGGATAACGCAGGAATGACTTGGTCGGCATCTCGCCCTTCTCATCGAAGTAGCGCACGGTGCCGTCCTTGGCAACGTCACGAACGACTGCGTACATCGTTCCCTGGAGCGAGATAGAGGCGGCCCTAATCGTGCCTGTTGAGAGCACTCGACCATCTTCAAGGCGCCGTTCATCGAACCACACCGTGAATGTATCGCCAGACTGCAAGTCTTTACGGAAGTCTACTCGATTGCTGAAGAGATCGACGAAATCATCCACGACAGAATACGGCAAATCGCTTCCCCGAGCCGCTTCAACGAGTGTTGAGAAGATAGTCCCGGACACCTTTCGGTCGTGTGCGTGTACAACCGCCTGCTCGATTCGAGGGCTATATCCCTCATCGGTATCACCGGTGATAATCAGCGTTGCTCCATCTCCAAGCTCGCGACGGAGCTCAACGACCTCATCGCCCTTACGGGTTACTGACAACACCTCGCCAGCCTTGAGTGTTGGGTGCTTCGAAGAGAATGCCGTAATGAATGACCGAACGGCCTTCGGTGCGCCCTTGATATCGCGCCACAGGGAAGCGAGTGTGGAGCCCTTCTTGATCGTGTGTTGGAACCTCTCGACCGATGGTTGATTGTTCTGGATAGCTCGGTCGCCCTCGGCAGGGGTCTGAACCCCCTCAGAAGAGGTTAAGGCCGGGCTCTGGAAGGGGCTGCTCGGATCAAAGAGGAGTTGGTTCGAGCTGTCGTCTTGCTCAAGGCTAGCAAAGAGCTGTTGGCCCACAGGGGTGCCCTTTACCACTACGACAGTCGCCAGTCCTACGACGACAGCTTTGACAGATAAAGATACTATTCTCATAGACCGGATGACTTTAAGCCGGATAGAGGAAAAGGAACAAGCACCCCTTTTTAAAATATAACTAAGTTTGGCCTGGTATAACGAAGGCCGTTCCGGCCCACTCCCTGGCTCTACAGATCGCCTCTGGGGGCTACCTGCTCAGTTACCAGGCTGGCCAGGAAAGGGGGAACCGCAGTACTGTCCGGAACTAGAGACTATGGTTGTGCTAGCGATAGACGTCGGGACGGTGAGGGTAGGAGCGGCCTGGGGGGACTCCACAGTGGGCATCGCCTTTCCCTTGGCAGTGTGGCCGAAAGCCCAAGGTCGCGCCGAGCGTGAGCTCATAGCCGTACTCGTTGAACGCAAGGTCGATGTCCTGGTGGTCGGGCTCCCTCTTGGCCCGCACGGTGAGCGAACGGCGACCTGCGATGTGGTTGAGGGGTTTGTACGCCGATTGTCGAAGCGAGCCTCAGTTCGTGTGGAATTCGTAGATGAGGCGTTTTCCTCCCAAGAAGCAGCCGAGAGGCTTGAGAGCGCCGGGGCAGAGCGCTCTGAGCTTGATGCCTATGCAGCGTGTCTTATCTTGGAGCGATACTTCACGTACAATCCATCTCAGCATCGAGAGTCTAAGAAGTAAATTCAGAGCAGCAGACATGGGTAGGGTCGGGCGGTTTATCTTTCGAGTAGTGACGGTCCTTGCATCCGTGGGGCTGCTAGGCGCGCTCGTGTGCGTTGCGGCCTATCGCGCCTACACGTACTATTTTCACACGCCTCGTGATCCATCAAACATTGAAACGGTCGTATTCGATACTGAAACTGCGCGCGGTTTGAGGCAGGTAGCACGAACGCTCGAAGAGCAGGGGATCATTCGCAGCGGTCTTGCCTTTCGCATGTTGGCCCGGTTCGAAAAGAAGGATACGCAGATTAAAGCCGGAGAGTACGCGCTCGCTCCATCGATGACTCCGCAGCAGATCCTCGACATTATGGTACGAGGCGATACGATTCCTCGGAGGGCAACGATTCGTGAGGGGATGACTATCAGCGACATCAGCGCGATCGTCGAGCAGGCGGGTATCGTCGATAGAGCTTCTTTTGAAGAAGCTCTCGCTGATCCGCGGTTGCGCCAGGATTTGGGAATCGAAGCTCACTCATTTGAGGGATACCTCTTTCCTGAAACGTACAATTTTCGCCGCAACACCCACGCAGATCAGGTTATCCGAGCGATGTACGATCAGCTTCACAAGCACTGGACATCGGAGTGGGATAGTCAGGCAGCGAGGCTTGGGATGTCCAAGCATCAGATCCTGACCCTCGCATCGATCGTTGAAAAGGAGTCCGGCAACTTCGATGAGCAGCCGATAATAGCGTCAGTGTTTCACAATCGCCTTAAGCTCAATATGCGCCTGCAGGCTGATCCAACGGTGATATACGGAATAAAAAACTTTAACGGTAATATTACCAAGCGTGATCTGCAAACAGAGACTCCGTACAATACCTACATTATACCGGGATTACCTCCGGGGCCGATCGCTAACCCTGGATTTTCGGCGATTAAAGCTGCGCTCTTTCCGACAGATACTCGGTACCTGTACTTTGTAGGTAACGGAGAGGGACGCCACGTGTTCTCAGAGAATTTAGATCAGCACAACGATGCCGTGAATCGGTACCAGCGTGGAGTAGCATCGCGGGCCGCTCGAGATGGTGTGATGGCCCAGCCCGTCGATGCTACCGTTGCAGGTACAGGTGCGGAACAAGGAGCGAGCGCTCAGTGACAACTAGATCTCCGATCCCTAAGGCAGAAAACGATCTGATTGCAGAGGTTCAGCAGCGAGAACGACGTAATCGACACTATGCGGCTGGTGTGTTCGTCATCAGTGTTCTTCTTGCGATAACCCTGTTTATTGTTATCGCCACGAATTTTCCCAAATGGCTCGGCTGGTGTGTCCTTGGGATGTTGCTCTGTGCATGCTCGTGGGTATGGCGGCCTGGAATACGTTCGCTTGGAGTATCACGGATAGAGGCAGCGTCTCTAGTGGATGCGGCTCTCGCAACAAAGGATCGAGCGACATCCCTTGCAGAATTAGAGAAGCTCCCGAGCGATACGTACGGAGCGCAGCGCGGGGTTGTAGCGAAGCAGCTAGCAGCGCTGATTCCAGCTGGTGTTACTGCGGCGCAGATAGCTCCGTACGTCGCGTCGCAAGCGGAGCGTCGTGCGATCGCAGTGGGGGTCGTGTGTGTGGTAGCGCTTATTGCGACATTGTTCATGCGGCCACGAACCCCGCTTGATCAGCTCGTAGAGGCTATAGCAGAGATCGAAGCAGCGCATCCGGAGCTTCCAACAGAGGTGCACAGCGCTCTGGCTCTGCTCGTTGAGCAAACCAGCGATCCTCGGGCGGAATCAAGTGATATTCTCCAGGCGATCTCTGCGGCTCAGAGCGTTCTAACGAATGCGGCAGGTACATCTTCGCGGCCCGCAGTGAAAGATGGAGAAGCTGCGCAACAGAGTAGCGGAGAGCGTGAGCGCTCAGAGAAGCAATCGCAAAGAGCAGAGCAAACACAGACGCAGGACGCTAAGGCAGGAGACCCCAAGGGTGGAGAATCGACGGGTGGCGAGAAGCAGGAACCTGCGCAGCAAGGAGCAAAGTCACAAGACCAATCCGCGCAGGATGGAGCGCAAAGCCAGGATGCTGGGCAGAGTCAACAAGGCGAGCAGGGAAAAAAGGGTGAGCAGGGCCAGCAAGGTCAACAAGGAGAAGAGGGGCAACAAGGAGAGCAACGACAGCAACAGGGAGAGCAGGGCCAAGCAGGTAGTTCGGGCGACAACGGTACGGGTGCTGGGACAAAGGGTGATGGAGAGGGAGATCCTGGCTCGCAGCCGGAGCCCCAAGGGCAACAGGGTGCCGGCCAAACCGGAGAGGGACAACAAGGCCAAGGTCAGCAGGAGAGTCGCGGTGAGGGCCAAAAGGACGACACAGGAAGTAGCCAGCAGGAAGGGCAGCAGGGACAGACAGGTGGTTCTAACAAAGGTGCGGGTAAAAAACGTAGTGATTCAGGGGATGAATCCGGCGAAGGTAGCGCACGCGAGGGGATAGAGAAGTTACAAAACGCCCTGAGTAAAGCGAAGGAAGCCCTTGAGCCCTCACCGCAGGGTGGCAGAGATAAAAATCAGCAGGGAGAGTCTCCGGACACAAAGGGAGAAGCGCAAGATGCAGCTCAGGAGAAGAAGGACGGCGCTGGGCAAAAAGCAGCAGCAGAAAAGTCCGCTAATCAACGTAGCGCCACTAAAGGCGAGCAGGGCCAAGACTCAAAACACGAAGGGAAAGACGCCGCAGCCGGACAGCAGGGGGCAGGAAGTCAAGACACAGAGAAGCAGGGGCAGGAAAAAGAGAAACAGGGAACAAAGAAACAGGGAACAGAGAGTCAGGGAGGGAAGAAACAGGGAGGTGAGAAACAGGGAGAGGAGCAGCAAGCAGCAGATAGGCAGGAGCGTGAGCAGCAGGCGGTACGAGGTACTCCCGGTGAAGGCTCTCAGGATAGTACGGGAGGTAGATCTCCTCAGGTCGATCGCAACGCTAAGGCTCGCGAGGGTGGTTTCGATCCAAATGCGCCGGAGGGGCCAGGTTTAGGGGGAAAAGAGCGATTTCAGGAGGTGCAGATCGAGGCCCGCGATGAAGATGTCGATCAGCGCTTCACCGGTCAGGATCTCAATCCGGAGCATGGGGACGCGGTAGCACAGCCAAAGACAACTCTTGAGGATCTGACGCTCGCGAAACCCAAGAGCGTTCCGCATAAAGGCGAGCAGCCGATACCGCTTGAGTACCGCGATGTGCTCAAATAGAAGGGGAGGGGGGTGTCAGGACATCGCAATTGTTCCGCTGTCTACTCGAAAAAGCTGGCATGGCTGAAAGCGATACACATGCGCGGCTAGACGGTGTTACGCTTAGTACAAACAATACATACCCCACATTTTTGGCCTCATGTAAGAGGAGAGAGTTGCGGCCCCTTGAGGGGCATCTGTTGGTAAGTCCAGGAGTTCGTGTTTCAGTCAAAGGCCAGAAAGAAACTGCCACATTATGCAGATGCGATTTGGTAGTTGAACCAGTGGTTTATGCCATCTTGAGCGCACAACTGACTGGTTTATTCCACTATAAGCCGCACAGAAGCATCAATTTCGCCACAGACTTCTGTCGTTCGCTCTAGTTTCTCTAGTGCTCTGGAGCAGCTGCTAGTTTTCCCGTGTACGTCCCCTGTCTCACCCGCTACACTACTATCCTATGACCACTCCACAGCAGTTTAAGGACGCAGCCGCCCTTGAGAAGGGGATTAAGGATTTTCAGACTTCATTTCAAACCATTGAAGGCGAGGTTCGCAAAACGATCGTCGGTATGCACGAGGTTGTTCGCTCCACACTCGCGGCGATCTTTGCCCGGGGGCACGTGCTCCTTGAGGGGGCCCCAGGTCTGGGTAAGACCCTCTTAGTAAAATCACTCGCACGTGCTCTTGGCTTGAGCTTTAAGCGTGTGCAGTTTACTCCGGATCTGATGCCATCTGATGTAACTGGAACACAGGTACTCACGGAGGAACCAGGCGGTATTCGGCGATTTGTGTTTAAGCAGGGTCCTGTATTTGCCAACATCGTGCTGGCAGATGAGATCAATCGCGCAACACCCAAGACGCAGGCCTCGCTCCTTGAAGCGATGGAGGAACGCCAGGTAACGGTTCTCGATCAGACATATGCATTGCCGCAGCCTTTCTTTGTGCTGGCTACGCAGAATCCGATCGAGCTTGAAGGGACGTACCCGCTCCCAGAGGCACAGCTCGATCGATTCTTGGTTAAGGTGCTCGTTCCTGCGCCAAGCTCCATTGAGCTCAAAGAGATCCTTTCGCGTACCACGGGTACTGTTACTGCGCAGGTCGCTCCAGTTTTTCAACCTGATGTTGCGCTCGCTGAGATCGCTCGGATGCAGGAGATTGTGCGCCACGTTGTAATCTCAGACCCGCTCCAGGATGTGCTTGTTCGGATTATTGCGGCGCTTACCCCAGGTTCTGAATTCGCCACAGAGAACGTCAAGCAGTACGTGAGATTCGGGCCGGGACCGCGTGGAGCTCAGTCAGTTGTGCTGGCGGCTAAGGTTAATGCGCTGCTCGATGGAAGGATAAATATCTCGTTCGATGATATTCGCCAGGTTCTGCATTCAACGTTACGCCATAGGTTAATCCTGCAGTTTCAGGCCGAAGCCGATGGTGTATCCGCAGATGACCTCCTTGAGGAGGTACGTAACGCCAAGTAACCAGCGGTGCTCTCATGCAACTCTCTCCAGAGGCGTTACGCGTACTCGATTCATTTGCCCTCCGGGCGAAGCGCTCGTTCTACGGGATGCGTCAGGGCGCACACCGCTCGCAGCGACGGGGACACGGTGTGGAGTTCGCAGAGTATCGACAGTATGAAGTGGGAGATAATCCACGAGCGATAGATTGGAATCTCTACGGCCGGAGCGATAAGCTCTACATCAAGCGCTATCTCGAAGAAGAGAACGTTGCAGTGTACATCATTATTGATGGTTCACGGTCACTCACCCATGTAGCTCTGCGTGAGAAGTGGGATCTTGCCGTGACAATCGCGAACTCGGTCGCCTACATTGCACTCGCAACACAGGATCCCGTAATGGTATCGGTGCTCGGGGGACCGCACAGTCCACGATACTGGGGAGGTAGAGCGTTTGCGCCGCTTAGTAGGTTTCTTTCGGAGGCGACAGAGCGCCTTATTTCCGATACGACCACCGATATCGATCTCATTCGTGCGGCGAAGCAGGCGGCAGCGCGGGTGCGTTTTCCCGGAATCTGCGTAGTAATCTCGGATTTTCTTTATCCACATAGCACGCTCCACCAGATGCTTGCGCCACTGCGTGCCCGTAACATGGAGATCCATGCAGTTCAGGTGCTCGGTGCAGGCGATCGGTCGCTTCGGAGTGCGCAGGGAGGTCTTGTAATGCTCGACAGTGAAACCGGCGTGACGCGGGGAATAGAGGTGACTCGGTCAACCGAAGAGCGCTACGAGGTGTTGCTGCGAGAGCACATTGCAACCGTGCGCCAGCACTGTTTATCGGCCCAGATCTCGTTTACAGAGGCAGCGTTTAGTGCGGGCGACTCTCGCGAGGAGTGCGCTTTAGCGACGATCGGGCGGATGGGGTTGTTCGTATGAACGCTCTTACCGGAATGGCGGTCAGCTTTGCATGGCCTGCGGCTTTGGCTGCGATACCGCTTGCGCTCGGTGCGTTGGTGTATCTCTTCCGTGCTCGTGGCACGACGCAATCGAGGGTCATATCGAGCTTGTTTCTTCTCGCGAAACTACCGCAGTATCTGCCGAGTCGACGGCGCTTTGTACCTCCCCTGCAGTTTTGGCTTGAGCTTGCGCTTGCAGTCGCACTGGCATTAGCTGCAAGCGGCATTCTATTCACTCGTACGGGGGCGCGAGTGGCAGTTGTTATCGATACCTCAAAGAGTATGGGCGCTCGCATGAGCGGTGATGAGACGCGGCTTCAAGCGGCTCTGCGGATCGCTTCAGCTGATATCGCCCAAGCGCCTCCTGATACGCTCTTTACGGTACTACGAGTGGCACGAGCGCTTACCTCGGGTCCTCGTAGCGCAGGGGCAACCTCTCCGCTCGCGAAGAGCGCCGCCGTTTCAGAGCTTGCAACCGCGCAGCCCACATACGATGCGGATTCACTCGCGAACGTGGTTTCCGATCTCCGCGCACGCAACGAGTACGATAGCATCTGGCTCTACACAGACAGGGAGATTGAAGGTGTAGACGCTCGTAGTCGTCTACGGGTGACCACAGTTCCGTACGATCCTGACGAAGCGCGAAATGTCTGGATCTCCTCACTCCAGCTCCGCGCGCCAAACGATACAGGGCAGGGACTGGCGCAGAGTCCTCTCGTTGAAGTTGGTGTGTCTCGGGTCGGAATGGGGGATGATGAGGTTTCCGTCACGGCAACCTGCACTGACCGTGCGTCGAGCGCAACGTTCTCGCTGCCCTCGGTAAGCCGGCGACTTTCCGCGCGCGCGAACAGCCTTATGCAGCTCGGACCATTGAGTTCGTCGTGGAGCTTCTGCCGCGTTTCAGTCACGAGCGAGCACGATCTCCTGCCAGTAGATAACGAGGCGTGGGTTGTGCATACTCAAGAACGGGGTAAGCTCGGCGTTGTCAGTTCCCTCGCGCCTCAAACCCTCGGTCTCGATCGCCTTCCATTCGGTGCTTCTGTTTCTGTGACCGGAAACGATGTGGCAACAGAGAGGAATCTCCGAGGAATACTATACCACCGGACAGCTCCCACGACGTTACCGAGCATTCCTACTCTCGTGGTCTATCCGCAGGCGGGTGTGAAGCTCTGGGGTGGACTCGTGAAGGGAGATGCTACACAGAGTCCAAGTGGAGCTGTTGAGATCACTCGTTGGGATGAATCCCATCCGCTCTTGCAGTATGTGCGACCGGGATTGCTCGCACTACCGACAGCGCGAGTGCTTGAGTGTCCAAACGGCGCTCGCCCGATACTTCATGCAGCAGGCGGTGCGCTTATGTGTGCGGGAGAAGAGAGTGGAAAACGGTATGTAATCCTTGGGTTTGAGCTTTTTCCGTTCGATGGAATGCGTACACCGACGCTCAGTATTATCACCTTGAACACGTGGCAGTGGCTCTTTGCGAGTTCAGGTGCTCACGGGTCCGGCAGTGATGTAACTGGTTTGATTGATCTCTCGGGGATTGTGCAGGGCTCAGATATCCGGGTCCAGTTGATTGCGCCCCGTGAGCAACAACTCGCTAGTGGGAGTATCCGGAGTGTTGAAGTTACAGAGCCCGGAGTGCTCGCCGTTCGTGATGCCGATTCGACTTCGAGCGAAGAGCAGCTGATAGCGGTGAATGCAATATCCGACCAGGAATCGGATCTTACCCACGACACTCCGATTTCGATTGCGAGCGATGGAATCGGTGTGTCGAGTGAGGGAGTGGGCGGTGTCGGATACGACACTGGGGTAACTAAGCATACTGCGCGTGAGCCCGACCTCAATCTCCGTGTTGGAGAGGGAGCCGAAGCCACGAACCGCTACGAACGAATCTTTGCCTGGTGTGCTCTGGTCATCGTGGTGTTCGATCTACTGCGCCGGATTGTCGGCAGGTGTGGCTTGAGGGAGCAGGTATGACCTTCCAACATCAAGAGATACTGTGGCTACTTGTCCCGGCAATTCTCCTTGCATCTGTCAGTTGTCTGCGTTCGCCACGTGGGCTGCGAGCACAGGGGGTGCTCTATGCCTTCATCCGCGCGCTCATCGCTTCAAGTATTGTTATCGGCTTGGCAGTGCCGGTACGTAGTAAGGACCGACCGCTTGAAGCGCTCACAGCGATTCTTGACATCTCGGGCAGCATCACAGAACCGCAGGGAGATCAACTGTTGCAGAAGGCGGGAGCTTTGGCAGCGAAGCTCTCAGTGCCGCTCTCCGTGATACCGTTTGCCGGATCCTCTGTTCCGCGTGCTGTGCGAGTAGCGCCCGGAGATTCATATCGCAGCATTCAGACAGCGTGGCAGCGTCTCAATACGGGGAGCACTCATATAGCGGGCGTTGTGCAGGGACAGGCTGCTTCTGCTGCTCCGTTTGTGCTGCTACTCAGTGACGGGTATGAGACCGCTGGCTCAGTTCGGGGGGCTCTGGCGGATCGTTTGTCGCGCCCGCTCTTCCCACTCTCTTCAACGGGAGAAGATAGCACTACCGCGCTTTCTATCTCGCACCTACATGCGCCGCGCACAGTCCTCGCGCAGCGTAGTGCCGAGATTCGGGCGACGTTCTCGAATCATAGTGATGCTGCACGTGTTGCAGACGTGGAGATACGCCACGGAGAGAACGTTGTCCTCACACGTACAGTCACGGTTAATCCCGGCGCAGACCTCTCGGTAACCGCCCAGAGCGATCCGAATCTCGAAGGTTTGCACCCTATTCAAGCTAGGCTTTTGTGGCGTGATTCCGATGGACAACACGCGGTGACCCGTACAACGTGGATCTCAGGTGAGAAGCGTGAAAAGGTGCTGCTCATCTCAGGGAGTGCTGAGGATGATCGATTTCTCTCGCAGATATTAAAGGGGCAGGCCTACCAACTCAGGTCAGTAGTTGCGGGCGCTACGGATGATAGGCCCGAAAATCTCCTTGCACATGACTACGAGGCGATAGTACTGAATAACGTATCAGCGAGTCGGATCCCTGCGCGGATAGCGACAGCTCTACGAGGATATGTTCGTGGTGGAGGTGGGCTGGTCGTTGTGGGTGGAGGAACGTCGTATGGCTTGGGAGGCTACATCGGGAGCCCAATCGAGGAGCTACTGCCGGTTAAGCTGCTGCCGCCGCAGCCAGAAAAAAAGCGCCTGACGATAGCAGTGCAGCTTGTTGTTGATAAATCCCGAAGTATGGCAACTGACAGTAGACTTGAGTTTGCCAAGTCCGCAGCAGCAGAGGTTGTGCGCAACTTAAAGGACGACGACTATATCGGCGTAATCGGGTTTGATGATGTGCCCTTCATAGCATTACCGGTTTCGCGGCTCTCTCAGGTGCGAGACTCGGCATTATCAAGGATCAGCCGACTCTTTCCTACGAGTCGCACGAATCTTTTTCCCGCACTCGATGAAGCTCGCCGTGGACTGGCGGCGACCCCTGCAGGGCGCAAGCACGTTATAGTTCTCACCGATGGCAAGTTGCCCGATCCTGGCGCGCACTACTTTGATCTGATCAAACAGATGCGATTCGTCGGAGTCACGGTATCGACTGTAATGGTAGGAAATGAGGTCGATGACGGATTTCTCGCGCAGATGGCACAGTCTGGTGGAGGTGCGTTTTATCAGACAAATGATCCGACTAATCTCCCGAAGGTGTTTCTCTCGGACGTGAAGGTTGCTAGTGGTGAGCGTACACTGCGCGAGGAGGCAGAGCAGACTGTTCGTCCAGGACCAGACCCACTTGTAAGTACCGCAGTACAGTCATACCCGCCGCTACGGGGGTTTGTACAAACAGGCGAGTTAGAAAGAGCGCAGACAGAGCTCCTGGTTCGCGACTCCGAAGGTGTCCATCCACTTTTAGCTTCGTGGAATCTCGGTGAGGGGCGAGTTATCGCATACACATCAGATGCAAACGGTAGGTGGTCATCTCACTGGATGCGTTGGGAGCGGATTCAGGAGTTCTGGTCGGACCTCGTTGAGTCATCGCGGCGGCTTGATACCGAGCGCTCGCCGAATCGAGTTGAGTTTGAATTGCGGACCTGGGTTGAGGGTGGTGACTGTATCATCGATGTAGCGCTCTTTAGCGATATCGGAAGGCGATCGTTTCGTGGCGATGTGACCTATCCCGACGGCAGTACGCAGACGGTGGAATTTACTGCGGAGAAGCCAGGCCATTTTAGAGGACGCCTCGGCCGGGTGTCGGCAGGAACGTATCAGGCACGACTGCGATTCGTGGGTACCCTCGATGACGCTAAGCCAGTGGCTACCGAAGTGCTGCCAGAGGTAGCGTGGGAGATCGATGGATCGCAGTTTGGCGAGCAACCGCACCGACAACCAGACCTAGCGTTGTTAAGCGAGCTCGCACGGCGTTCAGGTGGCATGGTGGATCCGTCGGCAGACGATCTGCGCCCGCTCATGCATCAAGAGAGTGAGGTAACGCCGTACAGCCACGAGCTAGTCCTGGTTGCACTGATCCTGCTCTTATTGGAGTTTATGCTGAGGATTATTCGGGTCAGGTACAGTAAGCTGAAACCTTGATGCAACCTCCGATTAAGCTATAGATACTTACGGAATATCTTAGTAGGATCGCGTGGTTTATAGAGTTTGTGTTCCTTACGTAGAGGCTATTATGAAACGTGTACGTTTATTTTCTTTGGCAGTATTCGCCCTGGCGCTCGTCATTTCAGGTTGTGGGTATAACTCGATTCAATCTGGTGATGAGCATGTGCAGGCGGCGTGGGCCGATGTTGTAAATCAGTATAAGCGCCGAGCGGACCTGATCCCAAACCTGGTATCAACGGTGAAGGGATATGCCGAGCACGAGCAGGAGGTGCTGACAAAGGTAACGGAAGCGCGTACAAAGGCTACCTCAATCAACCTCGATGCATCGGTCTTGGATAACGAGGAGACCTTTCGTCGATTTCAGGAGTCACAGAGCGCCCTTTCAGGAGCTCTCTCAAGACTCTTAGCGGTTGCAGAGAACTATCCGCAGCTTAAGGCCGACGCAAACTTTCGTGATCTCCAAGCCCAGATTGAAGGTACCGAGAACCGCATCTCTGTGGCGCGTACACGGTACATAGAGGCGGTCAAATCATACAACATCGTTATTAGGTCGTTCCCTTCAAATCTGACAGCAAAGATCTTCGGCGCCAAGGTAAAACCGAACTTTACTGTTGAGAACGAAAAGGAGATAGCTGAGGCGCCTAAGGTTGCCTTCTAACTTCATTCCGAGACGATAGCTGTAAGGAATGTCGAGTATGCTGCGACGGACCCTGATGCGGAACCTCCTGTGTATCGTAATCTTCTTTTTGACCCTGGCCTCCTTCGGAGGCCAGGCAGAGGCTCAGTTTGTTGAAGTTCCGCAGCTTACAGGGCGAGTAGTTGATCAAACTGGTGTGCTTGGACCGGCGGCACAGGAGCTGGAAGCAGCCCTCCAGGCGCTTGAGGCTGAGAAGGGCAGCCAAGTCGCTGTCCTCGTCCTTAAGACAACCAAGCCTGAGACGATCGATCAGTTTAGTATCCGGGTCGTTGATCAGTGGAAACTTGGACGTAAGGGGATTGATGATGGAGCATTACTGATTGTAGCGCTCGAAGACAGAGCTGTGCGCATCGAAGTTGGTCGCGGATTGGAAGGCGACATCCCTGATGCAACTGCAAAGCGTATCATTGAGGAGCAGATACTTCCGCGCTTTCGTTTAGGTGATGTTCCGGGAGGTATTCGCGCAGGAGCGGACTCTATCGTGACGCGTATTAAGGGAATGGAGCTGCCAGAGCCCGTTGTTGAGGATCGCTTCTACGCGGATGACCTCGTATTTCCGTTCTTTATGGCCTTTTTTCTCGGTTCGTTTTCGGGAGCGTCCTTTGGGCGGATCGTCGGCGCACTCGTTGGCGCTGGTGCGGGAACGTGTGTAGCCGCGCTTATGGCGCCGCTGTTGGTGGCGATACCGTTTGGCCTTCTGTGCGGAACGCTTGTATTCTTTGCCAATCCTTCCTTTATCCAAGGCGGCAGCGGTTACTATGGGAGCGGACGTGGTAGATACCGCGGAGGCTCCTGGGGTGGCGGCAGCGGTGGATTTGGTGGTGGTTTCGGAGGTGGCGGCGGCGGCTTTAGTGGCGGTGGCGCTTCTGGAAGGTGGTAGAGGAGATGACGGTGATGGGGCGACTGCTCAAGAACCTAATGACTGGCAGGTGGCACCTACGGCGACTTCTATCGCCTCTAGATGCCGCTACGATCACAGAGGCGGTCCGTGTTGCCGAGCGAACCACATCAGCTCAGATTAAGGTGGTTATCGAAGCGTCGCTTGATCTGAGCCCATTACTCCGAGGTCAGACTGCGCGAGAGCGCGCTCTTGAGGTGTTCGGTGTTGAGCGAGTGTGGGATACTGCGGCAAACAATGGCATATTGCTTTATATCCTCGTTGCAGAGCGTGATGCAGAGATAGTCGTTGACCGAGGATTTAATCCATCTGTGACAGCTGCTGCATGGGAAGAGCTGTGTAGTCATTTGACAGGTGATATACAGAATGAGGGGCTTGTGCCAGCAGTGGTACGCACCGTTGAACGAATCGGCGCCATCGCAACTGGGGTATTCCCATCAACCGAACATGTCAATGAGCTGTCAGATGATGTTAAGATACGCAGGTAGGAAAGAGGCGACAAACCCCATCATTTCTAGTAATGCACATATGTGTTGAGGACCTATAGTATGTTAAAACCTTCTTTCGCAATTGGCACTATGGTTCAGCACGCCCACCTAGGTATTGGACGGATCGTGGGTTACGAGGGAGAATTCTATACGATTCACTTCAAAGGTGATGTGCGAAATGTGCCGTTCTCGTATCAAGAGATTAAGGCTCTTGAAGGGTCAGAGGATCCGGCGCTCCAGCAGATCAAGCTCGCTGTCCGTGAGGTTTTGGGGGACTACGGATGGGCCGACACAAATCTTGAAGTTGGTAAGCGCTGGATCGGTGGAACCCTAAAGATGATCCCGGGCAAAGATGACACGCAAACCAAAGAGATCCCGATAGAGGCGTTTATCAAAAAGATCATAGGAGTTCGTGAAAAATTACGGGTTCTTGAACAAAAGATTAATAATAATCCGAATCTAGATGCAGCCGAGAAATTGGAGTTGCAAGGGTATATTACTCGCTCGTACGGAAGTCTCACGACATTTAATGCCTTGTTTGCCGATAAAACGAGCCACTTTGTTGGCAGCGGCTCAGGAGAGTAATAGTCCGAAAGGTTCGCAATTTCAGTAGCAAAAAGAGCCCTAAAAGTAGTAGGGATACTGGTAGGTGAAAGCGCGACAGTAATGAGTACATAAGCCACAGGCGTAAGGGTATATGGCAGTTAAAAAGATAAAAGTAGCGAATCCGGTCGTAGAGCTTGATGGTGATGAGATGACCCGCATCATCTGGCACATTATTCGTGAGAAGCTGATTTTGCCCTTTCTCGACATAGACCTGAAGTACTACGACCTCTCAATTGAGAATCGTGATGCCACAAACGACCAGGTAACGGTCGACTCTGCAGAGGCGATTAAGAAGTACGGAGTCGGGGTCAAGTGTGCCACCATCACGCCAGATGAGGCTCGCGTAAAAGAGTTCAGCCTCAAGAAGATGTGGAAGTCTCCGAATGGAACGATCCGCAACATCATCGGTGGCACGGTGTTTCGTGAGCCGATTATCTGCAAGAACATTCCACGTCTCGTTCCTGGATGGAATAAGTCAATCGTAATCGGGCGCCACGCGTTCGGAGACCAGTATCGAGCAACCGACTTTAAAGTTCCTGGCAAGGGCAAGCTAACGATGACCTTTACCCCGGCCGATGGCGGACCAAAGATTGAGCACGAGGTGTTCTCATTTGATGGTAGCGGAGTTGCCATGGGGATGTACAACCTCGATGAGTCGATTCGGAGCTTTGCACGGAGCTGCTTAAACTACGGCCTGGTAAAGAAGCTCCCCACCTATCTCTCAACGAAGAATACGATCCTCAAGGCCTACGATGGTCGCTTCAAGGATATCTTCCAAGAGGTCTACGACTCAGAGTTTAGGTCGCGCTTTGAGGCTGCAGGGATTGAGTATCAACACCGCTTGATCGATGACATGGTGGCCTATGCCATGAAATCGAGTGGAGGATTTGTCTGGGCGTGTAAGAACTACGACGGCGATGTGCAGTCAGACTCAGTGGCCCAAGGGTTTGGTTCGCTTGGTCTGATGACCTCGGTGTTGATGACTGAAGACGGTAAGACGATCGAAGCAGAAGCTGCGCACGGCACAGTTACTCGGCACTATAGAATGCACCAACAGGGTAAAGAGACATCGACCAATCCAATTGCGTCGATATTCGCCTGGACCGTTGGCCTCACATACCGCAGTGCGTTTGATGGGAATCAAGAGCTGCTGAAATTTGCTAAGACGCTTGAGCAGGTGTGCGTTGATGTGGTTGAAGGCGGCACGATGACCAAGGATCTGGCTATGTGTATCCATGGCGATGCAACCAAGCGCGAGCATTACGTGACCACCGAAGAGTTCCTCTCGGCGGTCGCTGATGGGATTTCGTCAAGGCTGGGGTAGTCACTCCTCCAGCTTGTATTTCCCTTGGCGGACTACCACCAGACGCTCTCCGGAGACAGTGGGAGCAGCTCCAAGCATCGTTGTTCCGAGATATCCTGCGCTGCTGAAGGTAGTCAGGGCTTGTTTCAGTAATTCGCCGGTAACTTGTTTGCCAGATGCTCGCACCGATCGTGCGGCGAGAATGATATGCCGCATGGCATCGTATCCAGAGGCGACGAGTCCAAGCTGTAGTGGATCGCTTGTATTGCTGAACTTCTTGCGGATCTTGGCTGCGAGCTCTTCAGAATCAACCCACAGCTGCATCGCAGTAACTCCATCACTTGCAGAGCCGATGGTCTGAATGTCTGCTTCAAACATTCCGTCAGCAACGTTGATGATGCTTGAGGCTCCCATCTCACGGTGTCTCTTGATAAACGAGAGTAGAGAATTTCCGAACAGTGGCGCCAGGACGGCGTCTACCTTGAGCTTCTTGAGGTTAGAAATGATCGTCCGGGTCTCGGTTTCGGTGGGTGAAATCGATTCTGTGTAGACTAACTCAAGTCCGATACGTGCTACTTCATCGCGGAAAGGCGCATCGAACGAGACCGACCAATCATCAGTAGCCAGGACGATGGCAACCCTACGGGCCCCTCGTTTCTTAAAGTAGCGGGCGATCTCGCGAGCCGTAAGTTCGACATTCACAAATCCGCCAAAGACGAACTCTCCGGCCTGATCAATCCTACGGTCATACGCTCCTATGACGAGAGGAGTCCGTGCTTTTGTGGCCAGAGGAGTAAGCACCGGTAGAGTGGAGAGGGTCCAGGAGAAGAGAGCGTCTACACGGTCGATATCGAGGAGCTTTCGCGCCGCGGTAATCGTTGCTTTTTTATCTACAGAGTGATCATCCTCAACCACAGCGCGCACCTCTGATGGATCGGCTTCGCTGATCGCTAGCTCCATACCTTGACGAATGTATCCACACCATTGCTCTAGTCCTCCAGAGAGCGAGAGCATAACTCCGACAGTAAGGGGGGCCTTCTCTTCGGCTTGGATGTGGGTTTGTGTCGAGGTTAGGACTAGTAGAGCGAGAGCGAGGATCGTGGCATGAATAGAGCGCATATAGAAGGGCAGAATTCTGCCTGCAATCTGGATAAAACAAGTATCATTTTCGGCGACCACCAGTATCCTCAATCGCTGCGGAGCTCGCAATCGGTGTTGTGAGATGGTGCGGTGTGCACACGTTATATCAGCCTAAATCATCCTGCGCGAATTCTCCCCGTTTTACGGATAGAGCTACCGACCTTTAGCCGCGTATCTGATCTGGAGCTCAATGCGTTCTTGTTGTGCTACAATGCGGCGATGTCCTCGGTTTCATACGAGCGGAGCGCGGAGCTTCCGCTCCGCCTCAATCTCAGGACTCCAACTACTGCGCGTGTGTGTCGCCAACGTTAATGGCGTTGTCGCGTAAAAGAGCCAGAAATGCGCTGAAGCCGTTGCCCTCTTTAAACCTAAATTTGGCAGTTGCGGGTCTGAAAATAGCACATCGACTCAAAATCACTGCGTCTTTTGAATTGTCGGTGCTCACCCTGACGGTGCCAGGGGTCAAGCCACCGACATGTTCAAATACTTTGTGCTTTTGAGTACCTGCGCTATCTTCATCCTCCTTAACTGCCGACAATCTTGAGCCGCAGGATCTTCTCTGTGCTGGCGCACAGATCGCAATTGACTTGATTTACGAGCAGCTTCTAGAGTGACTTTCGAGATTCACAACCGTAAATGAGCACTATGAGCGAGATAAGCGTAGCACCGAGCAAGCCAGATCCGCTTGGCTTCTCGTGAAGAAATATAAAAGCCCAGATCGGACCGAGCACAATTTCGGACGTTGAAATGAGCAACGCTTCTAGTGCTCGCACGTGCCGTATTGCAGCCGCGTAGGCTAGGAACGAGATGCCGTAACAAAACGTGCCCAATATCACTATTTTGCTCAACGCCGTGGAAGAAAACGATTCATTGAAAAGCCATGGGATAGAGATAACAAACACCAGTACTTCACCAAGAATGACGACATCGATCGGATCCTTGGACTTCAGTTTACGAAGACAGATGGTATATCCGGCTACCGATAGGCCACTTGCGACAGCCATGAGTGTCCCTGTTAGTTGTACGGGGGTGAGGTCATCGAGAAAAAACAGTGTAGTTCCGAGCAGCGTGAAGACCAGGGCTAGCCAATCTCTGGAGGTCATGTGTTCACCGAGCACCACACCGCCGAGAATGGCGACGTAAACCGGAGCGGTAAACTGGAGCACGACTGCATTAGCCACCGAGCTATAATGAATGGCACCAATAAAAAGGAGGGTATTCAAGCAGAACAAGAGCGCCCCGAGGTTCGGAATATCGAGCCGCACCCTCGGAAAACGACGTGCGAGCAGGATGTGGGTAAGAGCTGCAAACAACGACAGTCCACCAGCAATCGATATAGGATGCCACGAAATAGATTTCGTAATAACACCAATAACACTCCACAAGAGTCCGGTAGTAATCAGTAGGATGACAGCCTTCGATCGACTCAAGATACTATCCCTTCTTCTAGGCAGGTAATCGAGGTCTTCCCACTCGTAATAACATAGCGTATCCCGACCGACCACAGCCCGTTCCGTTTAGCGTAGTGTAGGCCAGGAGTCTACTTGTTCAGAGGGCCTTAGTCTAAGAGAAACAAAGGGCCAGGAACAGGTAACGCGGGATAGCAAAAAATTCAACACGAGCTAAGATTTCGAGTGCACCAGTTTTACG
Organism: Bdellovibrionota bacterium; assembly: GCA_044360225.1. Lineage (GTDB taxonomy): Bacteria > Bdellovibrionota_C > UBA2361 > UBA2361 > OMII01 > OMII01. Next base: position 21,020 of record JBIKKR010000001.1, on the reverse strand, counting down.
GGCGCCGGAGTTTAGGGAGTCCTTTTAGTGATCTCAGTCAGGCCGGCACCAATTTTTCGTAGTAACGTTTCATTCACTTCACGAGAATCTCCAGCGCCTTTATGATTTGTAGGGGCGTTCGACGTAGTATTGCTGCTAGTCACTAATTGCTGATGTAAGTCTTCTATAAGCATGGACTTAGTGTTAGCCGTCAGAGCGCACTTTTAAAGAAGCGGTGAAATTCAGAATGTTCGGGAGTTGCGGGACTCACCTCAAGTTGCGAGGGTAGGGCATCGCAGTTCTTGTCCATTCTAAAAGGCCACCAATACGCGCCAATAGCGGTTTTCATTGAGTTTTGCAGCTCTAGGCCACGCATTTGTATCCCTATTAAACTTCCAGCCGTTTCGAGTAGCTAGCGGAAGAACTGCGATGCTCTGGTGTGAGGGCCAGAGGGTGGAATAAAGTGCTGTAATTCTAAATAGATAGGAATAGGCTCGGTAATGCCGCGCCCGAAGGTGACATAGCTTTGCGTTCATAGCATCATAGATTGTATGTCCGTTGGAGCTGGTCATCCGAATTCACAGATTGCTGTTGTCATTCCCTGCTATCGAGTAGCGCGTCACATCCTTTCCGTAATCGATAGTATTGGGCCAGAGGTGTCGCTGATTGTGGTTGTTGACGATGCGTGTCCCGAGAAAAGTGGCGAGCTCGTTGCAAATGAGTGTCGCGATTCACGAGTTGTTGTTGAGTTTCTTCCGAAAAACCTAGGAGTTGGTGGGGCCGTCCTCGCGGGGTATCGGCGAGCTATCGCTGGCGGAGCTGGGGTTATCGTTAAACTTGATGGCGATGGCCAGATGAATGCTGAACTGATTCGTCAGTTTGTGGCGCCAATCCTCTCGGGAGAGGCTGATTACACTAAGGGTAATCGATTCTTTGATCTTGAATCGCTACGTAGCATGCCGTTAGCGCGGCTGGTCGGTAATGCAGGGCTATCGTTTATCACCAAGCTGTCGAGTGGTTACTGGAAGGTCATGGACCCGACTAACGGCTACACAGCGATCGATGCGCGCATTGCGGCAGTGCTTCCGTACGAGAAGATAGCATCGCGTTACTTTTTTGAGAGTGACATGCTCTTTCGTCTCGGTACTCTTCAGGCAGCGATCGTTGATATTCCGATGGAAGCAGTGTACGGGGATGAAAAGAGCAGCTTGCGGATCCGCAAGGTATTGTTCGAGTTTCCGCTGCAGCACGCTATCCGATTTTGCAAGCGTATCTTTTACTCATATTTCTTACGTGACTTTAACGCAGCATCGATTGAGCTGCTCATTGGTGTAGCGCTTACCGTATCAGGTGTAATCTTTGGGGGTACGAATTGGGCGCACTACAGCAAGCTGCAGGTCACCGCGCCAACTGGCACGGTGCTTTTGGCAACGGTGCAGGTGATAGTAGGTGTGCAACTTTTACTATCGTGGATCACCTTTGATCTGAACAGCAGTCCGACAAAGCCGATCTCTGGAAGATTGCGGGGAATGAGAGCAGCAGCCCGTCCGGTGGCGCCGGAGAATAGCGATCGTTTCGAGCAGCGCGAGGCTGTTGGGCAGTAAGAGGTTGCTGCTTTTTGAGCATCTTGCAGCTGCTACGATGAGACAGCGTAGACTCGCGCAGTAACAGAATCTTAGGCAAACAACCTCTCAAGCGCCATCTTCCATGGAAAGATGTAGACACCATTATCCAGGCGACGAGCGGTCTGCTCATTTGAAATCACCCAAGCCTCTTCGTGCTCGATCGCTCGTTGGAAGGACGAAATATGGCTTATGTGTTCGCTCGTAACTCGTGATGTTGATTTAATTTCAATAAGGATCTTTTTTCGTCCTGGTTTCTCCACGATCAGATCGAGCTCCGCGCCATCCTTTGTCCTGAGAAAGTAAAACTTAAAATCACGCTCCAAGTAGCTATTTAATCTCACGCACTCGCATAGTATCCATTGTTCAAACAGCTTACCAAACTCACTACTGCCTTCTTTGAGCACAACATCGCTGTTGTGAGAGAGAAATCGCTGAACTCCACAGTCAAAGAGATAAAATTTAGGCTTTTGAGATTGACGCACCCTGACTGATTCATGGAACGGCTCAACAAAAAAACCTATCATGGTATCAACGAGTATCTCGAAATATCTGGCTACTGTTTTGTCATCAACACCGCTCTTTTCTGCTATGTTGCGGTAGTTCACAATCTCGCCATTAACCTGCGCCGCAAAGTCCAAAAACTCCCGGAAGGAAACGATGTCGCGCACAAGCTGCTCAAGCTGAACCTCTTGCTTAAGATATGTCTGACAATACGTTCGTAGATAACGTCGCTTGTCATCGAGCTCAGAGTAATCAAAGATCTTAGGGAGAGTGCCCCATGATAAGATATCTGTCAGAGAGATAGAGGCCGGGAGTTCACGGTGAGTGAAGGGGAAGAGTGAGAGGGAAAACGCTCTGCCCCCAAGGAGATTCGCCCCCCCATGTTTCAACTTTCTAGCGCTCGATCCCGTTAAGACAAATTGAATAGAGCGATGTTTCTCAATCAACCCGTGCACAACATCGAGTAATCTTGGGGCCTTCTGCACCTCATCAATAATTACTCGTCGGTAGCGATCCGGCGCAGCTTGTAGTTGCTCCCTCAGTTCATTCGGATTTCTAGAGAAGAGGTCCTCCTGATCTGGATCGAGGAGATCGATTAGCAGGGTATCGTCTGGCGGTGCAGGCAGAAGATCATAGCGGTCCTGCAGAAGGGTGGTCTTTCCCGTTCCGCGAGCTCCAAATAGGAAAAAGCTATTACATTTCGGTAGGTTGCGGATTCTATGGATCATGCTCCGAAAATGTACGCCATTTGCGGATGTGTGTCAACGGTGATAATCTTGCCATACCCCCTCCCATACCCGCATACCTGCCTCGCTCAAGGACCGCGCGCCATAGCTGGCTAATTTGAATCACTTGTAGCGGTTTGTGCGAGAAGTCGTGGAGCCATTAAGAGGCTGCTGCTTTTGAGCATAATATACCTCCGCGTCACCGGTCAGCGAAGAACACAACGCAAGCGCACCAGCAATCATTGAGACCTGTGGGATGATGCTTCCGAAAAAGACATAGCCGAAAAGAGGGGCGAGTCCGACCTGATCGCCCGCGATCAGGCTGACAACGGAGGGTTTTGTTCGTTTGTGTTGCCAGGGTGCGGAAGTAGAGCCCTCCCCCAGTGCGCAATCCTGCTCTCAGAACAAGCTTACGGCGTGGCACTGCGCTTCGAGACATTTCGTGTCGCTGGCGGAGCTTTGCAACTAAGCCACATAAAGTTAAACCACGTCCGGAAGGCGTCGGCGAGTTGAGGATTAACGATAACGGTAAATGAGAAATCCTCCTCCAAACCACCAAAGTGGATGTTTGTGACGAGATTTACATGATCGCCAAAAATCTCTATCGATGCGTTCGTTGAGTACTCCTTTGGAAAAAACCGGTAGTGCGGCCCAACATGCTTCGTGACCGGGTGGTTGTTGGCCTTTACCTCGTGGTCGAACAACACGTAGCATTTGAGCCGTTTGCGCTCGAGCTCCTTAATAAACCAGGGAAAGAACTGCTCAAGTCGCGGATCCATCCAGCCGCCCTTGCCAGCAATGCAGTAGTAATCTTTGCCGACCCTCAGGATATCGCGCATGTAATTCTTCCAGCCCTCGATTCCTCGATAGATAAAGACCGCCTGCTCACGCTCGTCGCTGCGGTACCATTTCTTGAGTTGCGGCAGGGCCTTTGAGATCGCCCCACGTTTCTCATCGAGTAATCCGAGCAATCTGTCAGGATCCACCGGTTGATATCGCGCTTCACGTTTAAGCCGAATCTCAAAAACCAGGCCCCGATCCTGAAGTCGGTTTAGGGTGTCGTATACGTTCCTGCGATGTATTTTAGAGCGTGTTGAGATCTCAGCTACGGAGGATTCGCCGTATTTAAGCAAGACTTCGTAAATCTCTGCCTCATTTTTTGAGAGCCCAACCCCTGGTACCCCAACCCCTGGTCCATACTAAAATTCAAGCCCCTTAATCCGGCTAGCCATCCACCTGCAAAAGATCTTTCCCGCCGAGCAAAGTTATTCTCAAAGCTCACGTAATTTCCGATGCAAGGCAACTAATTTACAGGGTTTAAATCTAGCAGCTTGATGGGACCAGCTGGACGGTCGCCTACTCGTCAAGGTATTAGTATTGAACTCACGACGTAGTCGCGCTATTATATCGAAATACGCGACTTGCTCGTGGCCTGGCTAATATATGAAAATTACTCGTTTATTTAACCTTACCACCCTCTTTTCCAAATCGTTTTTCTTGTTGGGGCCCCGCCAAACAGGGAAAAGTTGGTTGATTGATGACCTTATTGCCGAATGCCCGCCTGGTAGTACCTACTCAGTATCGCTCCTGAATAGTCAGGATTTTACCCGGCTCTCAAGAGATCCATCACTGATTCGACGCGAGCTTACTCAAGAGACTAGGTACCTGTTTGTCGACGAGGTTCAACTTCTGCCGGTGCTCCTCAACGAGATTCAACTAGTACTCTCGCTTGGGAAGATACGTTGCTGCCTCTCCGGTTCAAGCGCTAGAAAATTGAAACGAGGGGGGATTAACCTCCTGGGAGGCCGAGCCACAATTAGAAATTTACACCCACTGGTGTCAGCGGAGTTGAAGCAGCATTTTGACCTTTACCGATCTCTGCGCTTTGGGACCCTTCCATCGACCTATTGGAGTGATAATCCAATTCAAGATCTGGCGGATTACGTTGCACTTTATCTGACGCAAGAGATCGCTCAAGAACGAGCCACGAGAAATGTGCCGGCCTTTAGTCGCTTTCTTGAGCACGCTGCGCTGCGAAATGGTGAGATTATAAATTTTACTAACGTTGCTAACGATGCGCAGGTGGCGCCCTCAACCGTTAGGGATTACTACTCCATCTTAGAGGATACGCTCGTTGCCCGAGAACTCCCTGCGTGGCGGGGCACCATAAAACGGAAAGCCACGAGTATGGGGAAGTATTACTTCTTCGATGTCGGAGTGGTGCGGGCAATAGTTGGGAGGAATGAGCTTCACGAGAACTCAAAGGAATTCGGCGATGCGTTAGAAGCATTCATACACCACGAGCTGCGTAGCTATATTGACTACCGGCTTGAAGGTCGCGGCACGCTTCATTATTGGCGCTCTGAGTCCAAGTTTGAGGTGGATTTTATTCTCAACGAGGAGATTGCAATAGAAGTTAAGGCAGCTAAGGTAGTAGGAAAAGACCAACTCAAGGGACTTCGAGCGCTAAAGGAAGAAAATCTTATGCGTGAATATATCTTGGTTGCGTGTGTAGAAAGGCCCTCGGAGACCGATGACGGAATCAAAGTTTTCCCTGTCACACAATTCTTACAGTGGCTATGGAATTGAAGCTCAATTAGTATATGGACCCGCTGGTCCATACTAAAACTCAATCCCCCCAATCCGGCTAGCCATCCACCTGCAAAAGATCTTTCCCACCGAGCAAAGTTATTCTCAGCGCTCAGATACTTTTCGATGCAAGGTAGCTGAATGTACAGGTTTTAAATCTAGTATGTGCCAGCTGGAGGGGATACCAGCAGGAGGCGATCGCTCGGAGATTTTTATTGTGAAGTTGTTATTGGTACAGGCTTCGGCAGAGCCTCAGACTACCTGCATAACGTCTAGAAGCCATCTCAAAAATCCCCTGGGCTGCGGCTCGCTGCGCTACGAGATCGCGTCGTCTTCGGGAGAAAACGTGCTCGCTGTATCGCAGCGGATACACCTGCGCGCGTTTTCTCCCTGCATTCTCGCGCTCTCGTAGCTCGCAGAGCCTCGCCTACATGGTATTTTTGAGATGGCTTCTAGTAGTACGGCCACGTGCAGGCTGCGCCCAAAAAAAGCGAAAAGTTGATTTAGATTGGAGGGGGGCGTAGAATGTGCAGAACTAATGAATTTTAACTTCGAAAAATGAATACTTTTAAAGAGGCAGACATATGGGTGGTCTAAGCCAACATACAGCACTCAGTAAATTTTTACATGACATTATTTTTACATGACATTAGAGGTGCCCTGAATGCCAGGGATAATGACGTGGTGAGGAAGGCTATGGACCTCGCAAATAGTCATGGCCTAGCCCATCAACACATGTGTACAGAAATTAGGGCAGCGTGTAGGAGTGGCCCAGACGTTACGCGGTTCAAGTTGCAAGAGATACTAAACAGGGTAAAGGACGCGAACCGACGGTGCTAATGCCCTCTCAATAGCCTTCGGGTTAGTGGTATAGCTACAGATACTTTCTCTGCTAACAGCTGAGCACCAAGAGAGCCTAGGTGAACTCAACCCCGTATGAATTGATGCTACTCCATCACCACTTAGCCCGTGCCCGCACCTCGTTTGAGGTATAGGCGATCTCGCCGCGACTTTTTTGACTGCGCTCGGCTTCAAGCCTTTCAAAGTCCTGCTCGTTTAAGGAAAACAAGGTCAATGTGGGATTGTGGAATCCGTACGGACCCGAGGGTGCCGCATACTGAGTAACGATGGGCACACGCTGAAAGACCTCTCGAAAACGTTGACGAAGGATCGGCTCACTCTCGGGCTGACTGAAATACCGATTGTAGAATAGGCTCGAAACCACTAGGTAGTCTGCCCCCGAACTACGAAGTGCCGCCACATCTAGCTCTGGAATAATCCGCGCTCGCGGAATATGCTCAACTTCAAAGAACTCCCCGTGGAAATTAGGACAGTACGGCTTCCAGTCCATAAGCACCTTGGAGCCGCGGGGCAAATTAGCCTTCATCCACGAAGCCAATTGATCTCGCGTATCATTGGCTACCTCGTGGGCCAAGGTAACACTCCGCCACGCCGGCATTGCTACCAACACAACTACACAAACGGGCACGAGCGCCTGGAGCGTCCGCTGCTTGTATCCCGAAACGCTCCGGAGCAGCTCGGCCACGCCAAGCGCCAAAAATGGCAAGCACGGCAAAATATACCGCTCCGGCTGCGGCGCTGGCTTGGCCTTCACGTACTCTGCCGGCAGGTAAAAAAGCAGCGCCATCCCGAGCACCATCAGGTCCTCCACGCGCCCACGACGCAACAAGAAGCCAAACGCAACACAGGCGGCCACCGCAACGAACGTACTAACTCCAGGAGTTATGCTTCGCCAGAAGTGGTACATCCACAGTTGCGACCAGGCAGTGATCGTCACCGTGTGACCAGTTTGCATGTGCCGCGACTCCGCGCTGAAGTCCTTAACAAACTTAGCCGAGTTCAACACTGCGTAGGGTGTGGTGCACAGAAATCCAAGTGGCGCTATCAGGACCGCAAACGCTGCCCAAGGAATCCAACGCATATCCGGTTTAATGCTACGAGATACGAGCCACGGCGCACTCGCTGGCACTACTGCCATCAAGATGCCCGAATATTTCGCTCCAGCAGTGCACCCAGCAAGCAAACCGGCAACAAGCAGAAGTGCCCGTCGTTGCGTCTGAACTGCTACTATGGTCACCAAAACGCAGGCAAGCACAATAAACGTCAGCAGCGAATCCTCTTTGAGATATCGGCTACACGTCACATGCAGCGGAAATACCGCAAGCAGTAATGCCGCCATCACTCCAGTTTCTTTTGAAAAGAGCCGCTTACCGATCTGATACGTGAGTGCGATAGAACCCACCCCAGCTATCGCACTCACCAAGCGCCCCGCCAAGAACGCGGTATCGCGAAACGATCCCTCAACCCCAATTAGGTGTAGCAGATGATTCATTCCGTAGGTCAGGTAGAGCAACAGCGATGGGTGCAGGAAGTACTGAGGATCGAGGGTATTGCCATCTACCATCCGCATAATGGCATTTACTTTCGGAACCTCGTCAGGGTGAAAATTTGATGGCAATCCGAAACGGATTCCATAGAATCGCAGCGCGGCTCCGACCAGCAGCGCCACCCAGACGAGCCACCCCTCACCACCCCCTGCACGATCAACGGTTCTCCCCATCTGCCACGAGTGCAGAGCCATCCCAGCCAAAGCTCCAAGCAGTACCATGGCTACTGGCTCTAGCTTCTCGGGCGAATCTTCAAAAAGAAATACCAATGCGACCACGGACGACAGCACAGCCCAGCTAGCTGGGATTCCGGGAACTCCCGCCTGCTTGGCGACAAACCAGCTCAAAAGCACCAAGCACCCGAGAATCATAAAAAGTCCGCATACCATACCTGGCGCTGCTATCGTGAGCTTGAGCGGCGAGTTAACAGCGACGCCCTTCAGCTGAACCCCAAGCTCACGGCCTCCCCGTTCGCCGGGGGGCGAGAAGAAAGTGAGCGCCCTGACCTGTGCTTGGAGAGGTGCACACCCCAATGAAGTCGGTAATCGCACAATTCCAGCGCCATCAAGAACCAGCTCGCGTTCTGGACCTCCGCATGAAGAGACGGCGACACGTGCCGGCTCACTAGCTCCAGGTCGGTCAACGCCAAAGTGCAGCTCAAGAAAATTGAACCCACCGAGAAATCCGGGCACCGTTACTGATGCTTGAGTGCCAATCCACGCATCCGACGAGAAGTCACCTGATACTACCTTCTGGAGCTCTGAACCGCGAAACGAATGCTCAGAGAGCCTATCGCCAAGAACAAGACTCAACAAGAACGCGCAGACAGCAAGAATTGCGAACTGGCCTCGAGGGATAACACTTCTTTCCATGTACAACTCTTACATACAAACCGGCAACACTGTTAACTCTGGAGCCCCTCATGATCAAAAGGACCGCTGGCCAGAATCGTGTGGCGAGCTGCCGCATGTCGTCGAAGCGACGCAGAGAGCGACGCTTGAGGAGGAGCCCACCCATGAGCCCGCAGATGCTCCCCGAGCGCTTTAACGTCGACGACGACCGAGACATCATCGACGAACACAACGTAGGGATGAGTCACAGGGTCAATCCTCTTCGGCAGCTCGTAAAAAGCGAACGCACCCGAAGGTCGCTTTACCAACTCCTTCACAACCTTGTCGAGTGGCAGGAAGTACGACAGGCGCTTGAGGTTCTCGGCCCGGAAATCATCTCGCCTGAATACAAAGTGGGTAACGCCTTCTGGCTCGAGCAAAGTGACGACGTCCTGCAGCGACTCCGCATAATGTGCGCGAAGCGACACCTCACTCCGACGTCGCATCTCTAGGTTGTAGCGCGGATAAAAAGGATGTGAGGTCTCTGTCGTCACCAAGGCTCTGCGCACGCCAAATAGCTGCATCCCATCGCAGTGCGTTGGATGACACGCCACAAGAGCATCCTCGGGTGTGTTCTCGCGAATCCACTCATGCATTCTACCGCGCTTATTACTCGGATAGTTAAAATTTGCGTCTCCCTGGAGGCCGTTACTCGAACACTGATACACGACAAAAGCTAACGTACCAAAGGCTATAAGCGCTGGCCAGCTCGAACGCAGCGAGCTCTCAGAGGTTTTTTTCACAAACGTACGCCATAGCCCAACCGAAAAGGCTGCGGCCATAAAAAACACCATCGGTATCTGCAGGTGGCGATCGGGAACAAACAAGCGAAACGCAAATACCCTGGCCAACGAGTAGGTAACGATCGCCGCAGCGCCAAAAAGAACAAGCTCCGAGGGGATTACAACTCGCTTCCGTCGCGCTCCTATGAGAGCTATGCCGACGAGTGCCACTGGAACGAGCCACCAGATATTCTCCCGCCAAAACTCCGCTGGTCGGTACAGACGACCTATAAAAGCTTGGTAGCCAAACATCTTTACCTCGTCCATCGCTGGACGGAGCGGCAAGAACGGGAATCGGCCGTTCGGCCTGGAAAACTCGGGCATCTGCGATGCCTCAGAGAACGAAACCATCTGCCCTACGTGCGCAGGCCGTTGCACAACGAGTAACGCAACCACCGCAAACAACGGCGCTACCGCTATCGAACGGAGAATCTGAGTGCGTGCCGCTGTCCGTGCGGCACCCTGAGCTGAACACCAGCGCCACAAAAGAATCAGGCCATATGCCACTCCAACGATAAGCGCGCCTGGAGGATTAAGCATCGACCCGACTAGAATAGTGGCCAAAGCCCCCCAATGATTCTTCGTTGCCGCGAAATAGAGGAAAGCACCAAATATCGCCGGTGTCCACCCTCTCGGCAAACCTCCCGTCATTCTCTGCATTGTGTTCCGCGAGTGCAGCAACCAGATCACTGCCAACGCCGCTGGGACATTTGATGACAGTGCCCGCACCGCCATAAAGAGAAATCCCACCGCCAGCACAACCTGAAGCAACATGACCCAGTGGCCAGACATAATCGGATCTCTCGTCAGTGCGGTAATCCCGTAGCTAATCCAATAGTGCAGGGTCGGAAGACACCCACGCATAACTTCCGTGACGAGATCGTTCTGGAAGCGATCCGGATATAGTGCATCGTAGAGCGGGTACGTCTGCTGGGTGGCGTCATCGGTAGTCCACAACGGGTTAAACCAGCGCCCTTTGAGGCTGTTCACGAACGCAGCTCCGTAGGCAGCAAGGAGCAGAACACTCACTACTCCCGCAACAGTCCATGAAGGTCTCCCCCCCTCACTCTGCATGCTGGGCACGTCACGATTACTGGGCTCATGACCCAACCTAACCGATAAACGAACCTCCTGTTCCGAAGATGTGCCGGAACATTGCTTACTTGACACCGGAATGATGGTTAGGGCTTCCATAAACGAAGTTTTGTAGCAGTAGTTTCCGCCTATACTTTTGGACAATCTCTTGAACTGACAGTCCCTTGAAGTGGAAGAGCTCTAGTGGCGGGAACTCCACTCAGTGCCAAAATCTCCACGTAATGTACAACCCGACCCTCGGCCTAGTCAAACCCCTAAATCTCCTTAAAACTCTGCGATCTCAACAAAAGCAAGCACTTAAATGATTAGTCAAACAGTCGCCCCTCCTAGTGGGGAATCTAGCCTGCTGCCGACGCCCCCAATCACTAAAAATGCCGGATGGCGCAACCAGCCGAAAGCATTTAACCTTCACGGGGAGTTAGCTGGGCTCGGTTGGATCCCCCCGCTCCTTAGAAATATCCTTAACCGGACCAACACAGTACGAGGCATTTATGAGGTTATCTGTCATTTCGCTTTTTCTTTTTGTAGCAACCGCAGCGGCAACGTGCCTTGGATGCGGTGGAGGAGGTGGGGGTGGCGGCGGGGGTGGAGACTTCGTCGGTGCTGCCAACGTCGATGTCCGCTGCTCCCCAGGACAGATTGATTCCGGGGACCGAACGCAGGTTGATATCGAACTCTCAAACGTTCACAAAAACGGAATAGCAGTGAAGGTACGCTTTCCATCGGGGCTACGATACGTCTCGGGCTCATCGTTTCTTATCATCGGAGAGCGAGAGATAGATGTCTCACCGACAATAAATGTGACCTCAGACGAGGATGACCTGACGTATGTGGTATTCTACCTATCTCAGTCACAATTCAGGCGATCAAACCAAGAGTACTCAGGCGAATCTGGGACGCTTCTCGTTCAACTTGAAGGCCGAAAGACCGTCGTGGATGGCGAGATCGAGGTTGATCCGGATGTCGACGACCCAGCTGAGGACAATTCGACCGAATTCGACCTAGCTAACCCGGAGTTCGTCTCCGAGTCCTCGGCATCGATCTCGGTCATAGCTCAGGATTAGCATCTCCAGCTCGACTTCCTGCAGACACCGAGTAACGTGAGGTTGCCTCCTCATAAGCACTCTATTATGCTGGGCTCGGCGAAGTTTATCCGACTGAAACAACGCTCACATGCGGGTGGTTCGAAAACGCCCGGTGTGCGAAAGAAAATGCGCAGAATTCATTGCGCTATAGTAAGTAATTGTTCAAGGCAAACCTTCTGTAACGTAAGGAAACCACCGTGGGTCAACACCGTCAGATACTTCTCAAGAACATTAACGAAGCTGGTCAGAATACACTAGCTGGATACGAATCGCGAGGAGGATACGCGGCTGTTCGTAAGGCGCTCACGATGGACCCCGCTGCTATTATCGACGAGGTCAAGAAATCGGGCCTACGCGGTCGTGGAGGAGCGGGCTTCCCAGCTGGCCAAAAGTGGAGCTTCGTCCCCCGCAATACAGGAAAGCCTACCTACATTATTTGCAACGCCGATGAGAGCGAGCCTGGCACGTTCAAGGACCGCTTACTACTCGAGCGCGACCCCCACGCTATTATTGAAGGGATGATGGTTGCCGCGCTCTCTGTGCAGAGCCACTGGATGTGCGTGTACATTCGCGGTGAATATGCCTACCCCTACACGGTGCTTAAGGCAGCTGTCGATGAGTGCTATGCCAAGGGCTATTTAGGAGATTCGATATTCGGCAGTAATTACTCACTGCATTTAGTCGTTCACAGAGGCGCGGGCGCTTACATCTGCGGTGAAGAGACAGGATTAATTGAATCGCTTGAAGGCAAGAAAGGCCAACCAAGATTAAAGCCGCCATTCTTCCCAGCGACCATGGGTCTCTACTACTCGCCTACCATCCTCAACAACGTTGAAACCTACGCAGCAGTTCCATGGATTATCAACAACGGCGGTGATGCTTATGCGCAGATCGGAACGGAAAAGTCGAAAGGAACGAAACTTGTCTCTGCCTCTGGCCACATTAACAATCCCGGAGTCTACGAAATTGAACTCGGATACCCGTTCAAGCGCTTCCTCGCAGAGGAGTGTGGCGGCATGCTTAACGGAAGAAAATTGAAGGCAGTGATACCGGGCGGATCCTCGACGCCAATACTGCGTGCTGACGAGATAGAAGATGCGGTGATGGACTACGAAGGCTGGAGCAAGCTCGGCACGATGCTTGGCTCGGGCGGAGTAATTATAATCGATGACTCGGTTGATATGGTTGATGCCATTCGAAACCTCGCCCATTTCTATGCTCACGAGTCGTGCGGACAATGCACTCCATGCCGTGAGGGTGGTCATTGGGTAGAAAAGATCTTCAACCGCATGCAAGCTGGTCAAGCCGGTTCAACGGATGTGGAGCTCTTAGAGAGCATCGTTAAGCAGATAGCTGGGCATACGATCTGCGCTCTCGGAGACGCAATTGCGATGCCGGTTCGTAGCTTCTTGGCTAAGTTCCCAGAGGAGTTTAAAACCCGGATCAAGGAATCACTCGATGGTAAGCTCCCAGGCCCGAGCAAACTCAACGCTGAATTCACTGCGGCGCACTAGCACCCCGCACGGCGAGCTGTTCCTGACGCTACTTCTCGTGGCTACGCTTGTCGTTAGAGGAGTTGACGTCTCGCGGGCAGTTGCTCAAACAAGCGAACTGCCCCCGACCCCGGCACCAGCTATTGTTTGGGAACAACTTGCAGAGGGGCTCGAAGCCTCTCACTTTCAAGTTTCATCGAGCAGCCTTCTTGCATCTTCCGCAGTTGCTGTACGTGCGTCGAGCTCGCACTATGCGCCACGAACCATCAGAGCTAGCGAATACGGTTGGAAGAAAGCAACATCGCAGATGCTGTGCAAGGCAAGCGGTGCTACTGCGTGTATCAATTCTAATTTTTTTGATGAGCAGGGCAAACCTTTGGGCGTGGTTATCAGCCGAGGTATTCAACATCAGAAAGTTCATAACGGCGGCGGCACTCTCACCGGGGTGTTTTTTGTAACGTCTGAGACTATCGGCGTAGTTCATAGAAGCCTCTTCTCGGCTGAGAAGGTACTTGAAGCCGCTCAAGCCGGACCAAGGCTCATATCCGATGGTGCACCGGTGATCGGGGTAAAGGATTCTGCAAGCGCAACTAATATTTCGTTGGTGTGTATCGATCGTGAAAAACGGGTTGTCTTGATGCGCGTATCGCTAGCTATGTTTGGAGGTTCGTTACGTGAACTGCAAACAGTGCTGCTTCGCCCAGAGCTCGGATGCGTCGAAGCGCTGAACTTCGATGGAGGGGGCTCGTCTCAGCTCTCTATATCTGGGGGTGTCTCGGGACACGAAGGCGCTACGAGAGAGGAGTTCCTTCCGGGAAGAGATGAAGTTCCCGTTGTGCTCGGGCTGTTTGAGAAACGATAATCCTAAAGAGAGCAGTTGCGGGTCTGGAAATGGGCTTAGCCATTCACTACGCTATCCCGCTTACGCCTCTTGATTGTGGTAGCGCACCATCTGCATCTTGAAAAGCCGAACTATGTTAGGATCACTAACGATCCCCTGGTCGATGACATCCTTAAGCTCACCGAGGTAGGTCCCAGCAGTACTCTGGTCCCCGATCGCCAGAGCCGTTGTAACCAGCAGTATCATCCCTGCTGGAGAATCGGCTTGCAACTTGAGAGCCTGTCGTGCTGACTCATTTGCAGCCTCTACGTTCCCCAACGTAGCCTGCGCTACCGAGAGAGCCAACCAGCCTGGCAAAAAATCAGGAACTACGGTCGTGAGTCCCTTGAGAATAACCTCGGCGCGCTTCGCGTGGCCCGTCTCCAGGCACATCTTTCCAAGCGCGTATATGTCGAGTTGCTCCTCCTTCGAGTAGCTCGCTCGTGATGCATCTGCAACTGCATTATCTTTATTCATCTTCGCCTCCCGACTCATCGGGTTGCACAGCGAGCCAATCTAATATGTGGCGCAACATAGCTGCCTCGCTCGTAAGCTTCGCACGCGCCTCAGGAGTCTCTGTATGCTCACGAAGAGCCTCAACACTCTCAAAACGCGCGAACAGAGATGACACAAGGCTCTCGAGTCGCGAAACATTGCCAACACTCGGTAGTACCGAGAGTAGAGGTGAGAGGGAGAAAGGATCTGGAGTTAGAGCCATACGAGCATGAGCACTCCGGAGAGGCTCCTAGTTATGTTTGGACCTCTCTCGACATCTGACGAGAAAAGCGAACTGATAAACAAACAATGCTAGTATAGCTAAAACGACGGCAACAACAACCACCTGTTTGCATATCTTTACTGCCAACGAATGAAAATACTCCTCAACCGCGGCAGCTGATTCAAGCTGCAGGGTCAAGAACATCTCCGGAGCAAGATGCCGGACAACGAAACAGGCGGCGATAGCGACTACGAGCAGCTCTGCCACTACAAGGGGACTCATACCCGTTCTTTGCTCCCGCGCTCTGGTGCGTGCCAGAGCAATGCTAGCAGCCCCTCGAGTCTGAACGAGGGTCGCCAAACTCCCGGCGAAAAGAGCTACAACAGAGAGGACCACAACAGATGTAAGAAGCGGCCGCCACGCGTGTGAGAGATCCCCCTGTACACTCACTGCTTGGCGTAGCGGTAGCCCTACAAGTTCAGAGGAGCGTTCCGCGCAGAACAGCATAACCCCGAAGATCGCCGCAACTATCGCTGCCCTGGTAACGATAATCATTCGCGGGACCTCCCCTGCTTTCACCAACGTGCGAAACCTCTCTCTCTTGGGCATTCCATCCGTCATCGTTAGTTGAACGACCTCCTCAGCGCATGCTCAATTCGGAGGATTCCCTCTTCACGGATGAGAGATGAACTAGCAACGATGATGACGACGATCCCCACCCAACGAAGCGTTCGGAATGCCCCATCCGAGATCAAAGACTCGCGGCCCTGCACCCAACGCACGGGCAGCTCTACAAGTAAAACTAGAGTCGTGCACACGATCACTATTACTGCGCACAACAACCCCGATTCGAGCAAAAACTGCACCCACAACTGCGCACCTGTTTTGAAATATGCTGTACCATGCACCACCTGCGCCAAAAATCTGAGCGTTTCATCGTGTGATAGAAAGAACACTGCGAGGAGCAGAGCTGCTATGAGTGCTGCGCCACGCACTGGGGGTCGCGAGAAACACCATCTGCACAGCACACTCACTCCCGCAGCACTGATGGCTGCCACAGTGGCCAAGCTACACCCCACCACGATGATACCCGTGACATCGTCGGTAGGTATTAGCCCAGCTGGTACAACCAGCAGGAGACTGCTCAGCGCCACTACCAGCGGCCCACCAAAAACTAGGGCACACACAAGCAGAATCACCATCGCCCCTTTACCTCAATGCCTGAACCATAAGAGCCTCCAGGCTTGATGTAACTATCGGTGCACACAGCACCCCTATTCCAACGAGTGCCAAAACTCGCAGAGCATAGGCAACCCCTTCGTCGCGAACCCCGATGAGGCCAACGACAAAAGAGAACAGCGCGCTCACAACCGGAATGGCGAGCGTCGGAACAATAAGAGTGAACACTAACCTCCAAGCTTGGTTACATAGGTCTAAGAGGCTGCTATCCATATCAAACCCCGCTCTATTCTATCCCGACGATTTTTGCACCAAGAAGTCCCCAACCTCCTGCTGTCAGAAATAACATCAGCTTCAGCGGCAGCGCCACCGTCGCAGCAGCAATATTGGAAACACCTAGGAGAGCCAGTACATGCGCCACCAACAGATCCACCGTGACCAGCGGGATGAGCACCATACACCCAAGTTGGAATGCCTCTTTAAGCTCAGAGAGAAGGAACGCTGGAACCACCAAGCGTAACGATAATGGCTTTGAGGCGCTCTCTACCGCTTCCCTCTGTATTGGTTCATTCCTCGGCTGCGCACGAAAGTGGGCGGCAATAGCCGGATCAATCCGTCTCTCCATGTACGGCAGCAACGCCTGTGATACTGCCTGCGGCTGGACCGCAGTGGCGCGGGAAAAGAGCGCCTCAGGAAGCCCAAGCGCGGCTAACTCTGGAGGTGTCGATATCCACGCGACGCCAGCTGCAACGATGAGACAGACCGCACCAAACTCGAAACCAACAAGTCCTAAACCATATCGTGCGATCGATAAAACCGTCGCGGACTTCACGAAGGTGGTAAACAGCAGGAGTGCGAGCAGAACCGATAGCCCAGATGATGTAGCATCCATGCCAGCAGTCTAACCAGCACCTCGTACTCTGCCCAGGGGGAATTTTTAGCGACGGTGTGTCACGTCTCTCTAGAGCACCTCTACGGCGTAGCGTCCTTGGTACACACAGAGTCGTGCCTCAGCTACCCTATCCTGATTGATACTTAATACAACTCGGCTACCTACCGGACGGCCCGTGTTAAAAACCGCGCCTACTTGAGCCAATTCTGCCAGCGTATGGTGATCGACTGACGCCGAAGCGATCTCCACACTCATTCGTGAGGTACCATCGGGAACCGTGAGCACCGGGGCACTCCCCTGAATCGTTTGGCAGCCAAGCATACCATCGATATCAACCAGACGGGCCGGCATAAACACCTTACTACCCATTCGCAAGGTCACAGCATCCGAAGCTGGAACCTCCAGGTCGATAATCGTGCCCGTGCTCACATAATCCGCAAGTACGTGAGGAGGAACTCCAAGCTGGGCGATCTCAAAGCGTAACGCTCCCCCATCCGATTGAGCGCGAGCTGATGAATGCACCTGCCGACGCCAGAGACGATCCATGCGCTCTACAAACTCCTGCCCTACTGCCACGACTACAGCGCAGGGCGATGCGTTTAGCGACAATGAAAATCGGACTGCAGCGACAGCAGCGACATCACTGGCCGTACATCGGCCGTGAAAAATCATGCCGCCTGCATTTTCCGAAACCGTCTGGGTCATTCCAAGCGTTGCCATGCATCGCTGTACGAGATAATCAAGGATCAGAGTGGTCTGCAGCCCTGAGGTGACATTGGGCACTACTTCCTCAGCGATTAAACTCGCGGTGTGCGGTTCGATGGCGACAAGCACCCCCTC
Source organism: Bdellovibrionota bacterium (assembly GCA_044360225.1). Taxonomy (GTDB): domain Bacteria; phylum Bdellovibrionota_C; class UBA2361; order UBA2361; family OMII01; genus OMII01. The sequence continues at coordinate 3,339 of JBIKKR010000001.1, read as the reverse complement.
ACCGTCGATCGTTCCCTTGAAACACTCCCAAGAATCGTCTGGAAGCGCGAGTGTCGGCTTGATCTCAAGGACCTGGAACTCACACCCAATCACGGATATCAGAGGCGACCATCGTTCGGCAAAACCCGGAAACCATCGCTCGGGATGGCATCGCAAAAAACCGTTCGCCAAACGAGCTTCGCGGACATCTATCGACCGGATGTACCGGTGCGGGGTCCATGGCTCAATCTCGTTGCTAGCCTCTCCTGAAATCTGTCCTTGGCTACTCACCGTTTTGCTCCCTGTCCCTACGTCTCTTCTTGAATCTTACTCAATTCATCAAGTCGAATATCTACTTCGCGCAACCGCCCCTCCGCCCGCTCCAAGTCGGCCTTGGCTTCTTCCCTCTCAAGCTCAAGCGCCTTTACGGCGCTGCGCAACCTAACACGATGCGCATTTTCTACCTGCTTGCGAGCAGTGCTTATCGCTACTGTGCGCGATACATTGCCGGACTGACTCAGCGCAAACTGCGCACTCGCCAAGCGCCGCTCAACATCTTGCAAGACCAACATTCTGCGCTCAAGTTCAGCAACTATCTTCTCCCGATACAACTGCAATTCTACTTCAGTGTCTCCGACCACGTCATGCGGCCTCCTCAAGGGCCAAGCGGAGCATCGTTCCTACAAATGGAAATCGAACATCCAGCTCCATAGCTAACAACTCCTCGGCCGCCTGTCGCAGCTCTTCACCTCGCACAGCGTCATTAAGTAGATAGATCGGCGCATCCCCTCCGTCGATCAAAACAGCTATCGAGACTCGAGCTCGCTCGTGCGGCTGAAGACGCATAAACGCGTTAGGTCGACTCATACCGACTCCCCGTTTTCTCTATTTGTTTTACCCGGATCGAGAGGCTGTGACGATAGCTCACCAGAGGTTGTCAGACCATTGCCTGCTGAGCTTGAACGCGCAAGCTTATTCGGCACACCACCTCCCTGTCTATTAAGCCAGTTGAATTGGCCCACAATGTACCCGGTCAATCCTGCCAAAACACCCGAAAAACCAACCAAAAGCACTACGAGAGCGACGAGTCCGCTATGGTCGCTTTCGGGCACGCGCCATAATGCTAGGAAAGGCACAAGCTTCTCGCCCCTGCCTTCGGCGCCTCCAAGTGCATCGGGAGACTGTGCTACAGTTACGTACACATCTTCGCTCTGTATCCCTGGTACTGCACGTCGGGCGATCTCGCGCACTTCTGCAACATCGAGAGACACCTCCCCCGGGCTTTGAGTAACCACAGTAACCGTTGGGCGCTCAGATGGTTCTCGAGAGTGCATACGAACGAGTACACTTACTGATGCTACATCACTGCGAACACGGAAAATATCCTCAAGCTCAGAGGCAATCGCGCGATCCAGCCGTAGCGCCTCCACCTCTCGTGATGGGGGTATAATTCCGTTCCCACCAGTCAATTCCTGAAACGATGGCTTTTTATCAGCTGGCAGGCCAAGTCTACTGAGCACGGCAGCGGCACCCGGGAAGTCGCTTTCATGAACCACTACTGAGTAGCGTCCCTTACCACCACGAGCCTTCACCAGGCTCGCAGATATGTTGTGCTTACTGAGAACCGCTACTATCTCATTCGCCTCTCGCTGCGCCACGTCATCCGCCACCGGCGCAGTGCTGCACCCGGTTAGTAGAGACACGTACAGACAAAAAACGATTACGGTCCTCACCACTCTCATCGATGCCTCATGTATTCTGCTCTCTTTAATCCCTACGCTGGCACCACTGTTACCAAGAATTCAACATCACCAAATCGAATCCAGTCTCCGTGTCGGATCTCAATAACTCCTTCCTCACGGATGTACTGCGCTTCTCCCTGGCAACGCACAAATGTGCCGCGCTCACTCATTAGATCCTGAATCTGCAACCCATTCTCTGTAATGGACATCAACGCGTGAGGGGTTGATATGCTTTGATCCTCAAGGATCAGATCCGTTGAGCGAATACTCGTTCCGGTTACGAAGAAGCGCCCTGCACGAAGCTCAATAGCTCGGCCGTCTGGATGCTCATAACTCACGAGCCAGCCGAACAAGCGACCTGCCTTCATCTTACCGGGTCGAATGCCCTCCGTCTCTGCAACCTGGACAGGCCTCTCTGCCATTGGGCGTGCCTGCTGTCGGGGTGGATTGACCTCAATTCGGCTCCGTCCGCTGGGTGCTACCGGCTGCGGTTTTGGTTGTGTAGGCTGAGCAGCTGGCACCGTACGTACCGACTTCTCTCGACTCTCCGCCGTGCCCCGACTCTCTGCCACTCTGGGAGCAGTAGACTTTGGAGCCTCCCTCAACTGCTCTGTCGTCGTTGCAGGCGGCCTCGGATCTGCCCGATGCGGCATACCGCCGATCCTCGGCCGAATCTGACCCTGACCGCTGCGTGCTTGCGCCGGCGTTTGAGGAACTCGGGCCTCTTGGGCGACGGGCGGCTGCGGGTCTCGATTCTGAGGCTTGCGGGTCTCGGGTGGTCGTGGAGCCTCACGACGCGGAGGCTCCTGGCGCGACGCTACCGGCGCTGGTTCAGGCTCCTTAGGTTGCTCTTCGAATACGCTATCGTCCTCTGCGATATCCAACAACGGTTCAGCTTCCTCTGCTAACATTTCCTCAGCTTTGGCACTGGCCTTAACCTCCGGCTCGTCGTCGGTCGGATCATCAAACGATGGATCGTCAAAGATATCGAGATCGAAATCGTCCAGATCATCGTCCAGATCATCATCCTCTGCACTATCACTATCATCGTTACTTCCGCCATCAAACAGATCGACCGGTGCTGCCTCCTCCTGTTTGACATTCACCTCGGGGGATTGGACAGGTTTGTCGCCTGAGGAGTCCAGATCCTGCAGAAAGGCCCCGAGCGGATCAAAGGAATCATCCTCCGCCGGACTCGCCGACACTGGCGGCGCAGGAGCCTTGGGCGACGCAGAAGCCGTCACGGGTATCGACGACGGCACTGGTCCCTGTGGAGGGGCACTCGCCGCCACCATATTTTTTATCTCTTCTGCACCAGCAGAGACGGTCTTTTGCCGCACACGCCCAGCAGTCGATGTTGCGTTGTCAGCTGCTGCTCCCTTAGCGGCAGCATCGAGCGCTGCGTTACATATGCGGCACTTCGATGCGCTAGCCGGCACCAAGCTACGGCACGTTGGGCATCGCACGAAAGTTAGTTCATTTGTTTCACTTGCCATATCTCATTCTCCACATGCCACCACTACTAGGTACGGGTGTTCGGGGTGATCGCTCACATACTCAATCCCGATACAACCATCCACGCTATAATCCCCAATAACATCGCAAATCGTGACGCAAT
>JBIKKR010000177.1:0-5799 GCA_044360225.1 Bdellovibrionota bacterium | reverse complement strand
CAGGTCATATTTCTCCTCCCTTGCTCTCCCAATCTAAAGCCTCATTGAACGCCTGTGGCGATTCCTTTAAAAAATTGTCTTATACAATCGGTACTATGAGCGGGTTTGCGGATTTCAAGGGAGCGATTCTCACGTTTTTTGCGAACATCAAACAGTATCGTTCAGAGCTAAAGTCTCTCATGACCCTTAACTTTCACACATTCGGCACTGAGGAGTTTGTTGTCTTCTACGGCGCTACTTGGCTCCGCCAAGATTGTGCTCTCACCAGCTATTCTCTTTCATTTTTTCAAAAATGAATGAGGCTGGGTTTAGTTTTTCCCCGGTGGGCCTTCTGCCTCGCGTTTACAGTCTGACGGGCACCGCTCGGGAGACTCAGCACACGGACATCCAATCGCCATACACACAATCTCCTGGCACGTACCATCTCCACAGAGATCCTTGCACGCTGGGCGCGAGGCGTTTGTCGATTGAACAAAATACGAACAATCACTCGATGTAAATTCCCCCCTTCGCCTGTCGAATTCCTCTCGCGTTATAAACACGGCGTAGCTACTTGAGCGCTTACTCGATTCAAACACTCGGCACCAATCTTGCGCTTCTAATAACAGAGCCACTAGTGGGCTTCCCTGCCTCCAGATGACCGTACGCGGATTCACCTTCGCAAAGTATTCACGCCACTGCTCACTACCCCTAAACGACTTCGTGTAGCTATCCCACACATCACGCCTATTCACATTAGTTCTACCATCTAACGGTACCAGATGAGTTGGCTCACCCTGCGGCGAACTCCAGCGATACTCCAAATACCCTCCTGAACTAAACTCATTAAGCACTGGGTGTTGTAGGTTATGCTTCTCGATGAAATCAACCGCCTGTGCCGGTATAGTCGAGTAATCAATTGGCACCTTAATCGCTTTGGCGATGTTGACCCATGCAATACAGCCAATGAAAAAAGCACATGCTCCCACGGTTTGCGGATGCAACGCCATCAACTTCGCACGAACCAGAAGAAACGCCTCGAGTAGAGGATTGTCTCCATCTCTTCGGTCACGGTCAGCCGCTCGCTCACCCAACCACACAGCCGTCACCGCTCCCACTGCTATCGAAGCAAACGGCACAAACTTTACTGCAAGGGCGCCGCCGATAACTGCGCACACCGCTACCATCATAGCCCCAAGTGGTGGTAATCGGTTTGACGCAAAACTAAGCACCGTGATCAACACGATCTGGAAGAGTAAACACATGGTGGGAACTTGCATCAGATCCGCTGGCTTGAATTCGTCGAGCCCCCGAAAAGAAAAGATATGATCGCTCTTTGCAAAGAGTGTTAACCACTCTCCTCCGACATAAGGAGACAAAAATGTTCCTGCAATGAAACAACCCACAGGAGTAGCAATCCTCCTGCGGTCAGCACTCTGTAGGCCTCCAGTGAACGACCACAGTACAATTCCCATTACACCGAACAATGCCGAGATGTGAGTATTAGCCCATAGACTTCCCAGTACCAACAACGACAGCAGATGCCAGCGCGTTGTCTTGCTCTGTCTGCTCTTCTCTGCGATCAACAAAACCAGCACGAAGAGGATCCAAACCACCGTCTGCGGCCGAACGGAGAAGTGCGAACGACACGCCACTGCTGCTAGCACCCCCATCAATGCACCTAAGAAGTAGTCGCGAGCAATCGCTCCAAAGGACCAGAAAATCGCCGCAGTAAACACACAACCCAACATCAGCTGCAGCACAGCTAATCCAGTTTCCTTATACGAACTCTCGACTAGCGCATAGACGACCTCATTTGACCATGAGTACGCTCTCCAGGGTTGACCAACCCCAAACACATTCCAGTAATCAACGTGCGGTACCTCACGGTGGGCGACTATCCACCGACCGACGGCGATGTGCCACCACAGATCGGGATCAGCGATCGGTCGGCAGAGAAATGAACCGATTAAAACCACTAACGAAAGCCACGCGATAACTCTCATAAAAACCAAATGCTCATCTCTTTCACTGCATGCCGAGAAAATCTCGCACATTCTGGGCAATTCTTGTCACAGGCTCTGAATCATCAAGCGTGCATACTTCACCTGTGATCCGCTCTGCGCTTTGCATGTAATGCTCCCTGAGCGCCAGTCGGTATGTATCATCGATCACTGGTGGCTGTCCTTCTCCCATGAAACCTCGCTCTATCAACCACCTCCGAATTGGCTCCTTGTCCAGCATCTCTGGCGGCTCTCCTTTCGACAAGTTCTGCTCGTACGAGTCCTTTACCCAGAAGCGCGATGAGTCCAATGTGTGAATTTCATCAGCAAGCACCAGCTTACCATCGAGTAGCCCGAACTCGTACTTAGTGTCCGCAAACAACAACCCGCGTGAGGCGACCTCTCTGCTGCCCAACTCAAAGAGCTTGAGCGCAGTAGTGCGGATCTCCTCCCAGTGCTCACGACTGACAAGACCACGAGCCAATAGCTCAGACTCCGAGATGGGCATATCGTGGTGGCCCACAGCTTCCTTTGTACATGGTGTAACCAACGGCCTTGGGAACTGTTCGAACTGCGACATCCCGGTGGCAAGTCTGTGACCACTCACTAATCTCCCTGCCTCATAGTCGCGCCACGCACTACCAGCGAGGTACCCTCGCACAATAACCTCAACGGGGACGATAGATACATCTTTCACCACCATCACATTTGGATCGGGAATACCAAGTAGGTGGTTTGCTACGATCTCCTTGGTCCGACCGAACCAATATGCAGCCATTTTTGTCAGCACCTGCCCCTTTCCTGGTACTGTTGAAATAACCCGGTCAAAAGCGCTCAAGCGGTCTGTTGCGATAAGCACCCTCTTACCACCAGCCAGATAGCTATCCCGTACCTTGCCGCGATAGACGTCCCCTAACCACGAATAGTTGGTCTCTGATAGGGCTGGCGGCATAGTTACCCCGTTATCTCTTGCGGTCATTACTCACTCTCCTCTTTCGCGCCTGCATAAGGCTCATGTAGTTCATAGCAACAAAAGCACCAATTCGGGTATCATGTTTTCGAAGCCTCATAGCTGCCGCGAGGTGGCGATTGGCTTTCTTCCAGAACATATTCTCGTCTGAGACGTACTGGGCGTGTACCAAAAGCGCTATCGCGTAGTTATTCCTGACCGCCATCTCAAGCGCGGGATTATCGCTGGTTCGAAACTGCATGAGGGCCTCTCTGAAGGCACTGAGCGCACACGTCAGCTCACCCAGTTGAAGTGACTCTGCCTCTATCGCTCGCAGCAAGTGTACGGTCCCGGCGAGCCAGAGGGGTAAGGCCAGATGAGACCTAGAGGTCCAGCGAGCCTGCGTGCGAGCCAAAGCCTCTAAGGCTCCTTCGAAATCTCCGGAGTCGGCCCTATGCTCGGTTACACGAGGGATCAAGCGCCATGCCTTAACAATCTCGCCTAAGAAGTGCACAGTGCTACGCTCATGCCCATGAGACATGCCTAGCTGGGGGACCGCACGAGTCAACGCGAGATCCGGTAAATGTTTAATCGCTAGCAGATCACGCGCAACACTCCCGACGGGTAAAGACGCGAATGACACAGGTTCATACTGGCGAAGTGCAACACTCATCCACCGCGAACCTCCCCACATGACTCCCCCGAGCGACGGACTATCATTGAGCACCCGCTGGGCACTCTCAGCGTCTCTGATAACGCCCGGATAGAGACCGACCAAAGATTCGCCCTCCGTCGTAATACTCTTTCTCAGCCGATCTCGATATATTTTAGCCTCCTGGCGCAAATCCCGATCACTCACTGTCGAAATGAGGAAGGCCCCAGATGCCAAGCTAACATGCGAGAGTTGAAACACCGCCCCGAGCGCCGTCCCGGCAGCAGCACCGAGAAGGACGAGCTTCGGGATACGCACTCCGACTACCTGCCTAGACCACAGGACACACACAATCACAGGGACAAGAGCAAGCTGGCACTTCGCCTTGATGACAATTGGAATAAGCGCAATCAGAACCACCAAGCTCACAACGATCGCCAGCTGCACACGCACAGTGCGCGTGCACATCTCTGAGCTTACCTGACGTATCCCTGCACTCTCCACAAACATCTTACCCTCATGCGCTCAGGCACTTTCGGTACCTAAGCACCGCGACACGAGCGCGAGTTAGACTCCGCTGCATCCATCTCCATTATCATCATCATCGCCATCATCTTCGTTTCCTACGCCCAGCCGATCCTTCAATAAGCTCACGAGATCGAGCGAGCTTTGGGGATCCAGGATCTCTTGGAATTCGGAGTCTGTGACCACTACGTACCGTATACCGCACGATTCGAGCAACTTCGGAAGTTGGTGTTGTCGCTCAAGCAGCTCAAGGTCGATAGACTCAGAATGATCAACGGCGAACTCAACGACCATCTTTGGAACATCATCTTCATCAACTATTGTAAAGAGACACCCTGCAGCGGTAACCCATGATGCAACGCCCTGCCCATCCTGCACCATTTCAGGCGGCAGTACTCCGCCACACACCGTGCGAACACTCATATTCCAGATAACTCTATCACGCCCAAAAAACGCGCCAAGGACCCGGAATAGTTGTGCCTCTTCGAGCGACATCTCCGACATATAAAGTTCAGGCCAGGTTTCGACAGACGTTTAGCCACCAATTCACACGAACTCAAGCGTGCGCCGCCAGTCCGACCTTTACGGTCGCGAGTATTGGGGGTAACATTAACCTAGATTCGGCAGTTGCGGGTCTGAAAATGGTGCATCTACTCAAAATCACTTCGGCTTTTGAGACTCTGCACTATTTTCATCCTCCTTAACTGCCAATCTGGGATTAAGTATTACAGATGGCGCACGATACTACAAACGGCATTATATAGAGATATGGCACCGCGTGACATAGTGATTGTTCCCGATCCGATCCTGCGCTCTCCGTGCGAGCCAGTCGTAGAGTATTCGAAGGAGCTCCATACATTACTCGATGACATGTACGAGAGCATGGTCGCCAACAACGGGATCGGGCTGGCCGCTCCCCAGGTTGGCGTTGCCCAACAAGTAGCAATAATCGACCTATCGTCTGACTACATCGAGCAGCCCAGCATATCATCGGGAGCCTCAATCCCCAAAGAGCAGCACCTGCACGGCAAGCGTTTAGAACTGATCAACCCGCGTATCATGAGCTCCCAAAAGAAGGTATCCTCAGATGAGGGCTGTTTGAGCATCCCAGACTACCGAGACTCAGTGAGCCGCTTTTTCTCAATCACGGTTGATGCGTTCGATCGGCATGGGCGCCCCTTTTCATTTTCAGCGCAGGAGCTCCTCGCTTTTGCCGTCCAACACGAGGTCGATCATTTACACGGGGTCCTGTTTATAGATCACCTAAGTCGCCTCAAAAAAACCTACTTCCGCAAGTGGGCGGTCAAGAATCTGGGTTCAGCAGATATTTAGGACGCCCCACGTGAGAAAGATCCTATTTTTCGGCACCCCTCAATTCTCTGTCCCGACCCTGGAGAAGCTCTGCGCTACTCCAGGCGTGCAGGTAGCAGCAGTCATCACGCAACCGGATCGACCTGCTGGCCGTGGCGGAGAGATTACTGCCTCGCCAGTAAAAGTGTGTGCGCTGCAGCACGATATCCCAGTCCTGCAACCTCACTCGCTCAGAAAGAATTTCTCTGCGCTCTCATCACAGCTCGCTATCCTGGGGCCCTTTGACCTAGGTGTGGTAATCGCGTTTGGTCAGATTCTCCCTCTTGAGGTGCTCACGTTTCCGAGGCGTGGATGCGTTAATATCCACGCTTCCCTTCTCC
>JBIKKR010000053.1:0-17671 GCA_044360225.1 Bdellovibrionota bacterium | reverse complement strand
AGAAGGGTATAGCCTGTGATTGTAGAGGTCATGGGCAGGAGTATGTCACAGATACGGTGGTAAGGCGATCTGTGGTGGGTGCGAGGAGTTAGTCGCTATTTTTGGGGGATTTGAAGCCGGAAAAAGGAGGTAAACGTAGCTTGCAAGGGAGAGATGGAGAGCGAGAGAGAGATGGAACCTTGCAAGCTACGCTTCCGTCCGAGTCTTAGTGAACTAATGAGCAATCCGAGTGCCAAGCACCAACAATGAAGTGTGTTCGCGCAGGCAGCATCGAAGAGCAGTCGATTTGACTGGTTAGCAGGTACGAGTTTTTCGTGAACTATACAGATGATTCGTAGCTACTATGCACTGACTTGCACGTCGGTGTACGCAAAGAGTGCAGACTTGCACAATTGACAAAGAGAGCCAGAGTCGCCCTGGACGGAGCGCGGAGCTTCTGCTCCGCCATATTGGCGTCACGAGGAATCTTGGAGCAATTCAGATTCACGTAACCACCGGGCAACGCGTTATGTGTTGGCACCTGTTCTGGATTAGGGGCGGACTAGAAAGCCCGCGCTCCGACTGTTGACCAGTCGCGAGGGGCAAAAACATTGGAAGAACTCCCCTTGCAATAGATGGCCCTATCGAGCAAGCCCGGCGCTTGCCGCGTTCGGCTCGCCCCGCTGGGTGCGTTTAAATTCACCGTACTCTTCGGGTGACACGTTTCGGTGCTGTACGCGAAAACGAAGCACATCACGCAACATCCTCAGAGAATCCACCACCAGGTTTACCTTAGATCCAGGGATATTGGTCCAGTTGATAGCAACCTCGTGGATCTTGAGAGCTGCTTTTGTTGCGATGTAGAGCAGCTCTACATCAAAACTAAATCGATCAGATTGTTGGCGTCGGAAGAGAAAGAGTGCCGCATCACGAGTGAACATCTTAAAGCCACACTGAGTGTCGGTGATCGAGGGCAAGAGTACAGTGTTGACCCAGCGGTTAAATACCCGCCCCAAGAGTCGCCGGTGAACGGAGGTAGAGACCTTCGTATCAAGGCTCGCCAAGGCACGTGATCCGATAGCTATCTCCCCGCCATCTCGAATAACTCCGTAGAGTCTTGAAAATTCGCTGATCGGAGTTGCTCCATCAGCATCTGCAAAGAGGATCGTTTTACCGTGGCTGTTGAGTACGCCGAGTCGTACTGCATGCCCCTTGCCCTGGTTTTTGGGGAGCTGAATCAATTTGACCTGGTGGCGTACCCGCTCAAACTTTCTTACTACTTCACACGTACCGTCTTTACTTCCGTCGTCAACGACGATGATCTCGTACGAAAACGACTGCCGATCAAAGTAGTCGATCATATCGATCAGTGTTGGTGGTAGCCGGCGCTCCTCGTTGTAGGCTGGGATGACTACACTCACGTCAACCTGCAGGGCCGTTGGTTCCTGATTCTCAAGCCAGTCACGTACTGAGTGTTCGTGGTCGGTGGGAGGGGATGTTGGCGGTATCATCGAAGTGTAAATCTGGCGGGTACGCTAACTATGGTGTCACTGGTAATCAAAGTGAAACGCACCCGGTATTGTAGTCTATGCCGCGCGCGATCAGAAGGATTACACCTAACAAAGTAGCAGCTAAAGCATTACACTGAGGAGTAAATATAATCCCAGATTCGGCAGCTGCGGGGCTGAAAACGGCGCATCTGCCCAAAATCACTTTGGCTTTTGAGCGCATGCACCATTTTGATCCTCCTTAACTGCCGATTTTAGGATAATCTTTTGCAGCTATTATAACGATGCTCCACTACTGAGCCTGGATGCACAGGACGCAGGGGTGGTGATCTGCGTGTTGATAGAACGACTTTTGTTTTAAGCGGGGCAGGAGGGGGTGTAAGCATGAAAGTCATCAGTTCAGAGGTGTTGTACGAGGGGCGGCTTCGTGGGATTCGGGAGCTTATCGAAAACGACAGTGGGATACGGTACTTTCACGAGACTATCGTTCACCCTGGAGCGGTGGTTGTGTTGCCGCTCACTGCGAATGGAGAGGTCGTGTGCGTGTCTCAATACCGATGTTCTATCAGGGCTACGGTGCTCGAACTGCCGGCAGGCACCCTGGAGAAGGATGAGCCACCTCTTGAGTGCGCCAAACGGGAGATTCAGGAGGAGATCGGCTTTGCAGCTCACACCATGGTGGCGTTAGGGACCCTCCTGCCGGCACCGGGGTTCTGTAACGAGGTACAGCACCTCTTCGTCGCGCGGGATCTCTATCCGCAGAGCGCAGAGCAGGATGAAGATGAGGAGATCTCTGTCGTGACGATGACAGTGCCTGAGTTTGAGAATGGGGTTACTTCTGGAGCCATCAACGATGCAAAGACGATTGCGTTGTTTTTTCGAGCTCGATTGGCAGGTTTCGTGTAGCGTTACCTGTTGTACAGCACGGCGGTGCAGGCGTGTTGCATAACGGTAGTAGGCAAGAGCACTATGGTATTTCGCAGAATTCTAAAGCTTACGGGGAGTGCACAGCGTGGTTTGGCGTTAGTAACGCTTGTGTGCGGATTTTTCATGATGTGGGGGAGCTCGCGAGGGTCGCTCGAGAGCGGTTCGTCTAATGCGGCGCTTCGTAGGGAAGCTATTGAGATAGATCCGCTCATTCCCGATGGTCGAAACAATCAATCAGTTGTGGTGGCCGCCGGGCGTTTTAGCTCGGCAGAGATGCTTGAGGATGAGATTCTCAAGCCGAGTCATTTTCTGATTCTGAGGCGCAGGGTTGAGATGTACCAGTGGCAAGAGCTCAAGGGATCGACGGACGATACGCCTCGGTACTCACTCGACTGGCATGAGGGACAGATAGATTTCTTCAGGTTTAGAGAGACCGCGGGGCATGAGAACCCGCTGGTGCGCTATGGACCGTTTACTCGACGTGTTAGTGTTTCGGCGTTTGGCGCGTTTGATGGATCAGGTTTGCTATCGGCAGTTCGGCAGTTAGTTCCGCTCGCTATTACGGCTGACATGCTTAAAGATTCTTCACTGCGAATCGTCGAGGGTAAGGTAGTTATACCACGCTCTGGTGCGCTTGGTGAGGAGCCCATGCTCGGAGATATGCGGGTGTGGTATGAGGCATTACCGCAAGGTGACTACACAGTGCTTACACGCCAAGTCGATGAGCGCAATCTTGTTGGGGCAGATCCAACACACGCGACGGTTCTACGTTCTGGATTGCTGAGCGCAGATGAGCTTTTTGCTGCGGAAAATCAGGAGATCGAGCGGGTGTCTACCGGACTCTTGTATCTGGGCGGGTGTGTTTTCTTCCTCGGCCTATACTCAGTCTTAGCGCCACTTGCTCACCATGTTACTTTACGTCCGAAGATTAATTTGGAAGGAGCCCCAGCTCTGGCACTTGTATGCGCCGCGGTGTCAGCGGCGGCGGTGGTCCTATTCTTTGTGGTTGGACAGTTTGGTTAGCTGGCGCAGCGCAAGTCTTAGTGTATCTGCGGCTCAGAGGTATCATCGTCGTCGTAGTCATCATGCGTAGCTCTGGTATCACGAGTGCCCTTGATGACTCGTAAGTTCGAACGGCCCTTGAGCTTCTGCAGCTTCCAGTCGTAGTAGCGTAGGGCGAGCTGATTTTTCCAGCGGAGTGCGCGGTGTCGATACATGTACAGGTAACACAGAGCGGCGGTGAGAAGCTCAGGAAGCACCGGCAGGACTCCGCTAAAGACGGCGCTTAGAACAACGAATCCAAGCCCGATTAATGCGAATGTTTTGCCAGTGATCGGTGTGCCCCAAAAATTGAGCCGTTCATGTGAGAAATGGGCAGCGAGACCGTAGATGATCCAGAGGGTTGAGATAACCTGCCGAGCGCCGGGGTACAGCGCGTTAGCAAAGGTACTTGGCGAGACAAGAGTCATAATGAGCACAAGTACGTCCGCGATCAGAGGTATGCCGAGCACAACCGCCAGGAAGCGCTTGGTACTCCAACGACGTTCAAGCATGCCACCGATACTGTAGATGATAAGGGTCCCAAAGATGATTTCTGGGGGCGAAACGGCAACCAGGAGCGAGGTAAATGGTCGCCATAGTTCCAATCCAAAAAGAGTTTTTACAGGCGAAAACAGTAGCCAGAGAGCACCGGAATGACCGAGAAGCCCCTGAAAGACAGACACAACGATCATCGCGATAGCGATCTGATGCGCCTTGGAGTGGAAAGAGGGAGTAGGAAAAAAACGGCTCATGTGCAGGCTAGTCTAGTGCATTTATCGGCCTCTCGGTAGCCATGGAGCGAAGTGGAGGTATAGCGCGTGGTCAAAAGTCTTGCTAAATCCCCAACACCCTTTGAATTCCCTCCCGCCAGGGTTCGATATCGACCGTCCCGAGTCTGCGCGGGTGAGTCTCTTGGCAGAGGCAGATACATTCGGTGTTGGTCAATTCCTTGCTGAACCGCTCTAGGGTGCTTACATCTCGCTCTGTGATCTTTGGTGAGGATTTTATCTCCAGGGCAATTCGCGGCATACCGGGTCGCTCTACGATCAGATCTATCTCGGCATCATCTTTCGTTCGCAGGTAGCTGAATGAGAATCTCTTCTCATAATACGAGCTGAGGCGGCGAAGTTCAGTAATAATAAAATGCTCGAACGCTCTTCCGTAGGCGAATGTTGCTGGTGCAATAGGTTGTCCGATCGTGCGAGTTAAGGCACGAACTACACCCAAATCGAAAAAGTAGAACTTTGGCGTAACTCGTTGTCGTTTTCTGAATGATTGATGATACGACGGTAAAAAGTACCCGAGTAAAGTGTCCTCCAGAATTTGGAAATAGGATTGAACGACTTTTGCCGAGCTTCCACAGTCATCAGCAATCTTACTGTAGTTGACCAGCATTGTATTAGATTGAGCCGCTATCTCTAAAAAGCGCACAAATGGATCGAGCTTTCTTACTAGTTGCTCGGCGCTAATCTCTTCTTTGATGTAGGTCAGTGCATATGCGTCAAGAAATCTAGCTTTATCTTCCTCCTGTGGAATAGAGAAGAGACGCGGCAGTGTGCCCCACTCAAGAGCGCTCTGTAACACAAAATCACCCGCAAGTTCTCTGTGCGTGAGGGGGAATAATTTGCGCACAAATGCTCTGCCTGCTAACAGATTCGCGCCACCGCGGCGGAGCTTGCGCGCGCTTGATCCCGTCAAAGCAAAGAGCAGTCTATGGGATTCGATGAGCTGATGCACCGTATCGAGAAGTCCTGGCGCCTTTTGGATTTCGTCAACGATGATCCAGGGCTTCTTACTCGATAGGCAAACGCTTTTGAATTCATCGGGGTTGGTTGAGTAGCGCAGGTAGTCGGCCCCGGATAGCAGGTCGATATACAGAGCCTCTGAGGGCGGAAATAAGGTGCTAAGCAGCCTGGTCTTGCCTGTTCCGCGAGCGCCGAAAAGGAAAAAGCTGTTAGTTTTCGATATGTTAATAGATCGATGGTACATAAGTAAAAAGTGTACGCCGTTTTTTACTTATAGGAAATGGCCCAAAGTGCGATCGCTTATCCTTAATTCGGCAGTTAAGGCGGATGGAAATGGTGCAGATACTCAAAAGCCGAAGTGATTTGGGCAGATGCGCCGTTTCCAGACCCGCAACTGCCGTTCTGAGGATCATAGGGCTGGCAGGTTCCCGCGCACAGAGAGTTGGTGGGCAAATAGCTTAGGAAGTGAGGCCCCGGTCAGTTTTTCAAGGCCCGTAGATAGGCCGCGAAGTAGCGCTATCTTCTCAAACGGGTTGCATGGCTTCCAGTAGGGCTGCTCAGTTCTGAGTTTGAGCGATAGGGTTGTATCAACGCAATCGATCAGAAAGGTGTCGGTGACAACAGGGGTGAAGCTTAATCGTGTGAGTACAAAACGGCTGGTAAAAAACTCAAGACCTAACCTGAAGTACCGCGGTTCAATCGGTGCTGCGGCTCCGAGTAGCCACCACGGTAACCACTCCGGCACAGTTGCAGCGCGTTGCGTGTGCACAGAGTGAACGATCGTACGAGATCCTTCAAAGCGATCGAAGCGTGAGTGGAACGAGTAGTGAAAAGGGTCCCAGACGAAACCGCTACCGTCTGACCCTGTGGCGATATTTCCGCCGACGCACAAAATCTCTTCGCCAGATAGAGTGGGGGCCCCGCCGATAAGTGGAACTTCGTGAGGATCTCGTCCCTTGATGTTCCGCAGTTCGCAAAAATCAGTCGCTGGGCAGAGGTGGGCCTTGAGGGTGCGTGTCACCAGGTCGAGCACGCGCGAAACGAGGTATTGTTTGAGATCGAATGTTACTGAGAATTCCGAAGAGTATCCGCCTACAAGCCAGTTTCGATGCAACTCAAAATGTATTGTTGTCGGCTTGAACATGGGGTTGGGGAGGACGCCTGCTGTGCTGCTTAGAGTGACTTACGGCAAAAGCCCTGCCAATTTTACTAGTACGGACTTTTGCAAATCACTGTAAGTGCTCAGTATACCGAAAAAAAAAGCACCATCAAGCAAATAGCGCGAGGGCGCTCGGTGTCTGCAAAAGGGGTAAAAGCGCATACTCTGAAAACGGTGTTGCGTTCGCGTGTCGAGCTAATCTGTCTGAGATGATTGGCGTAAAAAAAATGGTTCCCTGAGAAAAAAAGTAGGAACGGATCACGCAACTGTTGTGGTAGGGTGGGCGCTCGGTTGTAGGTCAAAGCTCCCATAAAAGCTATGATCCGGTTCATAGAGCGTTTTCAGTAAGACCATCTTTCTCGTAGTCAGTAGGGAGGTAGGGCATGATTGAACTGGGCATAGTCGACCTGAGCGCCGATGGCCGCCGCAGACTTTCATCGTTGGTGGAGCGCTGGTCCTGGAAAGCTCCCGACGCACGTGTCTCGGTTCCGAGGCTCTCACTACACCTACTCTCACCTGAAGAGGTTCGATTCCACGGCTCACTTGACGTGTGTGTGATTGGCCCAGAGCTAGTCGGATGTGACGCCGCTTTTGTCAATAATTTACGCCAACAGATACCAGATAAGATCCTCCTATGCGTGTTAGATTCGCGGACCTATTCGTTTGGTCTCGTCGAGCAACTCGGGCGTTTAGGGGTCGATGATGTCCTGATGGATACGGCGACGAGTGATGAGTTTTTTCGTCGTATTCTTCTCTTGCAGCGTAGGGTGCAGAACAAGAAACGTGGCCGGCTCGCAGTGGTCGATTCAGCGCGAGGTGGTGTTGGTCGTACGTTTCTAACAGCTGCGATTGCTGAAGGGTGGTTTAGTAAAGGACACCGGGTCTGTGTCGTTGATTGCGACGTGGTTTCTCAGGATTTAACCAGGTTTCTCCAAGTGCGACCTCATGTCAACGAATCGCTGCGGCTCCTCGTCGACCAGCAACGGGTTGTCACATCAGAGACCGTTGCTGAATGCGTGCGTCCCGTGTGGCTCGATGAGCCCCGGTTTGCCTGCGTTGCTCCAGCCGCCGGTGGAGATGAAACTCTCTTCTCAACACCCCATGTGCAGCGTGGATTGGTGGCTGTTATCGAGGCGCTTTTGTTGCAGTACGATCGAGTTGTTGTTGATACATCAGGACTTGTGTCATCAGCCCGTAACGCGCTGTTTCAAGTGTGCGATGATCTCTTCTTCGTTGTGAATCGCGACGCAAGCGCGGCGTACGCGAATCGTCAGGCGCTCTCGCTGATCGCGGGATTCTTGCGGCCCGATGCGAGGCTTACAACATTAATCAATGACAACGGGGTGGGTTCTGCCCCGGCTGCGCTACTCAAAGATCAGGTGGTTGTTATCGCGGGTCGTCCCATGACCTACGTGACTCTACCGCGCTCCGCGCAAGCAGCGGCTTGGGTGTGTAGTGGTTACACACCGTATCGTTTTCTCCGCAGAAGTCTGCAGGGTGTTCTCGTTACGTCAGAGGAGGGAGTCTCAACGGCATCCTCGCTGCTCAAAGTTGGTGGCGCGCTCGCAGGGTGGTTGTCCGCAGTTGTGAAGCGTTTATCGCTTGCATGTGGATGGCGACGGGGAAAAAGGAGCAGAGAGAGTGCGTCGAGAGAGCCGTGGGCGGCGCAGCCAACTCTGGCTATAAACCCCCTCCTAGCTATCGGTCATGCCATCCCGGAAGATGGGGTGCTCGTTTCGAAGCCCGTTCTGCTCGGATAAGAAGTGATGTCCTGCGTAGACCCAGATTCGTCTGAGTTGGCGTGGGCTTGTAGTTAGTTAGGTGACAGTGATTATTGATGCTTCCAGGTGTGTAGGGAGCTCACGACAAGGAGATGCTATGAGAGAGTCAGCACGTAAGAGAGAGCACGGATATACCCTTCTTGAGTACTGCGCAGGAGCGGCGATCATCGCCGGCATTCTGTGGACAGCTCTTTCAAATCTCGGCACGGATCTCACAGGTCTGTTGAATGCTGTAGGTGCATGGTCTAACTCACGTCGAGACGGGATCGTTCAGAACTAATCGAGACGAGAGGCAGGGCTTTTCATGGCAACTCGCGTATCGGGATCTCAGCTTCGTCGTTACTCCTCGGCAGGGACCTTGCTCGGGGTGCTGGCGATTGCGTGTGGTGTTGGGTCGGCCGCCTACCTGGCGGGCAAGCGATTGACACCGGCCCCGGTTCGCGAGCAGTACAAAGCTTTTGTTCCCGAGTACAACACGGTTGAGGTCCCCGTTCCGGTACGTCCGGTGCCTGCGGGAACCTGGGTGCGTGATATTAAAGTGAAAATGGAGAAGTTTCCTGATCATCAACTCCCTGAGGGAGCGCTTAAGGATCTCCGTCTCTTGGGAGAGAGCGTTACCCTGGTGGCACTTCCTGGTGGGCTACCGATCATGGAGGCCAATATCGGCAGTCAGGAAGAGGCCACCAATCCTATCCTTGGGAGAATTCCTCCCGGGATGCGAGCGATGACGGTTAAGGTCGATGCCACATCGGCGGTCGAGGGGTGGGCTCGGAGCGGATCGATAGTGGATGTTTTATTAGTCGAGAAGACCAAGACCACAGTCGTTGCTGAGCAGGTGCGGGTTATCTCTGCTGAGAGGTCGCTCTCACCAGTTGATTCAGGGCGCAGCCCTGGGACCAATGGTGGTGTGCCGAGCACGGTGACGCTCCTGGTAACGCAAGAGCAGTGTTTAGCTATTAACACCTCTGTGCCGCTTGGGAAGATCGCCTTCGCGCTCCGCAGCTCTAAAGACGCTGAGCAGTGGCGTGATACCCATTTCTCATCGGATGACCTCTCACAGCACAAGAAACCGGTCGGTAAAGCGCGAGTGGGCGGTGTCGTGACGTTTGGAAACGGCTCGGATCGTAAACAGTACGCTCTTGTCGATGGGGACTGGATCCCGGCAGATACAGTGCCACAAGGTTTCTTTCTGAAATCAAATCTCGCAAAGGGGGCAGGCGAGGATGTCCGCTAGTGAGCAGGTCGGTCGCTCAACATCAACGCTCTCGCCGTTACTGGCTCACGTACTAGAGGATGTGCGACGCCAGCTGGCCTACTCGGGTGCTGGTAAGCTAGGCGCTCAGGCTCAGGATGTTTCGCTCGCAATCGCTGACTCAGCTACGCGGGTGGGAGTCGAGCTCTCAAGCTTTGAGCGTGACGAGATCCTCACCCACCTTGAGGGCGACATCCACACATTCGGCATTTTGCAGCCGTTGATCGATGATCCTAAGGTGTCTGACATCATCGTAGCGGGATTTTCTAAAGTATCCGTACAGCAGGGGCGGAGGAGCTATCGGACGCAAATCAAGTTTCCTGATCAACGGGCGTACGAAGCGTACGTCGAGCGGCTCCTCCATCGAGCAGGTTCGGCGTACTCAACTAAACAACCGATAGCGGACGGTATGGTGGGGGCGCTCGTGCGCATTCACGCTGTGCACAAGACGCTGTGTGATGATGGTCCATACCTGACGATCCGAATTAATCGTTTTACCTCGGTGACGCTCGATGATCTTGAGCGCGCGGGGCTCGCGCCTCGTCCGCTCTTTGACTACCTGCGAGCAATTGTTGGAATCAGCCGCACGGTAATGATTGTTGGTGAGGTAGGAACGGGCAAGACTACCCTTGCTCGAGCGTTAGCTGGAACGATTCCAGCTGATGAATCGGTACTCGTTATCGAAGATACCCCGGAGATAAGACTCGATCATCCTCATGTCCGGTACATGACTACTCGTGAGGAGAATCTTGAGGGGACCGGCAAGGTTTCGCCAGCACAGTGTATCCGCGCAGGGATGCGTATGGCGATGAATCGGATCATCTTTGGTGAGATCCGCGATGCAGAAGCTGCAGAAGCCTTCGTTGATGTGTGCGCATCTGGTCACTCAGGTTTATCCACAGTGCACGGTCGGAGCGTCGTTGATGCGGTGACCCGTTTGGAACTTTTTCTGGCACGTGTGCAAAAGAATGCTGACCGAGGACTTCTTGGAGCACAGGTGGCCACGGCAGTGCAGGTAATGGTGGTAGTTGATGTATGTAAGCACACAGGCATGCGCCGAATTATGGAGGTGCGAGAACTTGGGCCTGTAGCGGATGGAGTGCTCAGGCAACGCGAGATGTTTGCCTATCGCTACACGAATGGGCATCCGCACTGGGCAGTCGTTACCCGAGTTAGTGCATTCCGCGAAAAATTGGAACAGGACCCATATCGACTGAAGTTATCGAGTTTGCCCGAGATGCTTGAATTGCCCTTGGATGTCTCGTATCGCGAGGCAGCTCTCTCGCTCAAGAGGTGATCATGAGAGGACTGGTAGCTGCTAATCGCGCCATCGTTTCCCAGTTACTCGCCTCGTATGAGAGGCCCAAGGTGGAGAGCCGTGACAGGCTGGAATTAGCTCCGGGGCAGCAGCACGTATCGCTGGTGTATCGGCATGTATCTCCACATGTGGTACGGCGCTATGCAGCGGTAGTCGTTATCTTTGCGGGTCTCGTTGGAGGTAGCGTTTCGCTTGTTGGTTCGCTCATCGTGTGCGTACTCGGGTTGCTCGGGTTGCTTAGCTACGCTCGACGCAAAGAGAGAAAGCGCCATGCAGCGATCGAGCGCGATCTTCCAGCGCTACTCACCTCGGTGGCTTCTTCCGTGCGTGCCGGTATTGACCCCCTGCGAGCGATCGCTGATGCGGAGGAGTACTTTCCTGCAGATTCCCCCTTTGTGAGCGAGGTACGACTCTTTAAGCAGCGGATAGCACAAGGAGAGGACGAATTCGAGACCGTCGAGCAGCTTCTTGCAGGAGATGATCACGCCGATGTTGAGCTCTTTAAGCGCTGCATACTCCTCTCTCGGCGGCATGGAAGCTCTTTGGCTGATCCGCTTCATCGCGTTGTCAGAGTCGTTCGACAACGCCAGTCGTTTAAGCGCAAAACGCGCGCAGCCTTGGCGATGCATCGGATGTCTGCGCTCGGTATCGCGCTCTGCGCCATTTTAATCGCAGTGATGCAAGTAGCAATGAACTCAAAAGGAGTTGCGCTTGCCTTTGAAAAGACAGCAGGTGTCGTGCTGCTAAGCGTTGGTGGAGTGCTCATAGCAGTCGGCGTGTGCTGGATGCTCTGTATGGGCAAGGAGGAGAAGTTGTAGCGATGTCGTTGGCGATCAGTTTCATCATCGCTATCTGCGGAGCGGTAATGTTAGTGTTCTCATCCCGCTGGGGAGGGCGTGAAAGCACTATGATTACGGCAGCTTTGCTCTCCGAAGATGCTCCACAACCTAGTGAGTCGCTGCGCTCTCCCTTTTCCGATCAGCAACAGGATAATCCTAAGGCGCGACGCACAGCGTGGCTAGTCGGAGCTGGGATCGGTGTTCTGATCGCGCTTCTGTTTCTGAAGATCTCAGTTTCTACTCTGCTTGTAGTTGCGATGGTTGGTGCATTGGCAGGTGAGTTGTATACGAGCCGGCGAAAAGAGGCCCGCGAGAAGTTACGCCTGAGAAAGATGGAATTTTACCTTCCAACAGTCATGGAGCGTATCGTCATGGCCGTGGGATCCGGTCTCGATGTCGTACCAGCGCTGCGTGAGGCGTCTCACAAGGGAAAAGATCCGGTATCAGAGCTTATGCGCTGGATCGTTGGGCTCTCAGAGAGCGGCACCCCCGTTGAGTCGGCTTTTGAGCTGGCTTCGCAGCAGAGGGTAACGTCTTCGGTCAAGCACGCTTGCATCCACCTCGGACTCGCCTATCGTCAGGGAGGAGAGATCGTCCGTCCGCTCAAAGAGTTGAGCGATGCAACGCAAGTCGCCTATCAGGAGACGGTTGAAGAGCAGATAGCCAAGTTGCCGGTGAAGGCGGTGTTGCCGCTCGTGCTCACCTTCACTGGGTTGATCGTCTGCTTCCTCACCGTTCCATTGATGCAGGTTGGTTCTCTTACGAAGGAGGTGGCAAGTGTCGCTTCGAGGTAACCAACAGCACAGCACTCAGCGGCACAGTGCTCAGCCATCTCGCGTCGATCCACGTGGCGTGCGTGGAATGGTCACCGTTCTCTTTGCCGCGATTGTTCTGCCGCTTATCTTTATCATGCTTACAGTTACCGTTGAGTTCGCCCATTTCTTTGGGATACGAGATGAGTTGCAACGGGTTATCGACCGCGAGGCGCACGATGCGCTCGTACGAGGTTCAACTGAGGAAGAAGTAGTACAGGCTGTGCAACAACGCATGCGTAACGTGACCGGAATGGCAGCGCTTACAAGTGTCCGGCACGTACGGTCCCCAGCTCGCAGCATGGTTGAGGCACGAGCAGAGTACCGTGGTGCGTTCTTTCAGTTCATACAGGACTTCACCGGACAGGAGCGCAGTATCCTCCCGATCTGGCTTCAAGCGCAGGTGCGGATTCAATCAGCGGCATCACTCATTATCGTAGACAGAGGCGTATCAGCAGGGGTGAATCCCTGCACGGACCAGGGGCTGCGAGCGATGACGCAATTTGTCGATCGGCTGACTGAATCTTGGATGGAAGTAGCAGAGGCGCGAGTTGCGGTCGGTGTGTTCCCAGGGGCCACGCAGATAGCGCCGGGAGTTGTTGCTCCGGTCGAGCTTCTTGCACGGGACGCACAAGACCCGCTACCGCGATGTCGAGCTGCGGATACGTCTACATCGTTTGATGTTTCGGCGATCCGCGGCAATATCGAAGCTCCTCCGGATGCCTACAGTGTTGCATTCGACCTTAGAGATATCGCTGATCAGCAGGTCGTGCAGCAGGCAGGGGAAGTACGCTCTATCGTGCTTGTGCTTCGACGTGCTCGCTTTGATCAAGGATATGCACAAAGTGTTTTTAACCTCCTGCAAGAGTCAGCCCAGGGGATTCCATTTGCGATCGATATGTACGTTGTGGTGCTCGATAACACCCAAACAATAGACAGCAGGCCGTTGTCAATCGGGATTAACGGCGGGGTGTACCGTGAGATCGGTGCAGCAGAGAGTGAGCTTAGTGGGATGCGCTTACTCGGGGCGATGTCTCAAGCGCTTACCGATCGGATTATTTTGGAGAACTAGAGTCGTGGTAGTGCGCAGAGAACAGCGGGGATTTGTAGCAATAGAGGCAGCGGTGTGGTGCCTTATGCTTCTGCCGCTCGGGCTCTTTGGTATCGCCATGTACGCACTCGCGCATGATGAAAATATTGTGCAGATGCTCCCTGAGTCACTGATGCGCGAAACAAGTGGCCGCGTTATGACCTGGCGCTCCGATGGAGACCGCGGTGTGTACCAAGTAAACCAGGCGCGTTTGGTGACAATCATCGAGGGGCTGCGTGATAGGGGAGTGACCGCTCTGCAACAGGCTTCGTTTAAGTTGGGAGATATCTCATCGAGGGCGTGTTACTGGGTGTACGATGTAGATCCTGATACGGGGGCAGTCGATAACAATCCGGTCATGAGTGACTGCCGTACCCGGGGCGCTGTAGGCGCAGTTCTGGCACTCGATATACCGCGAATGAATCGCATACGTCGGGGAATAGCAAAGCCGATCGTATCCGGCGGCGAGGTCGCAGAGTTTGTTTCACAGGTTGTGTTGGTTGGTGTAGCGGTTGGGGGCAGGTATCAAGGATTGGCGGAGTACCTCCGCGATGAAATGGTGCAGCATGGTGCTGTATGGGTTCCACGTGAGGATGTAGTTCTATGAAAGATATAGTAACAAAGGTCATGAGTCGGTGGAGCCGACGCCGCGCCGTTGGTGAGGATACGAGAAGGCTACCATCTCTGGTCAAGGCGATGCGGACCCTGGTACCAAAGTCGGTGATGAAGGAGGTTGTGGCCTCTTCACACGACCGGCGACAGTGGGGTGTTTTGGCAGCTGCCTGGGTTGGTGTGAGCGAACGCGAGTTCATCAACGCGGCAGCGCGTGAGCTGCGCATGCCATACCAGGACCAGGTATCTATTCCTGATATGACGGTGTTTGGTAGCAAAGCGCGTGAGATGATGAATGCACTGCGCAAGGTTGGAGCTGTAGTGCAACTTCAGGGCAATCGCATCGTGGGGTTTGTGGCCACTGATCCTGCAGAGGTGCGAGGACTTGAATTCTTCGATGGAACACAAAATATCTCTATGGCACCCTGGACGGAGATAGCTAAAGCGCTCGATATGGCAGAGCGTTTGATCGGTGAAGCTGAAGCGAATATCGATCGCACCGAAGCGCTTCGGTGCAAGGAGCTGTGTGAGAAGGTTTTAAATCTGCTCATACAAGAGGCATTACAGCACGGCGCATCGAGTCTTGAGATACTCTCTAGCGAAGGAAAGAGTCGCTACCAGTTTACGACAGTTGAAGGGAGGGTTGCTGTAGGGTCCGTGCAACCCCAAGCGCTTGAGAGTCTGCTGCTACATCTGCATGGGATTGAAGGAGAGGTATTTTCGCACCACTCGGTGGGTAAGGTGCTGGTGCGGTCGCTCGGAAGCTCCTCAAATGTACGCCTGTCGTGGAGTGCGCAGGATATCCCGGTGGGGATCGCCTGGACACCGAGTGAGCGAGTTGTTGCTCCAACTCCGCCATCGGCAACAGCGGCGCTGTTGCCGGACTCGGAACTAGAGCGATCAGAAGATGCGCACGCTTTGGGTGGCCGCTCAGCCGAGGTGCCAGTTCTCGTAATCGACGACAATCCGATGTTCTGCCGCATCGTTGAGCGGCTTCTCACGCGTGAGAGCTTCCAGGTTTCCTTTGCTGAGAACGGTCGCGTTGCATTTGAGATGTTGATTGGACAACTCACCTTGCTTCCTAAGGTGATTATCTGCGACCTGCACATGCCGGAGATGAATGGCAAGGAGTTTGTGCAGACATTGAGGCAGCATCCGCGACTTCGGAGCATCCCAGTGATTATACTCACCTCGGATGATGGGGTTGAGGCAGAGGTGGCGGCTCTTGAGACTGGAGCTGACGCGCTCGTGAGTAAGACGAAGGATCCGAGAGTTTTGTGCGCACAGGTAGTGCGGTTGTCAAAGAGCAGTTCATTGCAAGAGGCGGCGTGAGCGAGCGGATTTCAACTGCACTGGGACGAGCCCTGGCGTACTGCAGCGGGGTTGGCGATGGCTCGTTAGAGGGCTTCGTCGATCGTGCAGCATGGGAGCTTCATCACGAATGCGCCCTTGAATTTGCCTCATTTGCGATAATCATTAGGCGCAGTGATGGGAGCAGCTTTGTGGGGCGCCCTAAAGAGTTACCAGCGCTGCCAGTAGAGACCCTGCTTGGGATGCTCGTTGAGGAGAGTGGTGCTCAGGTTATGTGCCGAGTGCGTGATCATGCTCTCGATACAGTCAGATTTATCGATGCACGATTCCGCACCTCAATCGTTCTCCGGCTCGGGGTACCTAAGGTGTTACTCCGGGATGGCGAGGCAGCCGTGTGGGTAGGGTTGCAGGGGTCAGCGACCCCTAAACGGGTGGAGTTGGCTCAGACTATCGCTACGACGATTTCTAAGTGGCTATCAGTGTATGGCCCAGTACTGCAATCAGTAAAACTATTCGGTGAGCGCTTAGCAGGATTACGAGTCAAGCTGAGAGAGATGACGGCGCTCGCGCACGATGCCAAAGCGCCAATAGGTGCGTTGAAGTACCTTATATCTGATGTTGCCGTTGAATACCCCCAGATATACGACGAAACGGTGCGGCTGCAGGATGAGCTGCTCTACATTGAGAAACTACTCGGCAAATTTTCGCCCAAGAGCGCAGCCTCTCACAGCTCTGATGATGGTTCGAGTGATATCTCGACAGTTGTACGTCGTGTGTGTGACCGGTTTTTATCTGAGTCGCTTGAGCGAGGGAACCACTGTGTTGTGGCGTTTCCCTTTGGAACCAGCGCCCGCGCTCGGATTTCTGAGCTCGATCTTGAGCGCGTAGTTTCGAACGTGCTCGGGAACTCGGTTCGATACTCTGGCAAGGGAGAGATTCGGATCGAGTTGCATCGAGTCACTACATCGCAGTGGATCATTCGAGTGATTGATTTCGGCCCAGGTATTCCTCAGAGTGTGATCGATAGTGTTACCCGAGGTGATGTGCAGAGTAGCCCCGCGAGCAGTCACGGGTGGGGGGTTGGTCTCGTCGCGTGCAAGCTAGCGCTTGCGGCGCAGGGAGGGGATCTTATTCTTACTTCGTCTTCAAACGGTTCATCGGTAGATATCGTTGTCCCTGAGGAACCCGTATTGGTTCAGAGAGCCTACTTTCGAGGCGATGCCGGTGTGTCAAACACAGATCGCGTTGTGAGGTTCAGGGATCCTCCCGGCTTGGCTCAGAAAGAGGAATCCGATGTGCATGTATCGCGGGCGGATGCGCCCGCACTGGAGATTCCAGCGCCCGTTGATAATGGAGGTGATGTAGCGGGGGAACGGCTGATCATAGTTGATGATGACAGTGATCACACGCAGTCGCTTGAGCGTGTGCTCAGTCGAAAGGGCATCAAGACCGAGTGCTTTACAGCGATTGGCACGGCGATCGATGTAATCATTGCTCAGCCCGTGGCGGCCGTTTTGTGTGATGCGCACATGCCAGATGGTGGAGCCAAGCGGCTCCTACAGCTTCTTGCTACGTCGGGTAAACAGGTGCGGTTAGCGGTTATGAGTGGTGAGGTGAACGATGAATTGCTCTATCGTTTTGCTGCACTGGGAGCGCGTGAGTTTTTTGCGAAGCCTATCGAGGTCGAAGATCTTACTGAATGGGTGAGAGAAGCCGAGCGTGGGGTAGCAGTCGCTCTAGAAACAGGATGTGCTGCAACCTGAATGTTATCTCCTGTTGTTGTCCTGGCGTACGGGAAGTCGGTAGCTAGGGAACGATGAAAATTGTTGATCTGATGATGTGAACTAGGTAGGCTTCTCCAGCGGGCATCCACTCTAATGGGGTCTTATTCAAATGAGGGAACAATGAGTAATAGTATACATCATTTCAATTCTATATTTTCCGGTCTGGGCTCGACTACAAAGTCATGGTGTAGTTTTAGATTCTATATCAGCAATAGCCCGATGTTTACCGCAATTTTTACTCTTTTTCTTGTAGTCTTCTGCGGGGCGTCTATTAGTAGTGCGCAGACTCAGCTTGATAAAGCGGGGAAAGTTTGGTGCGTTAGCAAAAAAGTGATGACTGCTAAGAAAGGAAAATACCAGCCAGCCGTAGCTTCTAAGTTAGTAGCTATAGTAGGTAACATAATTTAGTTGATATTTGATATGTTGTATTAACGTTAGACATGCGAAGATGTGAGCATGTCTTCGGATGGGCGCTCAATAGCACATGATGCACTAGAGTCGATGCGGTTTGCT